>JBGSJT010000523.1:0-59602 GCA_041741715.1 Pirellulaceae bacterium | reverse complement strand
TGTCCTCCCTGTCCCTGCCCGCCATGTCCCTGTCCTCCCTGTCCCTGCCCGCCGTGTCCCTGCCCGCCGTGTGCCTGCCCGCCGTGTGCCTGCCCAGAAGTCGCGTGAGCACGGGGGGCCGATCGTTGGCTACCTCCGCTTGTGTTAGCTCCACCAGCGGTTTGCCCACCGCGATCACGGCGTCGGTGTTCGTCTTGCTCCGACTTCCGCTCTGCAGCAGCAGTTTCAACCGCATCGCGCTCGGTGGGGGAGAGTGCTGTCAGGGCGACTCGGTTCTTTTTCTCGTCGACGGATACGACCCAGGCCATCACCAGATCCCCGACCTGAACACATTGGTGAGGGTCTTCGATATAGTTGGAGGAAAGGCGACTAATGTGAATCAGTCCACTGCAATCGGGGGCCAATTCGACAAACGCACCGAAGTCTGCGACGCCGATCACCACTGCCCAGACGCATTGCCCCGGCTGTAGGTTACCAAGTGTTGGCATGTCTGCCATGAGCGGCACCGGAGGACCAGCCAATCTGGGATCGGCGAACGGGGCGTGCAGGCAACTTGCAACTTGTCGTAGTTTCTCACGGCCCACTTGCCAACCCCGCGCCAGTTTTTCCACATCGACTGAGGGTGGAGTGGACGCTTCCTGGGCGATTTCTTCGGGATACTCAGGCTTCGGCCACGCGGGAGCCGCCGCTGCGGGTAACTTGGCTGGCCAACTCTCCACAACGGGTGAATCGACGGGTGAATCGACGGGTGAATCGTTGTCAACTGCTGGCGGCACGTCGCCAATCACTTCGCTGTCGACGACCACGTCGGTAGCTGTGGGCTCATCGGAAGCAGTGGTGCTAGTCTGCCCTTCGGTGTTCTCGACCGTAGTATCCTTAGTCACCATGGATACTGCTTCCTCAACGATTTCGCTTACTGCGACAACCGGCGCCAACTCGGATGGCTGTGGAACTTCAGTGGTCGACACTGGTACCTCCACCTCACTTGACGCTTCGATGAGCGAGGGAGCGATGTCGGAGCTTTCGGCGACAGGCTCCGCAGTAGCAGTGTTGGCCGCTGCAGTTTTATCCGCTGCAGTTTTATCCGCTGGTAGAGTCCAGCCCTCTGGGGTCGCTGGAGGGGCGTGCAGTTCCGTGTTTTCGATCAGCCGTTGAGCCAAGCGATAGTCGTCCGGATGAATTGTGGTCGCATCGAGTGACTCCGAGGAGCCAAATAGTCGCAAAACCCCAATGGCCTGTCGAGAATCGAGCTCAGACCAATCAGTGACTTGCGTTAGCAATTCAGCTCGAGAATTTAGAGCGCCAGCGGCAGCCAAGCTAGCAATCTGCTGAGCTTGAGCGACTGCCACACCAGGCACGCACGCCAGTTGATCGACGCTTGAGCTATGCGCATCGATCCCTTGCTGGCAAACGCAATCGGCGATCGTCACCCGCACTAATTCCTTCAGCGAATCCTGCGGCAGCTCACGTTGGAAGCTACCCAACCGCAACCGATTCACATCCACTTTGAGCAGTTCGTTCAGCGGATCTTGTAAGCTACGTCCGACCCAAATCGAAGCGCGGTGACGCCGGTTGTGAACGGACAATTCTTTAAGCGCCGAACGGCTAACGGCGTAGGCGTCAGCACCACTACGATCGGCCATTGTCCACCGCAGCCCAGAGGAAGCACTTTGCTTCACCAGCTCGCGCAGGCTCAGCACCAAGAAGCGGCGCGCAGGTCCGTTGGTGAGTGCGACCAAAGTAACTCGATACTGATGGACCAGCTCCCCCAACCGCGTCACATTCTGAGTGACGATTCCTGGGCTGGCCGAACATGGTATCTCGTCAATGGCAAGCACCTGTCCGGTCGGGTCAATGATGGCCACGGCGGCCGCTTTGGGCCCGACGGCATCGATGACCAGGATGCAATGACCACGCACGGGGCGTTGCATCAGCTTTTGTCGCAATTGATCGACGGAGTTCTCGAGCAACCGTTGGGCAGCGATCTCCTCCAAGTCGTTGACTGCGTCAGCTTCCGATTTGTTCCCCAATGATTGCACAAGCGCCTCTTCGGCCGCCTGAGCGAACCAATTCGCCAACGGATGCTTATCGGTAACGAACGTGTCGCGAGCCATGTTCACCAAGGCCTGCCGGTCGTACTGAAGTTCCGTTTTAGCCAATTGACTGCGACGACCACGACCGAGCATCAAATGCTGATATGAGCTCAACTTGCTGAGCGGGCATTTGAGCGACTTCATCGGCTGCAACATGGCGATTAACCATCGTCGACGCCGCTGTCGCGGAGTCATCTTGGCCACCGGCTTCTTGGCTGGCTTGCTCGCCTTCGATTTAGAGCCCTTCTTCTTGCCCGAACCTGCATCAACCTTCTTCTCCGCTGTGGTTTCCAAAGCCGTGGTTTCCAAAGCTGTGGTTTCCAAAGCAGAAACGTGGGCAGTGGTTTGTTCGACTTCGACGGATCGCGTGGTCGATGGAATCTCTGCCACGCTGTCACCGTCGCTGGAGTCAGCCGTTGCAGCATCAATCGAAACTCCCGCCGCAGCAATTGCTACCTCGGCAACTGAATCGTTGGCAACTGGCACCTCGGCATCTGGCACCTCGGCATCTGGCACCTCGACGACTGGCACCTCGACGTCGTCTACCGTTGGCGCGACTGAACTACCGGGGACTACTTCCGCAGTGGGTTCCGTCGTCGATTTTTGCTCTTGTGATAGCTCAGCATCGTTCGAAGAGTGATCCTCATGGTGATCGCTAGCTACATCGTCGGCCAAATTATCCCCTGTGTCGGTTGCATCGACCTGAGTTGGATCGCACAACTCAACGCGGACATTGGCTCGGCGCTGAATGGTCCGCCGCAAATTTTCGTTCAACGACGAGTCGCTATGCATGAGCATGCCCACCAGTCGCCGCGCGTTCTGCAAAGCCGCATCGGCTGTCTGGCTGTCGCTGCCAAGTTGCTCAGCAGCCCAGGCGGTCAGGTCGTCGATCGCTGGCCCTTGGTACTCGATCAATTTTTCCAGCAATTGACTCGGCAGTTTGTCGCTCTCTTGATTCTGGCTGAGCTGACGTCGCGAACGGAAGGCGCGCAGGGCCGCTTCGATTTCGACTTCCGTGGTCGCCCGCTCAAGATACCTGATCCCTTCGGCATCCAGCTCTGCATCCTTGGGCAACTGCCCAGCCGCTTTATCGCGAGCTGCTTGCAAGCGAACTTGCCGGTCGATCTCGAACTTCAGCAACCATAGCGTCGATGGCGCCAAATTGCCGGTCTCATCGGCCCGGTATCGCTGGATAAAACTGGGTTGGTAACCCTGTTGCAGTAAGTCCGCCACAACTCGCAATTGGTCAACACCCAGACGTAAATGTCGGGCAATACCGCTAAGATCGATCATGCAATTAGCATCTTTGATTCGTGCTCGGACACTGCGTCCCGTAAGGGTAACGCCGCGTGCTTGCTGGTAAAATTGGAGCCTTTCCGTCCAGCAGTGGATCGAGTCGGGGGAGGCTCCGCGCAATAAAACTCGCGCGAATCTATGCAAGCTTAGTCAAATTGTCAAGCGCAAGACTGATATCCTTGCGATTTCCTTTGGTTTTCACCATCGCACATCTGTAGTGCTAAAATGTCACATTCTTGACACTTCTCGCTGATCGCCGGTATGGCTAACTCTCCCCAAACGGAGAGTCGCGACGGGCACCGACGAAGTTGGTCAGCGAGCGGAGAGGGGGGCTTGGCTGGAATTTCCCTCCCCGTCGCTTAGGCTCCGACCCTCCCACCCTAAGTTACGTCGAATACGACGTAACTTAGGGTGGGAGGGTGAGTTGCACCGAAACTAAACTGGCGATCAGCGAGAAATGTCACATTCTTTACTTTTTAGTCACCTGCAGTCGGCAGATCGCAGGCTTGACTACAATGCACCACAAGTAGTGGTTTTCCAATGTGTCTGTTTAACGAAGAGGAACTCTTGAAATGAAGACTAGTCTATGTGTCGTGGCGCTTAGCGCCCTACTATTCGTTCCCGCCGCGTTCGCCCAAGAGGAAGGAGCATCTGCGAAAAAAGGGAAGGGTAAAGGCAAAGCCAATGCGGCTCAGTCCGCTTCCGCGCAGTTGCTCAAGCAGCTTGAACCTGCCGCGTTGACTGACGATCAAACCGCCAAAATCAAAGAAATCGGTAAGAAGCTGGAAGAGGAGATTAAAAAGATTCAGGCCGACGCGGAACTGACTCCTGAGTTGCTCAAGAAGCGTCGCGACGCGATGACTGCCATGAAGGACTCCGACAAAAAAGGTAAAGAGAAGGTCAAGGCTATCGACGCCGAGGCTGGACTGAGTGAGGCGCAAGCGGCAGCTTTCGCCAAAGCGACGGCTCTGCGGACTAAACTCAAAACAGAAGCACTCAAGCTCCTGAGCGACGAGCAGAAAGCAAAGCTACCTGCTGAGTTCACCGCTCCCCAAGGTGGCAAAGCCGGCGATCAAGCTGAAGGGAAAAAAGGGAAAGGGAAAGGGAAGAAGAAAGACCAGTAAGTCGGGCCACTTTAAAAAGGGCTACATACCGGCGCGCAGAGCTTTTAAATGGCGACCAAAGTGATCGGCTAGCACCTGCGTGTAAGTCTCTGGATAAGACTGGAGCACGCCACGCAGGGCTGGACCGAACTCTGAATGGGTCAGCGTCGAACCGAAAGTGCAATGCAATATCTGCCGCCCTGGCGCGGTAAAGCCTAGGCCCTGAGGAACGTCGGCCCAGCGCTCTAAGTAGATTGCTTCCAATGCATCGCGATCTAGCTCATCCCCTGCGGTAACAGCACTGTTGGTGGCCGAGACATGATACGTGGCCTTGTCGACATCGTACCGCGCACGAGCGAAGGCGACGATGGAGCGAAATAGGGTCTCGTCGTGAATGGCCACCACCCGCAGTGCTTCCAGATAACTGGTCCCAGCCGTCTTAACATGAAACCGCCCCTTGGTAGCCCGCGCCAAAGCGGCATACATCGAAAGTTTGTCGGAACCCGAATGCAAACTCAATTTGTAAGGGCCAAGCATTTCAGCGATGGCCGCGTGGTCATTGAGCGATGACTCCAGCCCAGTGACGTCTCCCTTGTAGTCGACCCCTTTTTCCAACTCGCCGATAAACCGTGGCGCGAGACTGATGAGCTTCATCCCTCCGCGCAAACACTGGTCGGCAATTATGTAGTGCTCGGCCAAAGTCGTCGGTTGATCGGTCTCGTCGACCGACAATTCCACTTCATACTCTCTGCCTGACTGCTCATGCACCTGGCGAATATGATTCCCCAGTTCAATCGCATGTCGAATTGCCGTACCATATTTAACCGCAGCACGCATGCAAGCCTGTTCGTCAAGTAGCACCTGTGTGCCGCTGGGAAGTGCAAGCGTGCGACCAAGATAGCTGTCAACCCAGGCCGCATCGGCACGCGCAGTCACAAACTTTTCGCGCAACGTAAATTCGTCATAGTCGTCTGCGTGTTGGTCGACATGCTCGCTAGGGTCGATCGTAAAAAACGTGAAGCCTACGGCTGCCGTCACGTCGACATCCTGTGGCGTCTTGAGGTGATCGGCATCCGCACCAATGCGCGCCGTCCACCCAGCGGCTCGCGCACCGCTCATCGCATCCTTCATGACTTGGCTTGGCGTCCGTTGCGTGCGACTCATTTCGCGAATAGATTGCTGAGGGAAAATCGGTTCGATGGAACCGGCCTCGCGTTGCATGGCAAGCACGTGCCCCGGTGTGGCTAGTCCGATACGATCCCCGAATCCAAAACTGGGGGCCAATCCCAACGGGACACAACCTGATTCATTGGAGGGAGTTGTCATAGTTGCATTCTTTAATAGTAGTTCTGAGAGATGATTTGTTAGCGGGCCAGTCTTAAGTGTCGGATCTTAACCGTAGCTGCTGTCGCCAGACCGCACCCGTAGCTGCGGTCGCCAGACCGCACCCGTAGCTGCGGTCGCCAGACCGCACCCGTAGCTGCGGTCGCCAGACCGCAGGGAGTCGACGTTCCGGCGAACGCAGCTACGACTCTCGACGTTCTGGCGAACGTAGCTACGACTCTCGACGTTCTGGCGAACGTAGCTACGACTGTCGACGTTCTGGCGAACGTAGCTACGACTGTAATTTCCTGAACGCGGCTAAGCGAAAAACTTACGATAAGCTTCCATGGTCTTGACTGCGGCGGTGTCCGCGTCGGGTAGTGGAAAGGCTTCGGCAGAAACGTATCCGGAGAAACCAATCTCCTTTAGCGCCGCAGCAAGCGGCGCAAAGTCCAGGTGCCCCAGCCCGGCCGCTTGGCGATTGGAGTCAACGAAATGGACATGACCGACGTGTTTACCCGCTGCGCGCAGGGCATCCGCTAGATTGGCTTCCTCAATGTTCATATGAAACAAATCGGCCAGCAGTCGCACATTGTTGGTCTTGAGCGACTGTAGGTAGCTGGCCCCCTCGGTCATGGTTTTGATGAGATTGGTTTCATAGCGATTGAGTGGTTCGTAAAGCAGTGGTACTTGATGCTGTTCCGCGTAGGGTCCGAGCTCATTGAGCGCTGCGGCCAACCATTGCAAAGCTTGTTCGCGCGAGACATCGTTCCCCCACTTTCCCTGCATGGAACCGATGATGGCGGGTGCAGCGAACTGGCCGCCGAAATCGATCATCTGCTTTACAAAATCGAGGGCAGCCGCGCGACGCGCTGCGTCAGGATCGGTCAAACTCAATCCATGCTTGACCATGCCAGCACCGGTCCCCACCGCGGCGACTTGCATTTGATGATGGTCGATCAACTGCCGCAGTTCCGCAGTATCAACAGCCGTCGGCCCTGGGGCGAAGATCTCGACCGCATCGTAACCCAACTCTGCCGCGCGCGCGAAGGCCGCTGGCAAGCCATCCCAAAACACAAACGGCCCACCGCGAGCTTCGGCAACAAGACTGGCGGTAATGGCGGAACGAATCATGGCAACTCCAATAGTTTTTATTTATTTAAATACTTCTCGCTGATCGCCGGTTTAGTTTCGGTGCAACTCACCCTCCCACCGTAAGATTCGTCGTATTCGGCGTAACTTACGGTGGCAGGACTTACGGTGGGAGGACTTACGGTGGGAGGCTCGGAGCCTAAGCGACGGGGAGGGAAGTTCCAGCCAAGTCCCCCTCTCCGCTCGCCGACCAACTTCGTCGGTGCCCGTCGCGAATCTCCCCGTGGGGAGATTTAGCCCTACTGGCGATCAGCGAGAGGTGTCTTTTCTTTGTACGGTTTATAGTGAGATGACGGCCTTGATAACGCCTGATTCCGGATGTGTAAAACTCTCAAACTGGTCGATCACATTGTCAAAGCTAGTGCGGTGGGTAATCCAACGATTGGTGTCGATCTTTCCGCTCTCAATTAGGCCAATGATTCGCGTGAAATCGCTGGGGAGCGCATTGCGCGAGCCCTTGATCGACATCTCTGGTTTGTGCAATGTCGGATGCTTGAACGAAACTTCGGCCGTGGTGATGCCGACATAGACCAACGCACCGGTGTGCGCGACATACTCCAAGGCACTCGACATCGAACGATTGTTGCCGGTGGCGTCAGTGACGACAAAATATTTGTCACCCTCCGTGATCTGTCGCATCTGCTCCAATTCGCTACCGTCATTTTTGAAGTGGATCGTATGGGGTACCCCATAGACCTCTTGGCACAAGTCGAGCCGCGAGGGGACCATATCCATGACCGTGATCGTGGCCCCAGTTAGTCGCGTGAACTCTAACGTGGCTAAGCCGATTGGTCCCGCTCCGATGATCAAGACATGGTCCCCCTCCTTGGCCGCTCCGCGATCACAGGCATGACAGCCAATGGCCAGTGTCTCGACCAAGGCGAGTTGTTCATAGCTGAGTATTGAGGAGGGGTGTAGCTTATCCGCGCGGATCAGAAACTGGTCGCACAAGCCGCCATCGATCATTACGCCGATCACCTTCAACGTTTCGCAGCAGTTACCATTCCCCTTGCGACAGGGATAACAGGCTCCACAATTCATGTACGGCTCGACACTACAGCGATCGCCCACTTGGACGTTCGTTACACCTTCCCCAACGGCCAAGACTTCTACCCCCAGTTCGTGTCCAGGAATGCGAGGGTAGCTGAAGAAGGGCATCTTCCCCAGATAGCCGCTATAGTCGGTACCACAAATCCCCATTCGATGCGTTTTTACGAGCGTTTGGCCAGCCGAGGGACGTCCCGGTTCAGCGATTTCAATTCTCTCGAAGCGACCTGGTTCCGCTAAGCGAATCGCTCTCATAAATCAATTCCTTTCATAGCCGATATTGTCCAATTACGGCTTCTGCAAACTTTGGATATACGCCAGAATCTCCAGCACTTCGTCCTTAGAGTAACGATCAAGCAGCCCCTTGGGCATCATGGAATTGGCCGTCTTCTGCATTTCGTCGATCTCCCCCTTGGGAATCACTGTCGCTTGTTTAGCCTCTGGATTTTCCATCAGCGATACTGAATCCTTTGTCTCCTCCACGATCAATCCAGAGACGGTTCGTCCGTCGAGCGTGATGAGGATATGCACCGCATACTTGTCGTCGATCCGGTGCGAAGGGTCAATGATCTCACGCAGCACAGCGATTGGATCTCCCTTCCAACGCGCGAATACTTGGATCAGGTCGGGTCCGACATTGCCAACGCCAACTTCGCCGATTTTATGGCACTGCGCGCACGTCGCCTCGACAAACAGCTTTTCACCGATGCGTGGCGTGCGTCCACGAAGTCCGTCTCGTATGTCGGCGCCAAAATCGTCGACGGTCCAACTTTGCACAAAGTGCCGATTGCTTCCAATCGGGTCTTTGGGTTCGACCGGATTCTTTTGCCACGCGTCCAGGTCATCGACGACGACCATCACGCCATACATCCGCATCCAATGCCTGGGGAAAGTGCAGACATAGGGATACTCCCCCGGTTGCTCTGGGGCAGTGAAGGTCAGCACGGCTTGTTCACGCGCGGCCACCATATCGGTGGCGTGTAGAACTTGGTCGCTATGCGGTACGTATTGCTTGCCATCCAGTCCACCAGTGGGACCGGTCTCAAGCCCCGCGTCGGCTACCGCCTGCAATGCCCCAGGGAGAGTGAACACTAAATTGTGCGGCATCATGTCGTCGTTAATCAACACGACTTGGACACTTCGCCCCGCTTCGACGGCAAAGTAGGGAAGGTCATACCGCATCTCTTCCTCAACGGTATGAATGCGCACCACACGGACGACAGTTTCACGCAGCCGTTGACGATAGGCCTTGGCTACATCGCTGGGAGCACTCGCCAACAGTTGATCGACCAATTCCATGGCATCCAAAAAGGAGTCACTGGTCCGCTCCGCTGGCGGCGTTTGCTCCGCAAAGTCAACCAGCCAGTCAATCATTTGTCGACTTTGGTCCATATTGCGGGCTTTCACCGGGACCGATAGCAACGTTTTCACCGCGGCAGCTTGCAGCTCTGAATTTCGAATCAATTCACCGGTTCGCTGAAAAGTTTGTTCAGCGTTAGTTGAGATAGTTGCCAATGCAATCAACGCGGCTTGCTGAACAACGCTGCTCTGCTGTGGTTCGAGAAGTCCAATCACACGACTATGCTGAGCATCGCGCATTGAAGTGTCGGTTATCAACGCAATGCCCGTCAGTAGCTGCGGTAGGGCAGAAGACTCAGACGCACGACTCCAAGCTTGTTCGTCCCCGCCACTGGTGATAAGCGCCGCGTAACCTATGGCCGAAAGTTGTCGATCGTCGCTTGCCGCCAGCTCTAACAGTTTTTGCGATTGCTGCTGTAACGCGTCGGGCGAAACCTCCAGCAGGAGCCCCCCCAAGTTCTTGAGCATCCGACGACCGGCCGAATTGTCGCCTCCGATTGATTGCAGCACATCAGTAAGCTCACTCACCGGATCGGATTTTTTGAGCAATACCAAACCAGCCAACCCCTCATCGCGATAAGCTCGCGAAATTCCTTCGCGTGACAGGATCGCACTGAAGACCGGCAAGTATTTCAGATCAGCGGTTGACCGCTCAACCAACAACAGTTGCTCGTTGGTCAAGCGGTTGAGTTGATAGGCAACAATCTTCGGGCTTTTGTCCAAAAATATTTTCGGAGCTGCTTTCGCCGATGTAGATTGCTCCTCATGCCCGTGCTGTCCATGCAGCAGTGAGGAAGCCGAGACGAGCAGCAGAGTCGTTAGGTGCAGAGTCGCTAAGAGCAGTGAGCGAAGCATGAGAGAGGTGGGGTGGGGGGGATGGGGGGGTGGAGAGATTGAAGATGTAGAAGCGGAGTGTTCGGGTCTTATGGTAGTCGCAATTAGCTGAGGTGAAAATAGCTTGCCCTACAGGCTATAATTTTACTCATACGACAGTCAATTGTTAGGCGGCGAGTCTGTCGCGACAATAGACCGAGCCTTTGGCCCCAAATCCGGTGCCATTCGTCATTTCAGATCCATCTCCCCATCTCACTAACGCCCCTTCTCCCCATGCCCGCTCCCATCGATATCCAATCGCGCGACGACGTGGCGTATCTCCTAGTGGGGCATGGGACGCGGAACGCAGCCGGACAGCGGCAGTTTGAAAATGTCTATCAACAATTTGCGCAATTGCTGACTCCGAAATTGACTGGTTTCGCCTATCTCGAATTAGCTGAGCCGAGCATTGAGCAATCGATCGCAAGGTTAGCGGATCAGGGGGCTAGGGAGATCGTCACCGTTCCAGTGCTACTTTTCGCTGCGGGTCATGCGTTACAAGACATTCCCGCAGCGGCATTGGCAGCGGCAGGTCGGCATGGCTTGAGCATTGTGGGGCAGACCGCCCCATTGGAACTAAACCCCGCAATCGTTGAGCTATCGGCACTTCGTTTTCGACAAGCTCTCTGCCAGACGGCGAATTTGGCAAGTTGCTTTGAAAGCTGTGAAAGGACCCACTGTACTCAGATCGGATTGGCAATGATTGGACGCGGCAGCCGATCTGACGAAGCAACGGAGCGGATGCGACAATTCTCCGCTCTGCGAAGTCAAATCACCCCAGTACGTAAACTTGAGACCGGTTTTGTCTATGCGCAGAGCCCGCCGGTTGATGAAGTTTTGCGAGCCATGGCCGGGAGTTCCTGCGCCACGATTGTCGTTCAGCCTCATTTGTTATTTGAGGGAGAGCTAATGGAACAGCTCCGCCAGCGAGTCGCAACCATTGCGGCTGAAAACCCCTCGCAGCGGTGGGTAATAACCGCCTCACTTGGCACCGATTTTGCTTTGGCTCGAACATTGACGAAACTGGTTAAGGAGCCGTTGATGTGCAATTAAATCGGATTATGGGTAAGATTTGAGGGTGGCAAGAGACATTCGTGTTGCCGCAGGGTTTATCATTTCCTACCATCACGTGGCAATACGGCTACAAGCCTACAGTTCACCTGTGCTCCCTAGATTCACTCTTTTGACCTCTGGAAGCTGGTTCATGCTTAAAAACTTTAGTGCAATCATCTCGTTATCGCTGGTCGCCCTGGCGGCTGCGACACTTTCCCTGACTGCAGCTCAGGGACAGACACGGGACAATCCCCGCGTGCAAGACATGACAGCCGGACGGGCCTTAGATCGGACGATCATCAAGACCATCGCCGAATACATGCATAGTCAGCATTTGTCGAAGCATCCGCTAGACGATGAAATTTCCGAGCGTGCTTTCGATCAGTTCCTAAAGATGCTCGACTCGATGAAAGTCTATTTTCTGCAAAGTGACATCGACGCCTTCAAAGCCAATCGCGATCGATTGGACGAATTTGCTCGGGCAGGTGACATGGGCTTTGCCATCACCGTCTTCAAGACGTTTCTGAAACGGATCGATGAACGCATTGCCATGGCTCATGAATTGATCGACGAGCCGCATGACTTTACGATTGAAGAAGAGATGATGATCGATCGCGAAACGCTGCGTTATCCAGTCGATGACGCCGAGGCGCGGGATCGCATGCGGAAACAGATTAAATACCGTTTGTTAGTCTATGAAGGTGATCGTCTTCGGGCGGCCAAGGATAAGGAAGCAGGGCGCGAACGCGGGGCCGCTGACGTTTTCAATGGCGATCCTAATGAAGATCCCAAAGAGCGTTTGCATCGTAGCTTTCGCACGCAGCTCAAGCGTTGGCACCAGACCGACGCCGACGAACTATTGGAATTGTATGTTACATCGCTCACCAGCAGCTTTGACCCACACACATCCTACATGTCGTTCGACACGCTGGAGAACTTCCGGATCGTCATGAGCCTCAACTTGGATGGGATCGGCGCGCAACTGATGAGCGAAGATGGCTATACGAAGCTGACCAGCATTGTCCCCGGTGGTGCCGCAGACAAAGATGGCCGACTTAAGCCCGGCGATCGGATCGTGTCGGTGGGCCAAGGCGAAACAGGCGACATGCTTGACGTGGTTGATATGAAACTCGACGATGTGGTGGGGATGATTCGCGGCACAGCGGGGACCGTGGTGCGACTGGGAGTCCTCCCCGTCGGCGGTGCTGAGATGACCAACATCGAAATCACCCGCGCCAAAATCACGCTTGACGATAGCGCAGCCCGCAGCCAAGTCGTCGAGTATGGACAGAAGGCAAGTGGCGAACCGTTCAAATTTGGCTACATCGATCTGCCAAGCTTTTACATGGACATGGAAGCTGCTAGGGACAACGCAACTGGATTCCGCAGTACCACCGCCGACGTTTCTAAAATTCTCGCTGAGTTTCGCGATGCCAAGGTCGACGCTGTGGTACTGGACCTCAGCCGCAATGGTGGCGGGAGTCTGACCGAAGCCATCAACCTAACTGGGCTCTTCATCGATCGCGGACCTGTCGTGCAAGTCAAAGACTCGCGCGATCAGATCCAGGTCTACGATGATGAAAACAGTGGCGTCGCCTGGAGTGGTCCGCTGATTGTGATGACCAGCAAGGAAAGTGCCAGTGCCAGTGAGATTTTGGCGGGAGCTATCCAAGATTACAAACGTGGGCTGATCATCGGCGATCCCTCCACGCACGGTAAGGGGACAGTGCAAAGCTTGATCGATCTTGGTCAACAGTTGCTAGGGAGTCCCGGTGAGATGGGGGCGCTCAAAATTACCATTCAGCAGTTCTATCTCCCCGACGGCAAGAGTACCCAGCGTCAAGGTGTCATGTCGGACGTCGTCTTGCCAGCTATCACTGCCAGCTTCGACAATTCGGAAGCCGACCTCGACTACGCCTTACCCAATGACCAGATCAAGCCCGCCCGACACAGCGACTACAAATTGGTCGACGGCTCGATCTTGTCCAATTTGAGGACTAAGAGCAGCGAGCGTATTCGCCAGTCGCCAAGCTTCGATCGCTTGTTGCAACGCATTGAATCGTTCAAATCTCAGAAAGATGAGAAGGCCGTTTCACTCAACGAACAAGTTTTCCTGCAGCGTCGCGAACAACTCGATGCTCAACGCGAAGAAGAAGATAAAATGTTGGAGGATCAGTTGCCTAAGAAAGAGGTCTTCAAACTCGACTATTACAACACTGAGATTCTCAATGTGGCGCGTGACTATGTCGATGCTTTGGCCAAACTAAACCTAGCCCAAGCTGGTTAGTGGGTTACCTACTATCGTCTAATGCTCGTTCGATGATTGCCAGCAGGACGTTGGGATCGTAGGGTTTGCACAAAAAATATCTGCCACCCGAGGCGCGCGTCTGGCGAATGACGCTCGCCTCCGTCAAGCTGCTCAGCACGATGATTGGCAACCCCGCGTGGGCAGGATCGCTATCCAGTTGCTCGCACAGGGCAAAGCCCGAACCGTCAGGCAACTGCACGTCGAAGATAGCCAGCTGAATGGGGAACTCGGTCAGTCGCTCTTCCGCTTCGCACACAGTAGCGGCGGTAACAACCTGGAAATCAACCGCTTCCAAATGTTGTCTCAGCAACTGAAGTTGCAGCGGATCATCTTCCAACACCAGAAGTCGACCGCGCGGGGCTGAGCGTGGAATTGGCTGCGATTGAACTGCTGGAATTAACGTCGCTGAGCCGCTAGGTTGATTTGTAAAATCAGAAAATACTCGAGTCTGATCCATGCTGATATAGCCTTAGTCTTCGCAAAGTTGGCGCTCTCTAAATTTGTATCGGCAGGCCAATCCAACGTGGACACTACAAACTGCGCGTCCGAGATTAGATGAAATCACAATAGACCGCATCGGCCGGTTGTGACGAAAACACCAAGGAAGACAGCTCGATTGTGCTCTCCGTGTTTGGTGAACCTCAGACGCTAGCCTTGTCTATCTACAGGGTATTGAATGATTTCCGTCCGGGCTTGGGGCTGAACAATCAAAGCCGTTATGTTCCTGTCGTCAAATTTTCCTGTCGTGTCCCAAATCTTTTTGCCGTATATCTTTTTGTCGCACTCTCCGTGGAGAGCACCACGCTATGCTTGTCTCAAGCTAATATGTTCTTCACGACCTGGCCGTGAACATCGGTCAGACGAAATTCGCGACCCTGATAACGATAGGTCAAGCGTTCGTGATCGATCCCCAGCAGGTGTAGGATGGTGGCGTTCAAATCATGCACGTGCACACCATCTTCGATCACATCCATCCCTAGTTCATCTGAGCTGCCATGGCTGACGCCGCCGCGCACGCCACCGCCAGCCATCCACATCGTGAAGGCATCTTTGTGATGGTCGCGGCCAGATAGCCCCTTGTCGTTGGCATTGCCCCCTTGCCGCAGCGGTGTCCGGCCAAACTCGGAACCCCATACAACCAAAGTGTCGTCCAACAATCCCCGTCGCTTTAGATCAGTAATGAGCGCCGCCATTGGGCGATCGGTCTCGCCACACTTGATTGGGAGGCGCGTTTCGATCCCACCGTGATGGTCCCAATCGGAGTCGTACAACTCAATTAACCGCACACCACGTTCGACCAAACGCCTAGCCAGTAAACAGTTGTTGGCGAACGACGCCTTGCCGGGTGTCGCACCGTACAGCTCGAGCGTCTCCGTTGATTCGCCAGCGAGACTCATCAACTCCGGTACCGACGCCTGCATGCGAAAGGCCATCTCGTATTGGGCAATTCTGGTTTCGATTTCCGGATCACCGCTGGCAAGCAACTGCTGGCGGTTCAAATCACCAATTGCATCGAGCACGCGACGACGATCTTGGGCGCCATGCCCGGCCGGATTGGAGAGGAATAGTACTGGATCCCCTTCACTGCGGAATTGAACCCCCTGATGAATGCTCGGTAAAAAGCCGCTGGACCACAGGCTGGTCCCTGCCCCGCCGGCTGGTCCGCTGAGGAGCACTACGTAGCCGGGGAGTTCTTGATTCTCTGATCCGAGCCCATACGCGACCCACGCACCGAGACTCGGGCGTCCGCCCCGTCCATAGCCTGAATGAAGAAACATTTGTGCTGGGGCATGATTGATTTCGTCGGAGTGGATCGAATGGATGATTGCCAACTCGTCGACCACACCGCTCAATTGCGGCAACAACTCGGACAACGATTGGCCACTTTCACCATGTCTGGCAAACTTCCACGGCGAGCCAGCCAACGTCGATGTCTTGCCAATGAACGCAAAGTCGCGATCTTTGGTTACCTCCGGCGGGCACGGTTGATTGTGACGCTTTACCAGTTCCGGCTTGTCTTCGAAGAGATCAAGCTGGGACGGTGCTCCGATCATGTGTAAGTAGATCACCTGCTTAGCGCGCGCCGCAAAGTGGCTCGCCGACGCTTCGCCTCTGAGTAGCGACGCAAGTGCGATACCCCCAAAACCAATGCCAGTCGAGCCCAACCAATTGCGCCGCGACAATTGGGATGTAGCAGGAGTTGAAGCTGTTGAGTCAAATTGGTTTTTCATCATGATCCGCGTTTCCCTGTATTGAGGATTCAATCCACCAGTGTTAGGTGTGTCGTTGTTGTTTCTCCCGGTAAAAGCGACCGACTAAGATTTTCAATCAATCCTTAGTGATGGTTTCGTGCAAGTTGAGGAGGGCGGTGGCGACGTCGGTCCAAGCGGATCTCTGGGCCGACTCTGTATCACCACTAGGCTCTCGATTCTGCGCCGCTACCAATTGCGAATTCAATAGTTGCAGCAACGTCTGCTGTTCGGCTGGGCTTGGACTGCGGGCGACACACAACTGAAACGCATAGTCCAGTTGTGACTCGAGTGACACGCTGGAGCGTTCCACAAGTACGCGTTCGGCCAACGCGTTAGCAGCGGCCACGTAGACTGGATCGTTCAGCAGTGTTAGGGCTTGTAGCGGTGTGTTGGTTCGCGAACGGCGGACGGTGCAGGCCAGTCGCGCAGAGGCATCGAAATTGACAAAGCTCGGGTAGGGGGCACCGCGTTTGAGGACGACATACACGCCGCGACGATATTGTTCGCTACCAGGGCTGACTTCGTAATCGTAAGCTTGCCCACCCAACTTGGTCCAAATGCCATCGGGTTGAGCTGGTCGGATCGGAGGGCCAAACTGCTTGAGGTCTAGCAGACCAGAGATTGCCAGGGCATTGTCGCGAATCATCTCCGCGTCCATCCGCAAACGTGGTCCCCGCGCAAGCATCCGATTCAGATCATCGCGGGCCCACAAATCGGAAGTGATCCGCGACGACTGCTGATAGGTGTTGGACAATACAATGGTCTTGAGCACATGCTTCATCGACCAACCGCTCTGCATGAACTCGACCGCCAGCCAATCGAGTAACTGTGGGTGCGAAGGGGGTTCTCCCTTGATGCCAAAATCTTCGACTGTGGGGACAAGACCCTGTCCAAACAACTCGGCCCACCAGCGATTCACGGTTACTCTGGCCACTAGTGGATTGTCTGCAGAGACTAACCACCGGGCGAGCGCTAACCGACTGCGTGAGCTACCTTGGCTTGAGGCTTCAACTGGTTCGTTAGGCAAAGGATGCAACGCCTTGGGGGTCCCTGGCAATACCGGCTCTCCGGGAGACTTGTAATCTCCACGGACAAACATAGTGGCAGGGCGAGGTTGAGCTAATTCGATCATGACCAACGTAGTGTCAGGTATCAAAGCGAGCAACTCTTTCTCAATTCTGGCGATCTCTTTAGCGAGTTGCGTGCTAGGCAGATCTTGAGCGACCATCGCTTGCAACAATTTCTGTCGATCCTCCGTTGACCATTGCTGGCTGGGCTCAGAAGCGATCTCAATTAGTTGTTCGTCGATGGGTTCCTGTCGTGCATTTCCAGTAATGGCGGAAAGTCGAAAACAGCCGATCGTCCGCGCTTGGCCAAAGCTCTGCGTTAAGGCGAACTCAACTTCCGACGACTCGCTTAGGTCGATCGGTTCCTCAAGTATGAAGGTTGCCCAATGAGCTTGATCGTACTTGGGAGCCAGCGCCCATCCTGATTTAGCGCTATCGTCGATCGCTCCAGCCACATCCCACTTTTTCTGCGAGAAACTAGCTTCCGCAGTGTTGAAACGCAGTTCGCGTGACACGGGGGACGCTTGGTTTTCACGATCCAAATTGACAGTGTTAACTGTCGCGGCAAAATCGTTGAGCACGATATTGCGGCGCTGCGCATCGCCACGTCCTGGACCTTGGCCGGGGAGCGAATCATGCCGCAATACATCCAACCGAAAGCCGACGACTTGTTGACAATCGATGGTGGTTTTGAGGCGATAGAGGTCGCGATCTGGTGGGTCACCACCGGCCAAGAGTATTGAGCCATCCTCAAGTACTTCATGCGTGTCGGTGGTACCCTGAGAGATGAACTCCCGAACGGTCAGTGGATGCAGTCGCGGGCGATCGCTGGCTTGCAACGACAATTGCCGAGCCCATTCTAGCAGTTCCGTTTCCAAGGTCTCCTGTCGCGCTGACTGTTGTTGCTGGAGTTGCTCGATCTGGGCCTGAAAGGTGGCCCGCTGTTGATCGCGTGAGGGATCGGACAGTGGCATAGCTGGCCCCTGGAATTGAATCGAGCTGGGGGTTTCCGGCTTGGTCAAATCAGCTTCCAGCTCGGTGCTATTGAAGAAGGCAAAGAGTTGATAGTATTCCTTGAGCGTGAACGGGTCGTACTTGTGATCGTGGCACTGACAACATTCCAGCGTGGAGCCCAACCAAATTGCGCCGGTCGTATTGACTCGATCAAGCACTTGTTCCACGCGCGTTTCCTCGGGGAGTGAACCCGCTTCGACATTGGTTGGCGCGCAACGATGAAAGCCAGTTGCAATTTTTTGCGATTCCGTGGCGTTCGGCAGCAAGTCTCCCGCGATCTGTTCGATGGTGAATTGATCAAAGGGCATGCCCTGGTTCAGCGCCGTGATGACCCAATCGCGATAGGCCCAGTTGTCGCGCAGATCGTCACGCTGAAAACCATGCGAATCGGCGTAGCGCGCTAGGTCCAACCAAGGACGTGCCCAGCGTTCACCGAACTGCGGTCGCTCAAGGAGATCATCGACCAAGTGTTCCAATCGCTGCTGAGTCGGATGTTCCTTGAAGGCATCCACTTCGGCGGGGGTGGGTGGCAAACCGATGAGATCCAAGAAGAGTCGTCGTACCAGTTTTTCGGGAGCTGCCGCGGGGGAGGGTTGCAATCCTTCACCATCCAGCCGCTCCAGAATGAAATGATCGACGGGAGAACGAATCCATGATTCATCCGAGACGACAGGTAGCGCTGGTCGCTGCGGAACGACGTAAGACCAATGGGGTGGTTGCTCGAATGCTTCGGGCCACGCCGCTCCATTCAAAATCCATTGACGAATCAAGTTCACTTCGCGCCCTGTTAGCGGCTCGCCAATCGCTGGCATCACTTCGTCATCACCACGCGGCAAGGCAACTCGCCGCAGTAGTTCGCTCGCTTCGGGATCTCCAGCTTCAATGCTCCCTGATTGAAGTGCCTCCACTCGCAGGTCGAGTCGCAGACCTCCCTCTTGCTTCCGCTCGCCGTGACACTCAATGCAAGCTCGTTGAAGGAGCGGATAAATATCTCGCGTAAAATCAACCGTTTTGCTTACGGCTTTTGGCTGCACGTTCTGGGGATTGCGCAGTTCGTCCGCCGATGTGCAGGGGAGGCACAGACATTCAATAATTAAGAACAATGCCAGTGTGCGGGGGATTATTTGCAGGCATCTGCTCAATAAGTGTGCGATTCTATAGTGGCTGGTCATGGCGAACGGTTGATGGAGTAGGGGGGAGCTCGCGGCAGGGAGTCGGGCCACTTTGGTGAGCGGCAAAACATGACGGGGTGGGGATGGCGATGAAGGGCGCAATCCTAATTGTAGTCGCTGATTGATCGCAGGTGGGGACTGGGGCGATAGAGTGTCGGATCTAAACGAAGCTGCGTTCGCCAGACCGCAGAGAGTCGACTTGTTGGCGAACGTAGCTAAGACTGATATTTCCCGAACGATGCTTTGATCAGGTCTTCCATCTTTTTGCCGCACATTTTTTTGTCGCAGTTCTCCTTGAGGATACGCTGCGTCGGGTTGGAGCGCGGCTTTGTCCTACGGTTCGTATTAGTTCTTTATCGACGCGGAGCGTCGAGCCACATTCGGGAAAAAGAAACGCTATCATAGTGGCTTCCCGCGTCGTGACGCACCCATCGGCCACGACCTTGTCTGCTACTTTATTCCGCGCCAAGCGAAGACACATGACCCAACCTATCAATGTTCGCAAATCAACCTCCACTGCCTGGTGGAAAAACCTGACCAGCTACCACTGGTTTGTCTTCACGATGGCTGCACTGGCTTGGCTCTTCGATTGCCTCGACCAACAGATCTTTATCTTGTTTCGCAACGACGCACTGAAAACGTTGTTGCCCGAAGGTTGGAACGTGACTGCCTACGGTGGCTATGCGACATCGATTTTCGTAGCTGGCTGGGCCACAGGTGGATTGATTTTTGGTTCGGTTGGAGATCGCATCGGTCGCGCAAAAACACTAACCCTGACGGTACTGCTTTATTCGGTCTTCACGGGGTTGTCGGCGCTCTCAACTTCGTGGCTCGACTTCGCCATCTATCGCTTCATCACTGGGCTAGGAGTTGGCGGAGTTTTCGGATTGGCAGTGGCACTCATTGCCGACACTCTCCCAGATGAATCGCGACCCGGTGCGCTTGGGATGCTCCAAGCTCTATCGGCGGTGGGGAATATCACGGCTGGACTGATCAGCATGTGGATGGGAAGCCTCATTAGTAGTGGCTCCAACTCGATTACGTCGGCTACAGCCTGGAAGTATGCCTTCCTGTTCGGAGCGATTCCAGCGTTTCTGTGTGTCTTTATTCAGTTGCGATTGAAGGAGCCGGAGAAATGGGTCAAGGCTAAAGAAGCGGGTAAGATCACGGGGGTCAAATTCGGATCGTATGCTTCGTTGCTGGGGCCAGGCCGCTGGCGTAAACCCGCCTTGCTAGGGATGTTGCTCTGCATCGCCGGTGTGATTGGACTGTGGGGCATCGGTTTCTTTGCACCTGAATTGGTTGGCGCCGTAATCACTAACTCTGTTACCGCCGAGGCGTTGAAGGACTCGGTTTCGCTGAGTCCTGACGAACTAAAAACGAAAGTTGACAGCCTAGCGACCTATTACAAAGGGCTTAACAGCATCATTCAGAACATCGGTGCCTTTTTCGGGATGCTCGCCTTCGCCTACTTGGCGCAACGAACTGGACGCAGACCCGCCTTCGCGATTGCCTTCGTTGGAGCCTTCATTGCCACCAACGCCTACTTTCAGTTGTTCAAAAGCGTGGATCAATTGTGGATGAGTGGCGTCATGGGCTTTTTCCAGTTGGCGTTGTTTGCTGGTTTTGCGATCTATTTGCCCGAGCTCTTTCCGACGCGATTGCGCAGCACGGGTGTCAGCTTTTGTTACAACGTCGGGCGTTTTCTGGCGGCCACTGGTCCGTTTACATTAGGGATGTTGCAACAGAGATTAGCAGATGCGGCGGTAAGTACAATTCCTAAAGAGGACCTGGTTGCACGAGCAGCCGCAAGATTGGACGCATTTCGCGAAGCCACGGCCTGGGTAAGTTTAGTCTTTATCTTGGGGCTGGTCGTCGTCTATTTCTTGCCCGAAACCAAAGGGCAACCCATGCCCGAGGACTAACAACCGTCTCTATGTTGCCAGCTTTCTCGACCGAAGCTTCAACTCTATCGTAGTGCTTCGTCAACATTAAATAAGGGAAAACTCGACACTTCTCGCTGAACGCCACCACGCACAGGCTCGTTCCCAGGCTCCTGCCTGGGAACTCACGGTCTTGGAGGCTCCGCCGCCCGCGTCCTTAGAACCACCGACACTTCGGCAGGCGGAGCCTGAAATGCATTGGGTTCCCAGGCTGAGCCTGGGAACCAGAGGGTGGCGTTCAGCGAGAAGTGTCGAAAACTCTGAGTATTTCTCCCTCCCCGCCAGCTCGCTGGGGCTCGCCGTCGACCCTCCCGCGAATCAAAACTACCTGCTTTAGAAACTGTTACGCGCGGGAGGGTAAACTACCCGCAACCCTAAAATCAAATGGTGACAAAGCACTAGGCTCCGTTTGAAAAGGAGGGCTGCCCCTTTGGAGAACGCACGTTCTACCGATACTATTGAGCGATCTGATAGGGCCCAACCCCCTTTTCAAACATAGGAGATGACTGGCCACGGCATGATGTTCTTTAGCACCCACCTACACTTGCTTGCGCAATTCAGCGTCGAACCGGTTTTCGGTTGGGTCGCGCTCGTTCCGTTGGCGCTGGTGCTACTAGCCAGTCTCTGGCTTACGCTCTCCTCGCCAGGCTTGTCGTGGAAGGCCAGATGGCTGTTGAGCCTGTTGCGATTGTCGGCCATGTTGGTGCTGCTGGTCGGTTGGCTGCGACCAGCCATGATTACAAACCGGGACAACGAAAGCGCTGGGGCGATCGCGGTACTCATCGATCGATCGCAGAGCATGGTTTTGCCCAGCGACGTCAGTGATCGCACGCGATGGGAGATCGAACGTGAAGTTTGGGGTGCGATCCAATCATCGACCGATTTGAAAATTGGACAAACTGTCCTCGTACCGTATGTAGTTGACGGCGAATTGTCTGCGGTGGAGAGCGGTGATCTACCAAGTCTTGGGAAATTGTTTGATCAACCACCCAGCGGACGTGTTACCGATCTAGGTGGCGCGTTATCTAAGATTGGACGACTGCAACTCGATCCACCGTTGCGCGGCGTAATCCTGATGTCCGACGGCATGCAGACACTTATACCAGCCCCGGTCGATCCCACCGTCGCCGCGCGACAGATGGCACAACTCGATCAACCCATCTTGCTAGTTGGTATTGGTCCCCGCGGAGAGCAGGGACAAATAAAAGACGTGGCCATTGAAGGTGTGCCTGAGCAACTGACGGCCTTTGTGAAAAAGGAGTTGTCGGTCCCGTTGGTAGTTCAGGCGCAAGGTATGCAAAATGTACCGATCAATATTGAACTTACACTGCGAGCCAGTGGCAAACCACTGCGCTCGGTCGGCAAACGCGAAGTGTTGGCAACGAAACCCAATGAGAAATTGGCGCTGGAGTTCACCGTCGTGGTCCCGGACGAGGGTGAGTATTTGCTGGAAGCCACCGCCACAGTCAATGCCCGAGAACAGAATAAAGCCAACAATCAATTGATGAGTTTCGTGACGGTTCGCGAAGGGGGCGTGCGCATTTTGTATCTGGCGGGACAACCCTTGCCGGAACAAAAATTTCTAAGACGTTCCTTAGAAGAGTCTCGCGACTTCGCGACTGAGTATTTGCTATGGCCCGAGCGCGATCGTCGCAAATGGCCCATGGATCTGCCGGTCGATTTGCAACAGTTCGACGTCATCATTATCGATGACTTGGCCGCTTTGGCACTGTCTGATAATGCTAGTCGCGAGATCGTTAGTCGCGTGCGCCGCGGCGCTGGTATTCTGTTCATGGGAGGTTATCGCAGCTACGACGCGGGTGGCTACGGTCGCAGTCCGCTGGCTGAACTGATGCCTATCGAACTGAGTAAACAAGCTTATATTTGGGATGCACCGCTTGATCCCGCTCTGCAAATCGTAGGCGATGTCACACTCCGCCCCGCGCTGCCACACCCCATCACCACGCTGGCACCCGAACCTGACAACACGCGCATTTGGCGACAACTTAAGCCGCTGCAGGGGATGAATCGCTTTGGACAACTCCGCCGTGATCCAGGTGTGTTGGTGCTGCTCGAAAGCCCGCAGCGTGAACCAGCTTTGGTGACAGGCGAGTTTGGCACTGGCCGCGTCTTGGCCTTCGCCGGTGATAGCACTTGGCGATGGCACCTTGCCGGCCAGACAAAAGTGCATCAACAGTTCTGGCGGCAAGCCCTACTATGGTTGGTTCGCCGCGATACCCTCAACGAAGGCTTTCGCATGGAACTCGATCGTCGTCGTTTGTTACTGGATGAACAACCTGAATTGCTGATCGAGTGGTTTGGTGGTAGCGACAACAAACCAATCCCCACCGAGTTCAAAATTGAACTGTCGCGCGAGGGAGCTTGGCTGCGAAACATAAGTTCGACCAAGGTTTCCGAATCGACTCGCAGGGGAATTATCTCTGGGCTCGATACACCTGGGCTGTATCGCGCGGCGCTCACTGCGCAAGGTTCTAATGGTGACAGCTACCAGTCGGAGATTGCCTTTATTGTTCGCGATGAATCGCGCGAGCTAGCTCAGTCAGCAGCGGATTGGCAAATGATGAACAATATCGTCTCCGCCAATCAATCGGCTGGTGGACAATTGGTCTTGCCTGAAGAAGTGGGAGTCGCCTTGGACTGGTTGCGCTCGCGGCAGGACGCAACCAAAGTCGTTTCTGTCGAAAAGCGGCGACTAGGTGATGCTGCTTGGGATGCGTGGCTGTACTTGGTTTTATTCTGTGCGTTGATGAGCGTCGAATGGGGCCTGCGAAAAAGTTGGCAGCTTCCATGACTCTGCACGTACTGGATCGAGAAGCGACCGCAAGATTAAGCGACCGAAAAATTGTTGCATTCGGGCAAGAAGTAGAAGTGGTTATCTATTCCCGCAGCATGATGGGAGGCAATTGCATTCGGGCTGAAGGCCCAGCAGATTGTCTAGCCCCGGCAGCAGGACTTGTTGAGGGAGCGACAACGACTCGCTATGGCTAACGGCCCGGCAGATTCTGCTGGGGTTTGATACCTGACTAAACAAGCGTGTTCGCGTACCGGTTCGCCGCATCGCGAATCAGTCTCCGCCGCAACCACCACAACCTCCTCCCCCGCCACTGTCGCCTCCACAGCCACTGGTATTGCATCCACCACTAGAGCTTGAGCTAGCTGCGCGATGGCTGGTGAGAAACGAGCCGAGTTCGAACAAAGGTGTGCTTGCCAAAGCGGCGGTACCGACGAAAGCGGTTGACCAGAGGAGCGCATCGCAATCAGCCGACTGAGCGCCGCCAGTTGACTTTGCGGAAAGTGCTCGTGGGTTTGTCTCGACTTGCCCTTGAAGCTTTTTCAGCAATTGTTTTCCCGCCACGGTGACACGTGGCAAACTGGCTATGAACGCCGCCATAATGAACATAGTCAGAAACATCATAATCATTAAAAGGCTGATCGGTTTTCCACGATTGATCCCGACGAACGCTTTGGCCGCGCCTAACGCCAATACGCTTCCCATGAGGGCGATGGGGAATGCGGCCGCGGCGACCCTCTGTGAAGGGTCCAACACCAGACCCTTCTCAATCAGACTCTGACGAACCGACTCGACCCCCACCATCGCGTCTCGACAGACTTTGCCGTAGTCACGTCCAGTGCCGGATGAAGCGACGCTTTGCTGGATCAAATCCGATATGCGATGAGCAGCTCGATACTGAGCGAGATTCTTGCCCGCCACTACTTTTCGACCGTCGATGGCCACCGCATCTTGTTGCACCAGTTCCACCAGGGCGCAATCAATCGCGCGCGGCGCGCCACCGTGCATCCATCCAACTTCGATGGGCTGCAAAGCGTCATTGGCCCCAGGCCGGAATTCGTAGTGTTGCTCAGAATTTAGTAACCACATGCGGCCTAGCCAACTGGCTACAAGGGCTAGGGCAAGTAGCGCGCCATACAGAATTAGAAATTGCGGACCGGACCAGTCGAGCGGATTGGCTGCTAATTGCGCGAGGGGAATCAACAGTACTGCGCTGGCAGCACCGACTGTGCCACGGGACCAGCACGGTTTGGGGATAACCCAGTATCGATGATGATTGACTCTGACGAAGGCTAGATCCTCGCCGAAACGTAGCTCGGCGGTTGGCCAAATATCTGCTGGAGGGGGAGAGCCAAAGGCTGCTGTGTAGGACCGGAGTGTGCGTTCGTAGAGTCGGAAATACTTTTCGTGTTCTTCACTCCCTCCCCGTGTGGGACCATGGTGCAGCGGTCGTCCCAAGACGCCTCCGCACAGGTCATCCCAGTAACTGCGAGTGTAGGTCAAGTGCATGTGCCAAACTTGATCCACGGCATCCGAAGGGCAGACGACATGTTCACAAGTCATCGCCAAGTATAGGAATCTTTTGTACTCGTCGATCACACGCCGCGTGAAGCCGAGCGTCCAACCATTTTCCCGCGCGGCGCGTTCCGAAAAAGTGAGTCCACAGCTCGGCGCGTCGAGTTCAAAGGCTGAGAGGGTTGGCCACAGTTCCGCTGTTTGCATCGTACGCCTCTACCTTCGCTTGACGTTGAAATGACAATCCGACTACCACTCGCCAGACCGTGAGATCAGCTAGTGCTTCATCTAACTTAGAAATAGGGGTCGGTTTGCAGTGGACGAGGCAACGAGTCCTTGTCGTGAACTGGGTCAGTAGGACTCGTTGCCTCGCCCACTACCCCAATACTTAGGTTAGGTGATGCTCTTGGGCCACATCGACGACTCCAGAGCTGCCAATTCTATCATAGCGGCGCTCTCCAACTGAAGTTTCTTCATCTTTTTGCCGCACACCTTTTTGCGGTAAGTGGCCCTGCCGCTCCACGTCGTGAGTTTTTGCAAACTTAAACTTAAACTTAAACTTAAACTTAAACTTAAACTTAAACTTAAACTTAAACTTAAACTTAAACCAGATAGCGAGGAATTCGGAGTTTAGGTTTAAGTTTAAGAAATCGCTCAAAACATCTCAGCGTCGTGAGGCTCCTACGAAGGTGCACTCCTCCACAGCCCGCGGCTAGCGCCTGAGGTTCAGTAGAGCGACGAAATGAACCCACACACAGTAGCTTGAGTAGCAAGGAGCATGTGCCAAAGAATAGCCGAAAAAAAGATGTGCGGCAAAAAGATCAAGAGATTGCGATAGTGCTGATCGCTCTGCCGATCACTTGCTTTTGCTTCACCAATTGGATTGAGACCACCACTATGCCATTCGCGAACATCGCTGGTCGAATACCACTGACCGGCGAGGCGATCAGCGATTATCCCGCGAACGGCTATGAAAAATCTGTAGTACAATGACATAGTTCAACGACCCTACAATTCAAAACCGGATTAAAGATCATGATTCGTTGTCGTCGGTTTACGTGTTGGGGATGTTTTTTACTCGCCATCAGTGGTGGGAGTAAATCATCCTTTGGAGAGGAGCTGAGCGGGCGACCAGCCACGTCAGCGATTCGTTCCGCAATAGAGCGGGGACTGCCTCAATTGGAGCAAGGGGCGATGGGGTCAGCCCGCGAGCGGCAATGTTATACGTGCCATAGCCAGGGGCTACCGGTGTTGGCTCTGACCAAAGCGGCACAACTCGGCTTTGCGATTGATCACGAAGTTCTGCGTCAACAACTCGAACACACTTGGAATCATCTGGAGCGGGGAAAGTCAGAATACTTGGTCGGTAAGGGACAGGGTGGACAAGTCATGACGGCGGGCTATGCCTTGTGGACATTGGAAGCAGGTGACTGGCCCGCTGATGCCGTCACAGCTGCGGCCACCCACTACTTAGTCGAACGTCATCGCGAGCGTAAGCATTGGTCGGGGGGCGGCCAACGCCTCCCTTCCTCGGGGAGTAGTTTTACGTCGACCTATGTTGCCTTGCGGGGCCTGAGTTATTACGGCACTAAAGACGAACAAGCGGGGATTGACGAGCGTCGCGCGACGGCTGCCCAGTGGCTGCTCGAAGCGCAGCCGAAGGATACCGAGGATCGTGTCTTTCGGCTCCGCGCACTACCCTACATCGCCGCTGATCAAGCTACGATCGATGCCAGCGTGCAAGAGTTGTTGGCGCTGCAAACTAGCAGCGGCGGTTGGGCGCAAGATACTGACATGCAACCCGATGCCTATGCAACCGGATCGGTACTGACCGCGCTGCATGAAGTGGCCGGTTTGTCCCTCGAGCATCCAGCGTTTGCGCGCGGTTGCCAGTATCTACTAGATACGCAGTTGGCTGACGGCACATGGCACGTTACCACTCGCGCCAAACCGATACAGGAATACTTTGAATCTGGTTTTCCGCATGGCGACGATCAATTCATTTCGGTGGCCGCCACCGGCTGGGCCGTGCTGGCGTTGCTTCAAGCCTTGCCTGCAGAACCAGCCACGCCACCTCAGTTGGTCGTCAAGCATTGCGACGACTTCGAAGTCACTGGTCAAGGGGATGCGGCGGCTTGGGGAAAGACCGAGTGGGTGCCGCTGAACCGTCGGGCTCCAGCCGTGCACGAATACTCGGCGCGGTTCAAGATGTTGTACTCGGATCAAGGCGTGTATGTGCTCTTTGATGGGAGCGACCAATGGCTGACGGCAACATTTCAAGAAGATTTTCTAGATCTGTGGAAGGAAGATGTGTACGAATGTTTCTTCTGGACAGACGAAGCCCTGCCACTCTACTTTGAATACGAAGTATCACCTCTCGGTTTCGAACTGCCGATCTTGATTCCGAATGTAGACGGAAAATTCCTGGGTTGGAGACCATGGAAGTACACAGGGGAGAGGAAGACTGCCAAGCGTGTTTCAGCACAAGGCGGCTCGAATGCATCGGGGGCATCGGTAACAAGTTGGCGCGCGGAAGTATTCATTCCGTTCGAACTGTTGACGCCCCTGGGAAACGTTCCACCGCAGTCAGGTACAAAGTGGCGAGCCAATTTTTATCGGGTCGACTACGATCCCCTAACCAACGACGCACAGTCAAATGAAAGTCCTCCCGTCACGCAGTGGGATTGGGCTCGTGTTGGTCCCAGCTTTCATGAGTTCAAAAAATTCGGCACGCTCTTGTTTGAGTAACCAGCCGTGATCCCACCGCACAATAATCGGTGGCGATCAGAGTAGCGTTTCATACAAGTTGTTGAATGTCCTCAATCAAAAAAGGTTTACTGACTGCTCTTGTATTTGGTAACCAATCACGCTTGCTCAAAGAGTAGAACAATTGTCCCCAATTGTTCGGGACTTTGACGGGACTAAGCATTCCGAAGCGATGAACCATTGAGACAAGAGAACATTTGCAAAGAGCGGGAAAGTCTCGAAGCCATGGATTGAGCAGAGCTTAGACAAAATGTTGCTGATCGGAAACAGTAGATTTCGAACTTTAAGGCGCCACCACAGTAAACTGCTCACGAGTCAGGGTGCATGACCTGGTGATGGTCTTAGATGTTAGTAATTGATTCGCAGCATAGAGATTGCCCGCTAGGGGGACCGAGACCGACACGGTTACTTGGGGAGTGCTATTAGTGATGATGGTGGGGGCGACAGTGACGTTGGTACTATTGAGCGACAAGAAACCCAAAATGGCGTTGGCTGCCTCCTCGGCCGATTGGCTGGTGGCACCTGGCACGATCGCGCGACGAGCTCCTTCATAAGCAGCGTTTTCAGCAGTGTTACGAATGGAGTTGGCTCGCGAAAAATCGATCGCGCCAAACAGCAACAGCAGCAGAATAGGGAAGACAAAGGCGAGTTCGACGACGGTTGCCCCGCAACGGCTGCTGGCTGAGTTGGCTGAGTTGTTTTGCATAGGTGTCTCTTCGATATCGAGCATCTGTTCTGTCGTTCAACGATAAACGGCGCGATTCAAACTATTAATCGATCAGTACGACCGATAGGTTCCTCGCGATGGCGCTGAAGGCAGCTTCCAGCGTGGCGGCGTCGCTGGCATGGTAATGTCGTCCGCCGGTGGCAGTCGCCACGTCGATCATATCTTGTTGATTGGCGCTATCAAGAAATGTGACCGTGTGAACAGTAATGCCCACTTGTTTGGCCTCCAGCGCTGCCTCAACCGGATCGCGCCCCTCATTCCATTGACCATCGGTCATGACGATCATAGTCTTGGTGGCATACGCATGCGTAGCTGGACTGGTGAGGACTTGAACACCCAGATCGATACCGGATGAAAGGTTGGTTCCACCGAGCATGACGTCATCGCCACGATTGGCAATCGAAGTGCTTACGGCGGGGAAATTGGTCCCCAGGGGCACGTCAAATGAACTCGCTGGAAAGGTTCTCCCGGTCAAGTCGCCTTCGTAGGTAGCTAGTGTGATGTCGGAGCCCCACGTCACCAAAGCCACGCGCTGCAGCGCATTGTCGTTCTCCACGATAGTCAGGAATTCGTTCACGCCATTGGCTAGCGCGGCCCAACGACTACCGACAGCGTTAGGCGGATAGATGACCGGATCAGGCGGAGCTGGAGGAGTGCCAGCCGGATACACCCAATCGACTCCGCTCAGATCAAAGCACATGGAATGGGAGCGGTCAACCACTAGGCAGATCTCTGTTTCCGAAAAAGCGGCAGTGGAAGAACGCTGTGGATGGAAGGAATTGACTCCCGTGATGCCAGGGAGCATCAGCGGGGTTGTCTTGTCGGCATTCACACGGACGGAGCTAACAGGCAAGCCATTGGGATCAAAGGTCCAGTGATTGGTGACGCTGCGAGTCGCGGCCCCCAGTTCGATGTCAGCAGCCGTCAATACCAACGGTGCTCCGTTGACTTTGTTGGCCGCCGCGATGTCGATAGCTGCTTGGATTGCGGCCGGTTCTGAGTCGAGGCGGGCCAGCGCCTCGGTACCAGCGCGGGCTGCGGCATCGGTCGCGGCGCGCATCTCAGTTCGGACCAACTGCATGTAGGCCACGTTCATGGAGAAAGCAGCCATGACGAAGAAAATGGCTAGCGTGATCAACACGAAAACAAAAGCTGATCCGCGACGTAGGTTTTTCGTTTGGCTCATAGCTGACTGCATGACTCGGTCCCTATTGTTTGACCATCACAATGGTGCACTGCAACTGTTGCCCCTGGAAGAACAGATCGATGCCTCCCAAGTTGTTAGAGGCGGGGATCGACACATTGACACTGATCGCCGTCCCCCGATTCCAACTCGCTTCATCGGCGGGAGTGAACGTGAGTGTGGCATTATTAATACTGCGGGCTGCCAAGATTTCTTCACCCCGCGTCCGACCCGAGATTTGAGTCCCGCCGGTACCGGTCGCCAACCGCACTGCCTCGTAGGCTGAAGCGGTAGCGGCTTGCTTCAAATAGACGGCGTTGCACGCTTCGATCGAACCAAACACCACCACAAACAAGATTGGTAGGCAGACCGCGAATTCGACCACCGCCATGCCTGACCGTCTCAGCCGGTCGCGTTTTCGGCCAGTCGAAGTGTGCGGTGACTTGGGCATGGGACTCAGGTGGAATAGGAAACGAATCGGGTATTGCATACCTAAATGCATAGGTCATGTTTGCCCGACGCCCTTGAACTAACGGTCGATTATCAGAGCCCCACTTCGACATTGTCTAGGATTATGACGATTGTAGCGGACAATTGCGCATCATCAGGCACGCACTGTTTCGACAAAAAAATGTGCGGCAAAAAGATTAACGCACTCGACGGACACCGCATTCGCAACGCAGAGTTACCCACGCCCGCTCGCCGAGCAGGAGTTTTCCTGTGGTAACGAATACCCTAATTCACATGGACATCGATTGGGCATAGAGCGAGTAATGAAATGACAAAAGGTTAGAAAATGGAAGGTTAGAAGATTTGGAAATGCGGTAAGGATGGTCACAGGAATTTGTGATGTATGCATGAGATTCTGTGCGGATTTAGTCGCCATTCGGGCCGCGCGCATGCATGCCCATTTCTAACCTTCATTTCACCGACTGCAGCCTGACGATATCGGGAGCGGTAGGGACACAAAGTTTGTCGGATCGGATAGACTTATTCCCTAATGAAAAATCGCTGCGATCCGCCAACCGCGATGAACTACCTCGCATGAAGATCATTTCGAAAGGTCCCTTGGTACTTCAAGTTGTGGGCGAACTGCCAGAATAGACTCTCAAACTAGTCAGGAGTTGTGACCTAGTTTAGTACGCTCGATCAAACACTAGATTCTGCGTTGCGAATCGTGACTGGTGAGGACTTGTTCGAATTGTCGCAAAGTCTCCTCGAGCTTCTGATGAGCGAAGAACGAGGCGAGCAGTCCTAAGGCGGTGACACAGACACCGGCCAATATCAAAGTCTTGGGTAGGTCGTGTCGAAAGACTAACGCACCCACGGCCGTCAAGGGAATGGCTGCTGCGGATAACAGATACCAACGACTGTGCTGACGCACCCGCTGACAGCGTTGCGGAAAACCAGGATCACTCATGGCTGGAGCGATCACACGGGGATAGTAGATCAACAGTGCCAGGAGTGTCATGCCGAAGTAAGGATATACCCAGGCTACTCCGCCGCACAACACCAGCGACAGAAAAAAGTGGATCGCCTCCGAGTAACCGAATTCACCATGCATTGTGGCGAACGTGACGGCAAAGACCATCCCTGAAACAGCCCATAGAATGCCGCAGATGAGTGTGGCTTGGTTGCCGATGTTCCACAGCTTCGAAATCTCTGACTGACTAGCTACAACGCCGCGCTGGCTGCGATACACAATGCGTACTATTGGAAACATGATCCACAAGAACAACACAGCCCCTAGAGGATAAACAACCCCGTTAACCCAATTGGCTACAAATTTGAAATCGCTCAAGATGTTCGGTACCGACTGCAATTCCAGCATACGGCGATAGTTATAGTCATAATTGAAAATCGATGCCGCCGTGTTGGGGCCGAAGATCACCACCGCAGAGAGCAACAGCACCGGGATTTTCAAAAGTCGTCCGGCCAAACTGGAGGGGCTCGGTTCGAATCGAGTTGCCAACTCGGGATGAAGCGCCAGTCGCAGTCGCGCGGCCGTTTCCTTGCCCGTCTGCGGACGCTGCTGGGGATCGATCTCAAGCAGCGACCGCAGTACTTTTTCCAATACGCGCTCGGTGGGTGTTAGGGCTGGCTGGCGAGCTACGATGGGCTGAGTACGTAGCCGCTGTTGCAACGTGACTGCTTCGGTCCAATTGGCTGCTAGATCGATGAGCGTCCACGGTCGTTGGCCTTGCCATAGCTCCCACAGTACCATCCCCAAGGCATACAGATCGGAGCGACCATCGAGCTTGTCAGCGGTCAACGCGTCGGTTGGATCAGCCACTCGCAATTGCTCGGGAGACATATAAGCCAGCGAGCCACCGAAGTAGGCGGCAGCTCCAGCCCGTCCCGACAATCCACTGCAACTGACGTTGAAGTCGACCAGCTTGGGGATCGCTTCCGCGCTCAGCAAAATATTGGCTGGCTTCACGTCGCGATGCAACACACCCCGCTCTGAGGCATATCCCAAACCGTCGGCCAATTGAATACCGATCCAGGCGACCGTCTCGGGCCAGCTCCTGGCTGCTAACTCGGCTCGCACGGTCGAATGTTCAGGGACCGATTGATTGGCTGCCAGGAGATTGCGATTGATGGACTGGAGAACTATCCCTCCGCCCTGCACTTCCACGGGTGTTGTGCGTAGTAGTTGTATGCAGTCGGCCAGGCTACCACCGGGCAAGTATTGCATGTACAGTAACATCGCGGTTGGTAGTCTGCTGCCGCGTTGCTCTATTTCGCGTTGATCGTAAACGCGAACGATGTTGGCATGATCGAGCTGCGATAGAGCTTGCGGTTCTTCGCTCCCGCGGGTCGATGCCTTGAGCGCGACCAGTCGTTGCATGGAAAGTTGTTGGGCCAAGTAGACGCGCGCGAAAGCACCTTCTCCCAATAGTTTGAGAATTCGAAAGTCATCGACGATCGAATCGAGCGGAAACTCGGGGAGCTGACTCACATCCCGTTCTTCCGGTGCCGCTTCCAGGTTGGTATCGGCAGCCAGCCATTTGCCAATGGTCTCAGCCAAATCGGGAAAGCGTTGTTGATAGTCGTTCCATTGTGGCTCTTCTCCCGCGCATCGCCGCAGTTGCACTTCTTCCAGGATCAGATCAAGGGGGATTTTTTCGGCGGGTAAAAGCTCCGCCACAATGGGCCAATAAAACTCCAGCGAACGCGTCAAGCCGCCGAGGTGCGCGGATTCCTCCACCGGCATCCGTTGGGCTGCAGCCGCTAGGTCGTATTTGATTAGTTCGACCAGGATAAGTTGTTTGGCAGCCAGCGGTATGTCGGGTATCAACTCCAACAACTGCGCGGCGGAGGCCACGGGAGCAAAAGCTGTCAACTGTTGCAGACACAGTTGCAACAGTCCAAACGAAGCCTCGATCGTATGCTGCTCGGTCGGTTCAGATGGATCGAGGCTGGTTAGGTTCATCAGATTCGCCGCCAAAAAGCCGGAACGAAGAGGACCAATATGGAAAACATCTCCAATCGACCGAGCATCATCAAGAAGACAAACAATAGCTTGCTCCACGGTGAAAAGCCCGCGTAGTTCGCGGTGGGGCCAATCACTCCCAAGCCCGGCCCGATGTTGTGCAGTGTCGCTGCAATGGCACTGGCGCAGTCGAGTAGTTTGTTTTCTAACAGATCCCGCTCCAATTCCCGTTCGGCAGTCACCGCCACTTGGAATTGGACAGTGCTCTCATCGACGACAATAATTTTCTGTTTCCATTGCTGGTCGGGTTCGGTGGTAATCAAGAATAGCCAACTACACGCAAAGACTGCTCCCACTAAACCGAAGTAGACCAGAATATTCTTGCGCAAATTGACGTCATCCAGGGGCTGGTCTCCGAGCATTAGCGGCCGCACGACACGCGGGCGATAGGCTAGTTCCAATTCCAGTCGTAAGATCTTGGCTAGTAGCACATGTCGGATGACCTTCATGCCACCGCCGGTGCTCCCGGCACAGCCACCGACAAACATCAGCAGAATCAGCACACCTCGACCAAAGTTATTCCACTGGTCGTAGTCATGCGTACCATAGCCGGTAGTGGTCATGATCGAAACGACTTGAAACAGTGAATAGCGCAAGGCGGCCCAGTAACCGGGAAAATTCCCGCTCCACAATCCGAACAGCATTACCGCCGCCGTGACCGCACATAGGATTGCAATGTAGACTCGCCATTCGACGTCGTTCACCAACCGCTGCCAATTGCCCGTGACCACAAATAGCAACAGGGCAAAATTCGTCCCCGCCAAGATCATGAATAGGATCGTGAAGTACTCGATCCACAAGCTATCAAAATGTCCCAGGCTGGCGTTGTAAGTGCTGAAACCGCCGGTGGCCAAAGTACCGAAGGCATGACACAGCGCATCAAAGACCGACATGCCACACAGCCAGTAAATAGCTCCCAACACAAGATTTAGGACCACGTAGATGGTTGCGAACACCAGCGCCGTTTGCTGCATGCGACTGAAGGCCGAATCCTTGGTTGGTCCGGTAATCTCCGCTCGCATCATGGCCTTGCCGCTGGCGCCCTGCCCGAGAATGGCGACCAGCAAGACCACGATTCCAAGTCCACCCAGAAAGTGCGTACTGCTCCGCCAAAACAGGATGCAATGTGGCACTAAGGTCGGATCTTCCAAGTCGGTTAGAACGGTAGCCCCGGTAGTGCTAAAGCCCGATTGTGATTCGAAGAGTGCGTCTGCGATGGAGATGGGGACGTTCGCCGCGCTATGCGTGCCACTTAGCAAAAAGGGCAATGCACCCAGCACCGTGGCCAACACCCACGACAGACCAACGGTGGCCATCGCCTCTTTGCGAAACAGTTTTTGACTAGTGTTGCCGCGCCCCAGCCACATCAGCACCGCACCCACGATCGCAGAGATCAAGCTACTGGTCACCAGGCCAAAGATACCTTGCCACTCCATGTCGCTGGGGAATGGTATCGTGTCGGCGATGCGATAACCCAAACTGGGATGCGCCCAAGGGAGTGAGAAGAGCATCGTCACGGCAAACAGCGAGCAGATGATACCTAGCGTGCGACTTAGCAGTCGGTAGTTCATGTGGCTGACCTGCCCACGGGACTAAACGCTTCGGCTACCGCTGCGATTTGCTTCTGAGTAGCCAAAACAAGCGCCGTATTGCCAGCTTGTAAACAATCACTGGCCGCAGGGACGCGCACGTAATCATCTTGCAAGACGGCTGCCACTAATACTCCTTCTGGCAGTTTAGCTTGTGCCAGCGAAGACTGTGTGACCAGTGAATTCTCCGCCACTTCCAGCTCCAGTACAAAGACATCACTCGACGGTAGTTGCAGTTGACTTAAGACGGGACCCTCAGTCAACAGGCCGAGAATCTGTCGAGCCATAGCGTCCCGTTCGCTGACGGCGGTGTCGATTCCCAAGCGTCCCACAATCTCAGCGTAGTCAGGACGTCCGACAATGGCCATGATCTGTTTGGCCCCTAAGTCCTTGGCCTCCAAGCCAGCCATGATGTTGTTCTCGTCGTGCCCCATGCAGGCTACGAAATAGTCACAACCACCGACGCGTTCCTCCTCCAACGTCACTTTTCGCATGGCATCGGCGCACACCACCGTGGCCCGAGTCAAGTGGGCGGCTAGGTAGTCGCAGCGCTGCGGATTATGCTCGAGCAACAACACGTTGTGATGCTCACCATCTAGGGCGCGGGCCAAGTGATAACCGGTTTCACCTCCGCCAGCGATCACCACAAACTGGTGTTTGGCTTCTCCTTTCGTGAAGGTTTTCTTGATCTCCTCCACGTCATCGGGGCGACCCATCAAACTGACGAAATCTCCCAAGCGAATTTCATCCGTGGCGCTGGCGATCCAAGTTCGCTTGTCGCGCTTCAGTGTCCCAAGTCGCACTTGAGGTGAGAGTGCCAATTGCTTGAGTGGCTTATTGAGTGAATCGCTGCTGCGCGTCACCTCGAATTCTGCCACTTCCAATTGTCCGCGAGCAAAGTGCTCTAGGGTAATGCTCTCGGGATTGCGAATCGCGCGGGCCAACTCCATAGCGGTCAAATGTTCCAAGCTCAAGAGGCGATCGATACCAAAATGTCGTTGGTAGTCAAACGTGCTCAAATCGCGAAAGACCGGCGCGTAGACGCGCGCTACGGAACGCGTGACCCCCATCGCCTTGGCCATGCTGGCCGCGATCATGTTGACTTCGTCGCTCCCCGTGACGGCCAGACAAATGTCGCATCCCATCACCCCGGCTTGGAACAACACACTTGATTGCGACGCTGAGCCTTGGATGGCCCTGACGTCCAAGTCATTGTTGATGCGTTGCACATGTTCTGGATCGCTATCGACGACGGTGACATCATGTCGATAGCGGCAGAGCAAATCGGCGATCCAGGTTCCGACTGTTCCAGCACCCAGCGTAAGAATTCTCATGAAGCGTGAATCACTTTGCTAGATCAACCAAGATACGATTTGCAACACGACATAGATCCCAAGCATGAAAGAAGAAATCCAAATGGCTGTGCGCAACGCTTGGTCGAGAATCAAATGCTTCTTCTCGTGCCGCGAAGCACCGATCACCAGCGACACAGCAGCTAGTAGCGGGAGGTACAGCAGCAAGTATCCCACAGACATATTGACAATCATGGCACAGGCTCACTAGGTTGATTTAGCGGGTTCAGCGGTTGGTTCGTCGAGCGGTTCTTTGTCTTTTTCACGTTGACGTTTTTTGGGAACCGGGGGTGGTAGCGGTCCAGACCAGGCGTCGAATACTACCAATATATTGAGCAGGCCCGCCACCATCGTATACAATGTTCCCATATCAAAGCCGGAGGCGGTGAGCCGATTCCATTCATCCAAGTCGTGAGTTGATTTGGGGGCTGTCATGAATGTCTCATTGAACAGTGGTGGCGCGTTGTTGCGCACCCGCCACGCTTGTACTGCAGCTGGCATGGCTGGCAAGCCTACGCCCGCCTGTAGCACATACTGCCAACGTTTTTCGGTTTCATTCCATGACGCATAGACGCAGCGCCCCCCCGCCATGAACATTCCCAACACAAAGCTGCTGAAGATGGAGATCGAAAAAATGGCGGATTTGAAATACCTTCGCTGGTAGAAATGCCCAGCCCCAGGGATCAGCCACGCCAGCACGGCAGCCAGATGGCGGCTTCCCAAGTCGAGCTCTTCGCCATCGGCTATCACAATATTGTCGCGGTTTCCGGCCTTGGCCGCTGTTTTCGCCATGATCTGATCCCAAATAGTTTTTCTGTTACCACCCACGGCTAGCGACTGAGGTTCACGACACGACTTACGGTCTCTAGCAGTAACCCAATTGTAACCAAGGTCGGCATCCAAGCTAGGTCAGCCGACTGACCCACTCCCTGGCGCATCGAGCTGATATTAGCGTACCACGGCTTTCAACTCATCAACCAACGTAAGCACGCGTTTGGGGGAGACGCTGGAGAAGAAAAGGGGTCAGGAGCCGAATTGGTGCTTTAGGTAAGCTTTCTTGGTCTGCCGAGGCTGTTAAGCGTAGATTCCAAATTGTACTTTCGGGCTGTACTTTCAACCCAACTTTGATCGCCGAAGGGCTGGCTTCGTTTAATGGCTCGTTGGAGTTGCTTTTCTTCTTTTTCGTTCAATGCTTGATTGACTCTTGCGATCCAGCCGGGCGGACGGTGGATTGGCCACTTCATCAACTTAACGCCACACTTGCCTCCGTTCCAATTATACAAACTACCGAATCGCCAGTCTTCAGCCCGTTCGACCAATTCAGCCGACAACGCATTGCGTTCGACATAGCGACAGACCACTAAGAAATGATCATCACTCTGAACGGGGAAGCTCTTGAATCGAGCTTGATAAAGATGCCCCGTTCCAGTGGCACGATAGTGTGCGTGATGTCGAGCCGCGTGAGTCATGGATACCCAGTAAAGCAAACGGCCCATCGCTCCGTCCTCGCGGGGCATCAAAATCATGTGCCAATGGTTAGGCAATCATTGGTAACAAAGCAGATTGACAGGAAACTTTTCTAATCCCTCTTTCATGATACGCTCAAAAGCTTCGTAGTCCGCATCCTTGTGAAAGATGGGTTGTCGCGCATTACCTCGGTTCAGTGCGTGATAAAACTGCCCGGCAACATCCGACCGCAGTGGACGCGGCATCAGTCAACCTTTCGAGGCTAGGTGAAGGTGGACAAAATCCGATTACGACTTGTCTCTAGCATACCGCCGGCAATTTGCCTAGTCAACCAATTCGGCTCCTGACCCCTTTTCTACTCCGTTCGCCAGAACGTTGACTCCCTGCCGTCTGGCGACGGCAGCTACGATTAAGTCGCGACAGTTATTTCCGAATGATGCTAAGTGCTAAAGCACTGACCGACGGAGCGGTCAGCGACTTTGTGGCAAGTACGTGAACGGTTTCTTCGACAAGGAAACCTTTTGGGAAAAGCCCCATGGTGGCCTATGGAAACGCTATGATGGCGGTCCCCGTAGCGACTCACTTCTCAATCTTCCTTTCATCGAACTCTCACGATGCCCAACACCGACCCCTACGCACTGACCGAAGCGTCTATCAAAGAACCACCGACCAGCCTCTGGGAAAGCCTACAGTACTTGGGGCCAGGCTTCATTTTATCCGCTTCCATCGTCGGCTCAGGGGAATTAATCGCTACCACACTGGTGGGTGCCAAAGCGGGCTTCATCTTGATGTGGTTCATCATCTTTAGCTGCCTTGTCAAAGTAGCAGTGCAAATCGAGTTCGGTAAGCATGCCATCAGCTCAGGCGAGTCGACGATGGCCTCGCTGAATTCATTGCCGGGCCCGCGGATGGGAAATACCAACTGGTCGATTTGGACTTGGCTGTTGTTGATGATGGTCAAGATGCTGCAAGTGGGTGGGATTGTGGGTGGCGTGGTGCTGGCGGCGGCTGAGTTGTTCCCCGGTCTGGCCGTTATGCCGGTCCGCGCCGTGGCGTCCTATCTGGTGGCGATCAGCGTTTCGATCCTGGTCTATCGTGGCTACTATTTATTAATCGAACGCGCTTCGCTCATCATGATCGGTGCCTTCACCCTCTTCACGCTGGCGTCATTGATCTCATTGCAGTCGACAGATTTCGCGATCACCTCAAGCGATTTAGTGAGTGGACTAATTCCCAGCATCCCCACAGAAACGATTCTATTGTTGACCGCGATGGGGGCCTTTGGCATCACTGGCGTGGGTGGGGATGAGATTATGGCTTACAACTATTGGTTAATTGAAAAAGGGTACGCCAGATACACCGGTCCCAAGAGTGACTCTGCCGATTGGGAGCGCCGCGCTAAAGGTTGGATTCGCGTGATGTATTGGGACGCCAGCCTCGCCATGGTCGCCTACACCTCCATGACCGTCATGTTCTATCTATTGGGTGCTGCGATCTTGCATCGTCAAGGGCTGATACCCTCGGGCGCGGACCTGATCAATACGCTTGGCAACATGTACACGCAGTCGCTGGGGCCATGGGCCAAGTCGCTGTTCGTGGCGGGTGCCATCGTCGTGCTCTACTCAACACTCTTCGCCGCACTGGCCGCGTGGACGCGGATGTTTGCCGATGCCTTCGGAAGGATTGGTTTTTATGATTTTCACAATCAAGCGTCACGGCAACGAGCGATTGGGATCGCCGCTTGGATTATCCCATTTATCTGGGCCACTTTGTTTTTGATCATGGGCAATCCAGCCTTGATGGTGATCCTCGGGGGACTTGCGACGGTGGTGATCCTGTTGATCGTGGTCTATGCCGCTCTGTACTTTCGCTACTATCGACTGGACAAGCGATTGTTGCCGACCACTGTTTATGATTTGACTCTCTGGATCAGTTCGCTGGCCATCTGCCTTGTAGCCCTGTATGTCGTGTATGACAACGTCTACCGGCCCAGTCGAGAATTGCTATTCCCCGGCGGGTGATGGGGTGGAGTATTTCAAGTTCCAGGTTTTAAGTTCCAGGTTCCAGGTTGAAATTGGGTTTTTCCTAATGACCAATGACAACTGGGAATCGGCCGGGCCTTCAGCCCTGGGTGATTTCAGCATACACTCCACCGCAGGCCTTCAGCCTGGGCTAGACAATCCGCCGGGCCTTCGGCCCTAAATGCAAAACAGGGGCTGCAGAGAACCAACTCCAAGTCAACCTGAAACCTGAAACTTGAAACCTGAAACTTGAAACCTGAAACTTGGAACTTGGAACTTGGAACTTGGAACTTGGAACTTGGAACCCATTCCTCCGAATGCTCACCTTGCTCTGGGGTGGGCTTTGAGATAGACCTCGCGAAGATTGGCGGTGGAGAGGTGAGTATAGATCTGAGTGGTGACTAAACTCTTGTGTCCCAACAACTCTTGCACGCTGCGGATGTCTGCTCCGCGATCGAGTAGATGAGTGGCGAAGCTATGGCGCAGCGTGTGGGGTGAAGTGCGGGTATCGAGCCCTGTTGCCTGAATGTATTTTTCTAACATGCGGCCGACGCTACGCGTGGTCAGACGATTGCCGAAACGATTGACAAACACAGGTGCCGCGCGCCCGGTCGCTTCATTACTGGCGAGTGTTCGTTGACGCAAATATTGATGCAGCGCCTCGATCGCGTAGGTTCCCAACGGACTGAGTCGTTCCTTGCGACCCTTACCGCGAATACGAGCGATGCCGTCATCGTAGTCTAGGTCACCATCGTTTAGTCCCACGACCTCGCTGACGCGCAATCCGCCGGAGTAGATCGTCTCAAGAATGGCGTGGTCGCGCAACCCAAGTGGTTCGTGCATATTGGGGGCCAAGAGCAGCCGACCGACTTCATCATTGCTCAGGAAGTGAGGTAGCTTCCGCTGGCCACGCGGATTTCGCAATGGCTTGGCAGGATTGCTATCTGACATGTTCTGACGTTGCGCGAAGCGATAAAAGCTACGCAGCGACGCGAGCTTGCGCGCAATGCTTGCTCGCGCGTACCCAGACTCGTGCAAAGCCGACGCGTAGCCGCGCAAGTCGCGGGGCGTGACGGCATTGGGCTTAACCCCTTTCCCCAGCGACTCCTCCAGGTAATCGGCCAAATCGATCAGGTCCTCACGATACGATTTGATCGTTAGGGGTGAAGCGTTTTTTTCCACTCCCAAATAGCGTAAGAACTGCGCGATTTCGCTGTGCATGAACTTGGCCTTAACTGAAAGAGTGTCTGACCCTCTCAGACAAGTCTTAAATCGAATCCTCAGTGGGGCGGTACGAGAAGCGTGGCACGTGTCTCGGTGAGCGCGGAGCGATGTGCTCAGCCTCAGCCGCCAAGCTGTTGGCCATCTCTCGAATCTTCTTGCTCATCACCGCTGCGTCGTACCACGTAAAACTCAATTGTGGGTCCGCCGCATAACGACCGAGCATGCGCAACGTCTCCACACGATGATCGTCGTCGTATAGGAAAACGTAACGCTCCTCCCCTTTGACTAATGCTAGGACGTTGATCTCCGTCTCCATGCGTGCCTCCCTGCACCGCGCATGCGCAGTTAATTGTGCCAATGGTGAATTGCACCGCTACCAACCCCGATTACTGGTGTTTCGCCCCATGGTGGTGGTCCCATGTGACAAGCCAAGCGCCACTTGGCCAGTCGTAGTCGGTCACCGCGCGATGCGGAAACCGTGGGGTTGGTAGCGACGTGCAAATGCACTAGTCAACAGGTCTGGGTCCATTGACTAGCGACTGTGATGTCGACCGTGAGCTACCGAGTTCAGACAAAAGGTGGCTTCTCCCAAAGCGCATGCCTCCCGCCAGCGTGAATAGCGATCACGGTGATCGCCCTGTTGATGGAGTGGTTCAAGTGCCTGTGAACCGACCTCTTCGTGACGACCTAGCGAGTGTATCGGTCGATGGGCCACCGAAAAATCAGGCGGCTTTTGTCCTGTCCACCGCGACTTATCAGCGTTTCTTCCAAATGGAGATGGCAGCAGAAACGAATAAAGTCTTCGCTGCGTTGGAGATACGCTTGCCAACCACCAAACCGCGCGTCGTCGCGGTAGTAAAAATACTCGGCGAGCTGCTCTGTAAAATCTTCGTCATGACCGTTAAAGTTCCGCATGTGCGAGATGATTGGCTCATGCTGTGACAGCATCGGGGGTGGACTGGCCGCTGGCGCATCCGGAATAAACCCACGTGGGTCGGGCCAGTTGGGTGGCAACGGTGCCCCGTCTGTCCCCCAAGTCATGTCGTTCTGAACCAGGACGGAAGGTCCCAAGTCGGGTTGCCTTAGATCGCCCCAGCCACTGGCCGTCGACACCGGTGCAGCAGGGGACCTGTCCTCTGGCATTCTGGCTTCGGGCATTCTGGCTTCGGGCATCCTATCTTCGGGCATGAGCGGCAACGACTGAGCCACCGACGGTGCTTGCGTTTTGAGTTGTTCACTCGCCAGTGCGCGTTGGGCTTCGTAGTGAATCCAAGTTGGAATGTCCTTCTCGGCATTTGTTCCCCAAGGCAATCCGTAGCCAGCCGCCACGGGATGAAAGCCAGCGTTGGCCGCATACCAATTAACTTTGAGGCTCATGCGCGGCGGGTAATACGAATCGTAGTCGGTGACGGCACCGATGATGACTGCGTCCACTCCCAGTGCGCGAGCGAATGCTTGAAAGTCTTCGCCTGTGGCCAGCGGTCCTGGATACTGAGCCATTCGTTGCTTGACGGCACCCAACGGCAGGACTTCGAAGCCCCGAATGGCTTGCAACTCATTGAGGTAAGCGAGCGCTACCCGTTCACCGCTCAGAGTCGGGTCTTCGCTTTGGTTGGCAAAGGGGAGGACCGCGATGGTTTTCAACTGTGGAAACGGGTTGATCGTCTGCGGCTTGTGCTTGATGTCAGGGATCAAGGCACAACCATTGGCCGCTAGCATTATGCACGCCAACGGTAGCACGGTCCCAATCCAGCGAACAGGGCTGTTGAAAAAGTGAATAGGGGCAAATTGTCCGGCCAGTGGCACTCCGGAAATCCTTTTTTGAGCGTACCGAGCATTATTAAGAAACTCAGGTTCGCCAAACCGCTACGAACGTTCTCCGCAGTAGCAGTGCCCCCCATGGCACACTGAGAGTTATCGTCACAACCGGCACGACCGCTTTAATGATTCTGACTCAACTACCGATTTTTAAGCTAGCCTTGTTCATACTTCAGGCTTTCTTGCCTGACAATTTCATCCCGAAGGCGATCGGCAGAAAAGAATTCTACCCCCGTAGCCGAAGTCGCAAGACTTTGGACCAGCCTGTCCACAGTCTTGCGACTTCGGCTACGATAAAAAAGATAGCTGCCCCTCGCCTAGTGCTTTGTCATCATTTGATTTTATGGTTGCGGGTATTTCACCCTCCCGCGCGTAACAGTAGCTACAGCAGGTATTTTTGATTCGCGGGAGGGTCGTCGGCGAGCCCCGGCGAGCTGGCGGGGAGGGGGAAATGCTCAGTGTTTTCCCTCCCCGATGACTCGCCAGGGCTCGCATCGACCCTCCCACGAAATAGTCTGCCCGCTGGTGAAAGCTAACTGCGTGGGAGGGTGAATTACGGTGCACTGCACCCCAAAATTTAATGTTGACCAAGCACTAGCAACTGCGGTTCACTCGGAATGCTGGCTGACCTGGCCATTCTCCAACCGCAATTGCACGTCGGCCAAGGCTTGGACTTCATCGTGACTGTGCGTGACGTGTAGAGTCGTGACACCCGTGGCGGTTTTGACGGTCTGCAGTAGTTGATACATTTCCAGGCGAGTCGCGTCGTCGAGCGCGCTGAGTGGTTCATCCATCAACAATACGTGAGGCTTAAAAGAAAGCGCTCGACCAAGTGCGACCCGTTGCGCTTCGCCACCACTGAGACCCTGAACACGACGCCCCAACAAGTGCTCAATCCCCAACACGCTGGCCAGTTCATTCGTGCGGGCTACTCTCGCCGCGCGTTTCCATTTGCGAATCCGCAGCGCGAACTGCAGGTGTTCGGATACGCTCAAGGTTGGGAATAGAGCCAAGTCTTGCGGTACATAGCCAATCCCGCGATCCGCAGGGGACCAGTGGGTGATGTCGACACCTGCGATGCTGATCTTCCCTGCGGCAACGCTGCGCAAACCACAGATGGCTTCCAACAGCGAAGTTTTTCCGCAGCCGGTACGGCCCATCAACATAGCGTAGTCTCCAGCCGAAACGGAAAACGAAATGTCACGCAATGCGAATTCTCCAGCTTGCATCGAAACCCCTGCAACTTCAATCATCGCCGCGCTCCACTGAGCCCTGTCCCTACGTACCGCAAGACCAGCAAGACCACCACGGCCATGGCGACCATCAGTAGAGATACCGCCACCGCCGCATCAAGTCTTCCGATGCTCAGTTCCAAAAAGACGGTCGTGGATAGCACCTCTGTCTTCATCCGCGTCGAACCGGCAAACACCAGAATCGGTCCAAACTCCCCCAGGGCACGCGCCCACGCAATTGTGGTTGCAGCTACCATTCCACGTAACGCTTGCGGCAGAGCGATTTTCAAAAAGGCCGCAGCCCGTGTGCAGCCGAGAGTGCGGGCTACATCTTCAGCGCGAGGATTGATCTGATCGAAGGTGACACGCATGGTGCGAATTGCAAATGCGCACGACACTGAGAACTGAGCCAACACCACGGCCGGCCAGTGAAACGTGATCGGTATCCCTAGGGAATCGCGAAAGAAAGCTTCCAATTGCCACTCGCCCCACGATACATGAAACAGAATCAGCAAGCTCAACCCCAAGACCAAAGGTGGCAGGACAATGGGGATGTCGACCAGCGTATCGATGATCCATCGACCCGGAAAACGATAGCGTGACAAGAGGTAGCCCATGGGGGTTGCCACCCATAACGACATGATCGCCGCTGCCGTGCATGACAATAATGTCAATCGGAACGCCCCCTGAATTTCAGGTTTCAACAATGCCTCGCGAAAGTCCCCTAGGGACGTGAAACTCAAGTCAGCCACCAGCAGCAGCACGATGAGCACAATATAGCAAGCGGACAGCCCACCCATAATCGTGAAAAACAGCGGGTCACTCCACCGCCGGAGCAATGAACGCGTATCGCCAGAGACGTTCTTGGGAGGTGATGCGGGGGGTGAGGAGAATTGAGAAGGCATTCGTCTACGGCGGGGCAAGTTCAGACACTGAGACTGTTTCGTTTTGGAATTTAGCATCGAGCGGGTAATAACTGTCGGGACTTGCCCGGAGCTCCGGTCGCCAGACCGCATGAAGTCGACGTTCTGGCGAACGTAGCTACCACAGTAATTGACCGTTCGATAGTTAAGTGAAGATCTTGTCCGAAATTAGACGAATTGGGTAGGTCCAAGAGCGGGTATTCCGGCGAGTATTCACCTTGAGCCAGCGTGCCCGATTCGCTAACGTCGCAGCGTTAAACTTCCTAAACTCTAACTTGCATCTCTCCCGATCATGCACACACCACCCAATTCGGTCGCGCGACGCAGTGTATTCCTGATCGGTGGTTACGAACCCAAATCGTCGGACGCTTTCTTTAAACGCACTCGACGAGAATTGGGGCGTTTCTGCGAAACATGGGACGTCACGGCTGATATGAGCCAACAATCGCTCAGCCCAGACGGCTTACTGGCCACAGCTCACGTTAGCAGTGACCTACACGGACACCACGTGGGGACTGATATTAATTTCTTTGTGTGGAACGATATTGTCCTCAAGGACTTTGCCAGGCCAACTGTCCTGCGTGTCGCTCGCTATTTGCTCACGTTTATGGACTACCTATTAACCGGTACTCTTTTTCGGATTGTCGGACAAGCGTGGCGGTTCTCATTGTATTTTCTCTATCCCGCCCTAATGCTAGGAATATTCGGTTTGTTGGGGACCTGGCTAGGGATGGCCGTCACGCATTTGCCCCTCCCTGGTGCCACACTCTTTGGGTGGGGCACGGGCTTGGCGACGCTTTATGGACTACTACGCATCTCAGGACGACGCTGGTTCGTTATGCATCTGATGGACCTATGGTCTTTCTCACGTGAACATCTGCGTGGACAAAGACTCGACGCCGAAGCGCATCTCGAACGATTTGCCGATGCCGTCGTGGAACAGTCGCAACGCCATGTCGATGACGAAATTATCTTGGTCGGTCACAGTACTGGCGGCGCGCTGATCCTAGAAATCGCGGCGTTGGCGTTGGCAAAGCTTCCAACGCTCGGAGAGATCGGTCCACGAGTCACTGTTTTGACGGTGGGTTCCACTGCGTTAAAAATCGGATTGCATCCCGCCGCGAAAAAGTTTCGGCAACGGGTGCAGAGCTTGGTCGACGCGCCTGCAGTTAACTGGATTGAATGCCAGGCACATACCGACGTCGTGAACTTTTACAAAACAGACCCAGTCGCAGCCATGCACTTGCATTCCAACCGTGCCGATGCATTTCCACAAGTACATGTGGTGCGAGTGCGTGAAATGCTGCAGCCCGAAACCTACAAACGTTTTAAATTCAATCTGTTCCGCGTGCATTATCAATTCATCATGGCTAACACGAAACGCTATGCCTACGATTTTTTCATGGTCTGTTGCGGTGAGCGACTTATTGCCGAGACGCTAGGTGATAGCCTACGCCATCGGCCCGCTCAGACCAGCTAACCATCGAGTGACAAATAACTGTCACGTTTCAATCGTAGCTGCGGTCGCCAGACCGCAAGGGGCAAACGTTCTGGCGAACGTAGCTACGACCGTCTCAACTAATACTAGGAACCAACCGTCATGACTCCCACGCTTGCCAGTCTCATTTGGGTACTTGGAATCGCCACTTGGTGCGTTATTCGCTATCCCTATCAGCGTCGTGCTCGCAAATTTAAGATCTCCACACATAAACGCTCGTTGGAAGAACGTCTGCTGCTCAGTGGAGCTACGCTGGGCCTGGTCATTGTACCAATGGTATGGTTAACGACTGGTTTTCCACGAGCGCTCGATACCAACTTTCAGCCTATGTTGGCTTGGCTCGGGACCGCTAGTATGCTCGCGTTCCTGTGGCTGTTTTACGCGGTCCATCGCCAGCTCGGTCGCAATTGGTCGATCACCCTTGAAATTCGCGAAGACCATGTACTGGTCACGGAAGGCTTGTTCAAGCACATTCGGCATCCGATGTACAGTTCGTTTTGGTTATGGGCCATCGCCCAAGCTCTGTTGCTCCCCAACTGGGCCGCCGGGCTAGCTGGAATTGTATCGATCGCAGCCCTCTATTTTGGACGCGTCAGTCGCGAAGAGGCAATGATGCGCGAGACCTTTGGTCCGCAATACGACACCTACATGAGCCGCACCAAACGGATTATCCCCTGGATCATGTAGGTGCTATCGCTTTCTTTTTAGAGTAGAACAATTGTCCCCAATTGTTCTGTTAGCATCGTGCGGGAAATAGATGTCGTAGCTACGTTCGCCAGAACGTAGACTCCCTAGAGTCTGGCGACCGCAGCTACGGCGAAGCCCCGACACTCATTTTCGCGAACTTAATGCTTGCCCCAATCGTTCTACAAACTCGAAACGATTGCGACAATCGTTCTACAAACGCAAAACGATTGCGACAATCGTTCTACTCTGCGAAATCTTCGGGTCACAAGCTATGACGTTTGTCCCGGTCCAACGGGCCACGGCGTAAACTGTCAAAAATAACGCTCGCATCAGTCGATCCTAGCCTAAGGTATTTGGCGAATCTGCCAAACACAACAGTGCTAGCAATTGCACGGATGCTTGGCGATGCAGAAGAATAGATCAACAACAGTCGCCAGTCTACTAACCGTATTGCTCATCTCGATTGAGTGCGGGTGTCAGGCTCCGCAGGTCTGTTGCGACCCTTCCTTCGTCGCGCGACAGTTGCTTTGTCGCACTGGAATTAAGTCGGAAAGTGTCCCACCCTGTCGGCAGGTCATCCCTGCCGGAGTCGTATTGGACGATGGACTGTCCGAAGACGAAGCGGTGCAGACGGCACTAACCAATAACTCGGCTTTTCAAGCCACATTGGCGCTACTTGGTATGGCGGGCGGCGATGCCGTCCAAGCCAACTTGATCGCTAACCCGCAAGTACTGATGTACTTTCCCACGGGTGCCAAAGAGGGGCAGTACACGCTGTTTGCTCCCATCGAATCGTACTTGCTCCGCCCCACACGCGTTAAAGTTGCTAACCGCGAGTACCGCAGAGTTGGCCAGCAATTGGTACAAAATGGACTGAACCTAGCCCGCGACGTGCGCTTGGCGCATGCTGATTTCGTGCTCGCCGACGCGCAAGCCCGACTGGCACGCGAAGCGTTGGAGATTCGTCAGAACATTGTCGAGCTAACCAACAAACGCTTAGATGATGGAGATATCAGCGAACTGGAAACGATCGCAGCCAAAGTTGACAGTTTAAATGCGCAGGCTGCCAGTGGATTGCAACAACAGGCGGTCGCTATCGCCGAAGCGCGTTTAGCCACACTAATTGGACTGCCGCGTTTAGGCGCGCCACTGACGCCGATCGAGCTCAGCTTACCAAACATACCTACACTCGACGAGGAAATGCTAATTGCCGAAGCACTAGCCTGTCGCCCCGATTATCATTCGGCTGCGTGGGCCGTCGCGGCGGCGGATCAGCGATCGGAGCTGTCGCGTTGGTTGTTCTGGCGAGTCGATGGAATCTTAGACGTGCGCGATGGTCCTGGCTACACGCACACGGGTGGTGGGTTGCGATTGGACCTCCCGATCTTCAATCGCAACCAAGGCGGAATCCTGCGAGCCGATTGGGAGTTGACTGCCGCACAACATACCCGCGATGCGATTGGTGACCAAATTGTACAGGACGTTCGTACCGCCGCGCGCCAACTTCGCCAAGCTCAAGATAACTTAGATATTCTCAGCAACGACGTCGCACCCGCCTTGCAGGAAGCGCTATCGATTTCCCAAAAAGGATTTGCAGATGGCGGGACTGACTATTTGTTGGTCCTGCAAACGACCAGTCAATACCTGGACGCACGGGCCAGAATCCTGGATCAAACGGCAGCCTGCTTGCGGGCGCTGGCGGAGCTCGAACGGAGCGTCGGTCGCAGCCTGGAAGCTGGGCCACTCGACATAGTAGGCCTAGTTTCGGAAGCGAGTGCGATGATAGAGCAGCGGAAGTACTGACGGGCCGAAGGCCCAGCCGATTATCTAGCCCAGGGCAAGTCAACTCGAGTGGAGCGAGCGTTGACGCCGCCCTGGGGCGCCTCTTGGCTCGTCCCGCTTGCTCGACCAGTTGATCAACTGTCTCACCTTGTGACGTGGCGGTCGCGCCACCTCCGCTACCTGCACTGCCGCTACTTGTTGAACTGCCGCGAGACATGGTTCGTCCTTTCAACTGGTTAGATGAGAAATGGGCAACGCTAAGCGTGGCTCCCCATCTGGCCATCATAACACAGGTCGCTATTCCAAATTTATCAGCCGTCCAATTCTGTAGCACACGACGCAACTTTTGCCCGCAAACTCCGACAATAATATTGCAACTCAGTGGCAGTCCTGCTCTATGTTGGCCACTGCGATTCTGACCTATGGTCCGAAGGAGGGAGGCAGATATGAACACTTATCGTACGCACGCACAACTTTCCGCCGCGATTCGCTCGCACGCACTGGCACGCGCTCAATTGAAATCGGGGCACTTGTCATCGATCGGAAGACTCGTCTTACGCTGCCGCACCTTCTACGCCGACCTCCGAATCCGTGAGTTGGTCGCGCGACTACATGCCAGGTAGTCAACGATCGCGTGCAAGCTCTTGTTGGTTTGACTCTGGCTTGCACGCCTTTGGCAATTCTGTTGGTCGGAACGCAACTTATCAATCGATCGCTCGACAACCTCATTGTTGCTGCCTATCACGCGACAAGCCGTCGTCTGTTAGGAGCCAGTCTTCGCTTTTGACGACTTAATCCACCCTCACACTTTAAGGAGTAACTCATGCCACTCAGCTCTCCACGCTTTGCAGCTTGCACCAGACTGCAACAAGCGGCTCGGAATTCACCCGTCATGCGTCAACCAGAAAAAGGGGAACCGGTGGCGATTGTCCAACGCGCATTGCTCGACTTGGGCTATTTGATGCCCATCACCACCAAGAAAACTGGCAGCCCGGATGGAATCTATGGTTCCGAGACCGTCCAGGTCGTGCACCAGTTTCAAAAAAAACATGGGCTTGGGATCGATGGCATCACGGGGACGCAGACACTGGAGAAGTTAGATGCATTGCTCCCGGCGGCTCCGATTAGTGGGCTGCCGTACATGGTCCCCGGCATACGAGATGTGTTGGCCCAGCCAAGTCCGATGGGTTGTTGGGCGACAGTTTATACCATGATGAAATCTTGGAAAGACCAAGTCAGCCGTCCCATCCGCGATTCGGTAGGGGCCGTCGGGACCAAGTGGCGGGACTATTACGACGCCTCTTTCGCGACACCCCCACAAGGTTTGCCATCCAGCGAATTTGGGCCGTTCCTGGTCGAGGCTAGAATGAGTCATGAACCCATGATGAATTTGACCATTGAGGGCTGGGTGTCACTACTGCGTCGCCACGGACTGCTGTGGATCGGTGCCTCGGTCACTATTAATCCCAACACTGGTTTACATTCCCGAATTCTGGAAGGGATGTCGGGCGATGGAACCCCCGAGGGTACGATAATGAAGATAATCGATCCAGACGGTGGAAAACAATACGCCGAACCCTTTATGGTGTTTCTAGCCAAGTACGAATCGGGCATCCTTTCGGTCGGCGGCGAGTACTTTCAGATTCGCCACTTCTAAACTGTGGTAGCGACGTTCGCCAGAACGTAGACTCCCTGCGGTCTGGCGACCGCAGCTACTTAAAGATGCGACAGTTTTTTCCGCACGATGCCAAACGGTTACGGCTAGTCACTGATTTGAGATGCACGCAGCGAGGCAATACTCACGTCCGAAAAACGGACCGTTCCACTATGGGCGGCCAACCGTAATTGCTTGAGTCTAGTCAGTGATGGTGTTACCAAGGAAGTTTTTGCTTGGCCGTTGACTACAATCCACCATCGTCCAACCTGCCATTCCAGACGGAGTGAAGTTGTCTCACTGAGGTTCTCGTGAGCCAAGATTTGCTCCTCGGATGGCTCAGACTCACCGCGACGCGTGGCAACACGAAGTTGGTCGGCCCGCAGTTCCACGATCAATTCACACGATTCATTGCTCTGGGTAGTTCCGATTAGGATTACCTCCGCCCCCTGCGCGTTCAGCAAAGTCAGACTCGCTTCTACCACAAAGTAATCTGGAAACGAATCGATCCGCAGTGTGGACAGATCGGTGGTCATCACTCCGTTGGCCCCTTCTAGCACGACGCCTCCTTCCTGATCGGTACCTGGAAACCAACTCCCTGAGACGATCCTCCAACCTGCTAGCGTCTGGCCGTCAAACAATGATGTCCGAGGTCCTGTTGCCGTCTCGAGCCTCACTGGATTGTGCAACGGGAGCCATGTAAAGACTACTGCGGCACCACCCAGCGAGATTATTAAGAGTAGTGCCAACAGCCACAAGCGAAGTGTCCTACGTGACCCTACCACTTCGGGAACTGCCGTCGAAGTTGCAATTGTCCGTATGCTTTTCAGCTCGGTGGTCTGTCCCCGATCGACGATCTGTCCCCGATCGACGATCGAACTATCAATTTCGCGCGTAGCTTGATCGCTATACGCCGAGGTCGCGGTACCAAGCATCGGGTGTTTGGCCAATGAGCCAACCAACTGCCAACTCTTAATGTTGGGGGGAAGCTGGCTTAGGACCTGGTCAATGCGTCGTAACAACTGCCCATAATCTGCAATGCGCTCACTCGCTTCGATCGTCAACATTTCCGACACCAACGCGGCCGTGGCTGCATCTATATCCGAAACATATTGAGAGAGCGACTCAGTAGGCCGAGTCAAGCGTTTGACTACGATCTCGCGCAAACTGTTTCCCTCGACGGGTGGTCGCCCAGTGAGCATATGCCAAGCGGTCGCACCCAACGCGAAGATGTCAGCCCGTTGATCGAGTTCTCCCGACGCAAGCTGTTCCGGTGCCATGTAAACAGGGCTTCCAACATGCACGTTGGCCGATGTCAGACGTGCATGCGTTCCCTCTTGCTGTTCACCTAGAATCGACAATCCAAAGTCGGCAATCTTGACCATCGGGATTCCCGCAGGAAGAGGAAAACCGTTGGGGGGATCGACCAATAACAAGTTGGCTGGCTTGATGTCGCGATGGATGACATCCGCTTGTGACGCGTGTGCCAGTCCCGCCGCCGCTTGGCGTATCACATGCCACACCACATACTCTGGCAATCTACCTGCCCGGTGTATGAATCGCTCGACGTCCTCTCCTTCCACCAACTCCATCGCCAGGAACAATCTTCCCGCGTGGCGCCCAAAATCGAATGCCGCCACAATATGGGGATGAGTCACTCGCGCCAGTACCTGCGCTTCGTTTTCAAATCGCAGCGCCGCCACGCTACTGGACAATTGACTCAGCAGAATTGTCTTCAGCGCCACCAACCGATTGAGACTCACCTGCCGCGCGCGGTAGACGACTCCCATACCTCCACGACCAATCAAATCGACGATTTCGTAGCCCGGAATGCTTTCGCGCGGAGTCATGAGAATCTTGATGATATCGACACTGACGCTATCGAGAGTCCCCTGCTCCAGCCCGTATTGCCAAGCCGCCATATTTCTAGAGCTAGCCTGCTGTTCCACTTCACGAGCTTGTTCGGTCGACAAACAACCCACGCGTACTGCAATGGATACGAAATCGCTGTCAGCAGTGTCGGAAGGTTTGTCAGAAGGATTGTCGAGCATTTTTCTACTGGCTGAACTTCGGACGCATGATCGAGTTGCAATCAAGCGATTTCAGGTACTTACTTGTTGATCTGGTCAAGCTGTTCCAAGAGCGCTTGAACGCTCGGCCTATCGCTGATCGATTGCCCGACATAGCCAAACCGCAACGCACCCTGAGAATCCAAAATGTATGTCGACGGCTTGGAGAGATCATCGCGAATCTCCAACGCATCGACGGCGACCAGTTCAACATCGAGCACAATTGGAAACGGAAAATCATCCGATGTACTACCATCCCCCTTAACTTTGGCCGCAAACTTTTGCAATTGATCCGCATCCGACTGGTGCGCCACCGGGAAGACCACCACCACTTCGGTGTTGCGCTCCGCAAACTTCGCGTAGTTGGCCACCAGTCGCGATGTTTGTGTCGAGCAAAAAATACAAAACGATTTCCCCCCTGACTCAGAGTCTACTTGCGGTCCACTCCCGACTAAGCCCCTTGAGATAACCACCAGAATATTCTTTCCATTCCCCAGTTCATTCAGTCTCAGCGTACTGCCATCCCCTTTCGTCAACAACATCTCCGACAGTTGCTTGGGTTCAGGCTGTGCATTGCTAACTACTTGATCCTGGAATTTGACAAAGGATCCATAGTCGCCCGGCAACGGCTGCTGGCTGCAGCCACTCAGCACAAGCCAGCATAGTGTCAATCTTAAAGCCGATAACGTTTTTGCAAGCATAATGCTACGATCTAACAACTAACAGGAAAGGAAGCTACCCCATCAATTATAGGCAACTGAAGTTGCGACCGAGACGAAGAACAGCTATTTTCCGATTCACTTGTGACACGCAACATGCCCCCTCTTCCAGCCAACACATTTTGGCTGGACCGTAGTCCTGTTTCGCTTCGCACTCGTCTAGGCCACTCGGCCGCGTAAGAGGATCTTTAATGAGCACATTGCAACTTCACGCCCAGCTTTCGTCCGCCATACGTACCTTGTCTCAACTCCGCACGCAATTGGAATCGGAGCAATCCACTCGCTTGGTGCGATTAATTCTGCGCTGTCGATTCGCCTACACTTCGAATCGGGTTCGACAACTAATCCAGCACCTTCACGCGAACTCGTCCTCGGTATCGTCGCCGATCCGAACCAGATAGGACATGCCGTCGAAGTGACTGTAGTGTGCTTGATCACTCTGGCGGTCGCCTAATTGACTGCGGCGTTTAAAGAAAGTTTTCAGACTTCAACTCATTTCGTCGTCATCCATTACGATGAACGGCACTTCGCATTGATGTTCAATACGGCGATCTGGCTGATGCTCAAACTGAAAGCCCAATTGAAGCGACAATTCCATGGCACTGCTCTTACCCTGCTCAGCCTTGAGGGACACTTGGGAACCGCGAAGTGGTCGCCGTGGATCGGAATTACCTCTCTGGTCGGTCGTCGCCGTATAAGACTGTAACCACTCTTGAAGGCGTCGCTCCATATCCGCGACATCCATGAACGCGCCGATATTGTCGCGGCAAAGCGAACGTACCGCCTGTTGAAACTTCGCTGCACAGAGTGTCTCGTTTATTTTGAAATCATGGTCGCAGGTGCTCAAGCCAAACCGTTGAGTGGTGCTAGGCTGGTTAGGGACACTCAGTACGCATAGACCGTGGCGTCCCAAATCCCGTTGCTGTGATTCGCTAACGAGCAATTCCAGACGCACTTCGTTTATCTCGGCTGAATTCAGTTCACCATCAATCTTGGCAGGCCAGTCGTAGTGCGTGATGGCTTGGGCGACCATTTCTGCCAGCAACCAACCCGCGTTGGCAAACTGATTGGGAGCTACTGCGAAGCGTGGCAATGCCAACGCAACGAACCTAGCTGCGGGATGCGTCTGGAAGCGTTGCCAGTCTTCCGAGTCCTGAAACTCGCGTAAATTTTCATCGGTGACTTCAGTAAAACTAGACACTCCAAAGAATCTTGGTGACGGAGCGACGATCACCATCGTGGCCGATTTGGCGGCAATTTCTGCCAATGCGGTCAGCAGGCTCAGATCATCGCTGCTGGGTTCAATCTCAAAGTCAACGATTAAAAGCCCGTAGGGCTGGCCACTCGGTATGCCATATTCAGTTTCGAATATTCTCTTATAAACGAATGAATCCGCCAGGTTGTTCGAGTCGCCCAAGTCTTCCCGTAGTTCCGACTTGTTGATATCCACAACCCGGATTTTCAGCCGAGTGCCAGTCGCCACGTTATTTACAAGACGGTGGAGTGCCAAGTAGGGCGTCGGCAAGGGATCTCCCGGCTCTAAACTTGGCGAGAATTTGGCTCGTACTTCAGCGAAATTGTCGCGATCAATCGCCACGAAGCGATGTTCCATGAACGGTCGTCTGTCCACCTCCTTTCCCGCCGTGAAATCGGATAAAACTCCGATCACGAAGGGAGGCCGGCATTCCTCCACGCCCGAGAACGTCTCCACTTCGTACACAAGGTCCACCCGTTGGTCCTCTTTCACAGATTTCATCACTTGGGTCTCCCTTTGACCAATGGAAATTTGACACTTCATGCTAATCGCCAGTAAAGTTAGCATACTGCAGAAAGCAACTGTCGGAGCGGTTCCAATCGCAGATCTGCTGGAATTCGAAATGAACAATCTACGCAACTTTTGTCTCGACCTATCGACAATAGTCAATCATGGGTCGACATAAGTCATCCAGGCAATTGGCTCATCGAAAAGCCATCAGCGGTGACCCCAAATAAGTTCTCCGCAAATTGACGTTGCATTAGGAAACTTATGCTGACCCGCTTAGGGAAAATCACAGAGGGGGGGAAGCCATGACCGTAGCTCGCGCACACACACAGCTTTCAAACGCGATTCGTGCACTAACTTTTGCTCGCAATCGTTTGCAAACCGGGCGATTGAGTTGGTTTGGTCGACTGATCTACCGCTATCGTTGTGCATTTCTGGATAGTCAGATTCGCCAGCTGGTCCACCAGCTTCATTCCAGTTCGTCCTCATCCGCACCGCTGTTCCACAAGTAGAGCCGCAGTATCAATTCCAAACAGTGAACCGAAATGCACCTCAATAAATTTTATGGCCCGATATGCCAAGTTCGCGATTGGTTCGATAGTGATTTTCGCGAGGTCATCGCACCGTGTTGGTTTGAAAGTGCGACTTTGCCGCAGCGCGTCATTGCGCCGGAGGGTGAATACAATCGTTTACGCAGCAATGGGGGAGCAGCGACTCTTTCTGCCGCAACGGCGATTGCCACTTACCAGTGGCCCTACGGCACAGCTTCAAATGCCGAAAGATTTATTGCCACGCTGGGCGGAAGCTCAATCGAAATCACTCTTCCGGTTGGCGGCAGCGCGACGTTGCCCACCGCACGACAGGTTTGCGATGCCCTAAAAGCGGTACCCTCCCGCCATCGCATGCACACGACGGCAGTAATCCTGTGTCCAACTCCGCATCCCACTTCGACCACCCGCCGGACTGTGGGCGGTGAGGCTGGGTCAGGCACGATCACTTTGTTTCCGTTAACTTCCGCTATTACTCAGAACGATGTCGACAATCGCATCATGCATGAGATTGGGCACAACTTTCAGGGGAGCCTATGGCATAGCGGTGCCGATGTAGCCACATGGACCGCAGCCGCAGCCCGCGACGCTCGCTCTCCATCAACCTACGCTCAATCAAATTCTGGCGACGATTTCTGCGAGTTCTTGATTATCTTCAACACCGTCCGCGGCACCCTCTGCGAACCCTCCGCCCAAGCGATTTTTCGCAACCGATGGAACCAGATGCTAACGTACTAACCAGAAATATGCGTTCAATGCCACTTCCAGCGTCCTAGACAGTTCGGTTGAGTCGTTGATCCCGCTCGGCTTGTCCCGGTCCGGAGTCAAAACTGGCAGCTACCATCCCATCGCATTCGCAATCAGACTTCCGCCGGGCTTGTCCCGGTACGGGGTCACAACTGGCAGCTACCATCCCACCGCATTCGCAATCAGACTTCCGCCGGGCTTGTCCCGGTACGGGGTCACAACTGGCAGCTACCATCACACCGCATTCGCAATCGGGCCTCCGTCCGGGCTCGCCCCGGCGGGGCCAACGACTTGCTGAGCGTGCAATCTTACCGCCCCTCGATCGTATCCCCCAAAGGTCCCCGCATAGTAGCTGAATTTCAGAATCGGCTTCATCTCGTAGACATACGCGATATTATTCATCAGCGACAACGCCACCGATTGAGGCGAAGCCGTCACCCGTGCTCCAAGCAGCACATGCACGTGATTGCTGAGCAAACCAATTCGCGACAGTCGCCAATCCTTTTTCTCGGCAGCCCCAATCACGATATCGCGCATGGCTTGCAATTCAGCCTCGCGTACTTCATGCCTGCCATCTGCATTCTCCATCACGATATGTAGCGAATTCAAATATTGTCCATACGTCCCGATTTCAGGCTCTGACAGATCGATCGCCGCATCCAGGAATTGATTCGCTTCCAAACGAGCTTGAACCGCAGGATCTGCCATCGGGTGCTTGGTTGTTTGCCTGGCAACATAATCGTCTAGCGCGCTAGAAGTTGTCTCACCCACGCTGTGAATGTGATAGTTGCGGCGGAAGGCTTTTGGATTGTGATCTCGAATCAGATATTGCAAGCGTCCCTTAACACTCCGCACACAATCCGATGGCGAAGTCACGGGGCGAGAGCTGATCAGGAATTGAATCACATTCTCCGAACGATCACTGGCCGACAAAATTCTAACGCCATCCTTCTCGGTGGCAGCGGAGAGATCATTCAGCCAAAGAGATGAGTCAGGCAAGGCGGCCTTGCCGAACAGGGCTAGTGACCAATTCAGTTGATAAGCTGTAGTGGTGTTGTCTGCCGTATAGATTGGATCCATCGTCGGTCCTCCCAACCCGAGTCGTTGATCCCGCCGGGACGAGCCCGAGACGGAGATCGGAAGAGATTCAAACAGGATGGACACTATTGTAGCCGTTGGTAGCCACCAGTTGTTGGCCCCGGGCCGGGACACGCCCGACGGAAGCCTCCATCACACCGCATTCGCAATCAGACTCCCGCCGGGCTTGTCCCGGTCCGGAGTCACAACTGGCAGCTACCATCACACCGCATTCGCATTCGGGCCTCCGTCTGGGCTTGTCCCGGTTCGGGGTCACAACTGGCAGCTACCATCACACCGCATGCACATTCAGACTTCCGCCGGGCTTGTCCCGGTTCGGGGTCACAACTGACAGCTACCATCACACCGCATGCACATTCAGACTTCCGCCGGGCTTGTCCCGGTCCGGAGTCACAACTGGCAGCTACCATCACACCGCATGCACATTCAGACTTCCGCCGGGCTTGTCCCGGTCCGGAGTCACAACTGGCAGCTACCATCACACCGCGTCCGCATTCGGGCCTCCGTCTGGGCTTGTCCCGGCGGGGCCAACGATTGGTTGACAATGCACCTGACGCACTAACAACGAACCACGGCGATAGAATTCTAGCCGCTGTGGAATCAGCTCCGTCAGAATTTTGTTGATAATCACAGGATCCAAAATTGCCACGTCGTGTTCATCAAGAATCTTCAAATCTCGGCTTTGATGCTGCGCAAGTAATTCACACAATAATTGATCCACACCCCGCGAGCCATCCAACAACGGCAAGATGCGACGGTCAAGCGGCATCATCGGAAATAGATCATGCCGACGATTAACCACCGGCAGTCCCTCGCGAGCTTGAAGTTGAACCAATCGACTAACCATGGGAAACGGGCGTTCTCCGCTTCCTTCAGTCGCATCGGCGAGCGGCGAAACGGAAAGCTCAATCAACTGTCCGCTGCTGGACGAGAAAGTGGTGAGCAGTGCGACCTCCAGCGTCGTTTGCAGCTCGGTTCGATCCAGCGCAGGGTCATCGAGCTGTTCGGCTACCTGCTCCACTAGGGAAGCAACTGCTACTCGCTCCGGCCAAGCTTGGCTGAGTAGTTCGAAAGCGAGCTGCGTGGTTCGCAGCGGAGTACTGAGCGACAAGCCACCATCAACTTCCAAGCGCCACTCCGTATTATCTTCATCGCCTCCATCCTCATGGTTGTCCTTGCGGATGCTTCCGGAGGTAGCGGCGAAGAGTTCTCTCAGCCGCTCGCCTCGCACGTTGTAGTCAGGTCGCTGCCGAGCGTGACAAACCAGCGTTTGGCGAAAGGAACGATTGCGCACGAAATCAATATACTGCTCTTTCTCCGTCAAGTTAGGTGCCAGTTGATCCAATTGCTGTTGCAGCTCGGGTGCGAGCGACATGCTGGCCACCATCGAACTAAAATCGGCCTCGCCCACATACCGCAGTCCATGCTGATCGAGCCGGTGGCAGAAATCGAGGAACCACAATGGTTCGTTGTGTTGTTCGAGATGTTCGTGATAGATGTACGAATCGGAATGCTTGGCCAGTATCTCCTGCTGTTCGCGCAGCATTTGCGCGTAGGAGTGGTTCGTGTTGCTGGTCGCACTGACCAGAAAGTCGAGCAAGCCACGCGCTTGACCGATCTGCTCGGTGGGAGTGCTGCCAGATTGACGACCGACGTGGTACTGCATCATGTCACGCACCGCACCGCACTGCCGCCAACCGGGATGTGTGTTATAGCTGATGTAGGCCACGCCATTTCGGGAAAGATGTTGGCGACAGATCTGCAGGATTCGCGTTTGAATTTCGGCAGATACCCAAGAATAAACACCGTGGCATAGGATGTAGTCGAATTGACCAAATGATTCGTCAAAATCGAGAAT
>JBGSJT010000522.1:0-12487 GCA_041741715.1 Pirellulaceae bacterium | reverse complement strand
GTTCATCCCGGATGAGTTCGAGCTGCGGTTGCGGGATGACAAGGGGACCAAGCAACAGTTCGGGATCGTGAAGCGACTGTTCCGCGCGGCGGATGCCTTGATCTGCGCGACGGACGCAGGCCGCGAAGGTGAACTGATCTTCCGCTATATCCAGTCGCTTACTGGTTGCACTCGCAAACCAACCGAGCGGCTTTGGCTCAGCTCACTCACACCCCAGGCCATTGGAGCTGCATTCCGGACGCTACGACCACTGGCCGACTATGACAATCTGTATGCCGCCGCCAAATGTCGAAGCGAAGCCGATTGGATCGTTGGGCTGAACGCTACTCGAAACTATACGCTGCGTTATGGGACCGCGGGAATCCTCTGGAGTCTGGGGCGCGTACAGACTCCCGTGTTGGCCATGATCGTTGGGCGTGATGACGAGATTCGGACGTTCAATCCCAGGCCGTTCTGGGAGTTGATGACCAACTACCGCAACGTGTGCTTTCGCTACCAGGGTGATCGTTTTGACAAGCAAGATGAAGCTCAGGCCCTGCTCGACCGGGTCAGCCACCATCCGCTGGTGATCCAAAAGATCGAACGCAAGCCTGAGAAGTCGCTTCCACCCCAGCTGTTCGACTTGACGGAATTGCAGCGTGACATGAATCGTCGCTATGGAATGTCGGCAGCCAACACACTGCAAAGTGCACAATCACTTTATGAAGCTAAGCTGATCACGTATCCCCGCACCGATTCGCGCTACCTCAACACGGACATGCAGAAAGAGATTCCGGGAATCTTGCGGCAACTGCAGACGATCAAACCCGACGAAGTGTCCAAACTTAACCTCAAGGCGCTGCCGTTCAGCGGGCGACTGGTCAACAACCAGAAAGTACAGGACCACCATGCAATCATTCCCACAGGTGCCATCCCAGGGACGTTACGTGATCAAGACCGCAAGGTGTACGAAGCGATTGTGGTGCAATTGATCGCCGCTTTCTACCCGCCCTGTTTGAAGGAAGTGACTACGGTCGAGGGTATCACCAATGAAGTCGCATTTCGTGCCAGAGGGGTACGATTGATCGAAGCCGGCTGGACTGTGTTGTTTCCCCGCAAGTCTGTGGAAGCTGAAAAGGAGGACGAACAGTCATTGCCGAATTTCACACCGCGTGAGAGTGGTCCACATGAACCCTTTCTCAAAGCTGGCGAAACGACCCCACCCAAACACTTCAGCGAGAACACACTGCTGGGCGCGATGGACACAGCCGGGAAGCTCGTCGAGGAAGGGGAGCTGCGGGAAGCGCTTAAGGAGAAAGGACTAGGAACACCGGCCACTCGCGCCGCGATCATTGAAACTTTGTTGAAGCGAAAATACATCCAGCGTGAGATGAAGAACCTCGTCGCAACGGAACTGGGCCGATACTTGGTGGCGATTGTGCGAGACCATAATCTGAAATCCCCCGAGCTGACCGGCGAATGGGAGGCAAAGCTCAAGAGAATTGAAGCGGGCCAGGCAGCGCCCGGACCCTTCATGCAAGAGATTGCTGAGTACACGCGTGAACTGATTCAATCCATCGACAACAAGGCGATCGACGAAACAAAGCTGGGTGCATGCCCGCGCTGCGGACAGCCGATCATCCTTGGCAATCAGGCTTATGGTTGTTCCGGTTGGCGCAAAGGCTGCCGATTCGTACTGCAGCCGACCTACCGCGATCATCAACTCGACATTCGGCAGATTCGCGAATTGTTGCAATATGGTGTAATCAGTGAGCCCATCACGATAGGCGGCGAGCCAAAATGCCTTCTGAGTCTGCTGAGCTCGGGCGAATTGGTTGAGGTCCCCGTACCTCAAGTCAACGAACAGAACCATACACAGGCTGCAGGTCGATCAAAGCCTACTGGTCGATCTAAGGGAACCCGCAACAGGCCGGGAGAAACACAAAGTTCGGACAGCTCAAGTCGGCCAGTGACGCAAAAGCGGTCGACCGATCTTGGCTCATGTCCACTTTGCGGGGCGGCCGTTGTAGAGCAGCCAAAATCGTTCAGTTGCAGTCGCTGGCGCGAAGGCTGCGGCTTGACGATTTGGAAGACCGTTTCGGGCAAACGGATTTCAGCCCGCACGGCTAAGACACTCCTCCGCGACGGCAAGACTGGAGTGTTAAAAGGATTCAAATCCAAATCAGGTCAGCCATTCAGTGGCCGCCTGAAGCTGATCGATGGGAAAGTGAGTCTAGATTTCGACAATTGACCGCATCAAAAGTCCAGCTACTTTCGGTTCGATTGCTGCCAACAGTCGCTCGGATTATTCGCCGAGATCGAGCCGGTGATTCCGATATAGGCAACGACCGACCATCAATTAATAGCCAACGACTCGCTACTTTCGAGTGCAACAAAAAGAGCCATCGACCAAGATATCGCTTGACAGAACTCGGTTTGAAGCGCGCTTCATCTGAGGGCATGCCAGTAGGAAACGGCGCCGGGTTGCGTGCGAGGTAGCGGAGATATGAACTCATCGAAAGTGGAAACGCAGCGTAGTACCAACATAAAAAAAGAAAAATCTTGTTGACTCAGCTTGTCTTAGCCGTAAGATGAGATCGTGCGGATAACTTCCGCACAAGGCTTGGCCGCCAAAAGTAAATCATTGCAAAAAGACGACGTCACGTGTGTTCCGAAGGGGACGACACTGATCGTCGTTTTTTTGTGGCCTAAGCGGCCAAGTACCAGCAATGATTCAACGCACCTCCAATGATTGTCAAATCTTTCGTCACGCGTCTGCGCGTGCGCCTGAGGTGCATTCTTCTAGCGTTACTGTGCCAACTGGACAGTGTGTTCAGTCGGTAATTCTCCATGAAACGAAAAAAGCCCAGCAACGAGTTGCAATCGCTGCTGAGCCCATTTGTTTCATCACATCCCGGAACATTCTTCGAGAAGATGTCGCGGAATTGAGACGAAGCGGTTCTCTTAATTCTATTCGCTGCATCTCACTTCGTCGAGTGTTCCTCATTTATTTGAGGGACCCATTATGCAGTTCTCTAGTTTTCTGGTGGCGATACAGAATCGGCTTGCCGGACTGATTGTAGCCGGTTTGTTCAAGCGCTTTGAGGTGCATCAGGCGCTTGAGTTAGCAGCTTACCGAGCCGACCTCGAGAACCGAATCAAAGCTTTTCGCGATTCGGGAGCGACTCGTTCCGCAGCCTATTTGGAGGAGGCTCTGGAGCGTATGGATGCAAGTAGCGGCGCTGCCGGTGTTGGCTTTGCCAACGAATTGCTTGCCGACAGCTATGGTCCGGTTGCTATCGATGACGCCCCTACCAAGTCGCACTTGCAAGAGTCCGGTACTTTCGAAGCCGATTCGAAGAAGCGCGGTCGCAAATCTCTCACGGCCTAATCGCCGTTGCCACTTTTGTTCACACGCGCACGCTCGCCAAGTGGGGAGCGTGTGCTCGACTGAAAATTCCAGCTTAACAACTCGTTCAACAGGAGAAGCAGATTATGTCCAATAGACTTGTTTTGGTTTTTGATGTGGGAACCACCAATAGCGCCATTTCGACTATGAAGAATGGGCGTCTATCAGAGATTTCGATTCCAGGTGAAGGGCTTCAACTGCCGAGTGCCGTGTTTTGGTCAGAGGGTGATGCACCGAAGGTTGGAAGCAATGGCTTTCGTTCGGCGTTCAAGAACCCTGAGTGTCTACACACGCACTTTAAACGTCGAATGTACGACGAGCCTGGGGCTCCAGTCTATGGAGGGCATACGGCAATTCAATTAACTGGGGAGATCATCCGCGAGCTGATCAAAATCGCCTGCAAGTCAGATCCAGAGATCCAACAACATCTCGACGGCAGCAAGCCGCGAAACGGTTTGATTATCTGTGTGACCCATCCGGCTTCGTATGGGATTCAGCAAACAGACTGTCTACGGGAGGCGGGACAACTCGCTGGTATCGATATTGATCACTTCATGCCCGAGCCAGCAGCGGCCGGATATCGGCTGGTAGAGGAATATCAGCATCTTATCAAGCAGAATGACCTAATTGTTATTATCGACCTGGGGGGCGGAACAACCGACTGCACTGTTCACAAGTGGTCTCAGGGCTGCCTCGACACTGTGGTGGGTGCAACTGGGGATAATTTTCTAGGTGGTGACAATATCACCGGCGTGATCTTTGTTCACTTGGCAAAGCAACTCAAACTGCCAATCGAAGACTGTTTCGATCCGCACCGAGGGCTCAATCTAGCCCATCCATCGCTGAACACAGACAAGAAGCGTCGACTTGCCATTGAAATCTGGAGGGCGGCAGCCGACCTCAAGCAACAGCTATCAACCAATGAGCAGGCAAGCACATTTACTTCGGGACGCTCAGGCCCAGAGGAATTGACGCTTACAGCCGCGACCTACGATCAACTGACGGAAGTGTTTTGGCAATCGTTCCGAACCGCCATTTCTGGCATGCTCGGGGATTCAGGCTTGAGCTTTGCCGACATCAACCACGTTGCTCTGGCGGGTGGATCTGCGATGGCGCGTGCGATCCTTCACCATACCGCTGAGGTTACTGGAAAACCAGCGGATGAAATATTGATCTCAAGCAGCGCTTCGCACGTCGTTGCCAGCGGTGCGGCGATCGCCTGTTATCGCAATGAGAATTCGGACACACATATCGGGCGTGGCCTCGGTATACAGATGGCCGCTGGCACGAATGGTTCCAAGTACTACACGAACAAGATGATCGTACCTACCAATACGATCATCAAGTCGACCGGCGAGATCTATAGATCCACGGGACAGCGAATCATCTCCAATGGTGGCACGGCAAGACTCAATATCCAAATCGTGGAGGCAAAGGCTGGCGTACAGGTCCCTAAAGCGGAGCCAGGGATTCCATCGCTGCTAGATGATTCAGAAGTAAATCGGCTGAGAAAGGTGGTCCACGATCTGGACCTGCCCGCCGGTGAGCATGAGGTGTTGGTCGGCTTTTCGATTAGTGCGGGCGCTACGCACTATCAGATTGCCTTTGAAAACTCGCAGCTGGAGGGAGTCTCCGGTCGCTTGGAATCCGAATCCACGAGCGACGACGAGGAGAGCGTTCAACAGCCGATCGATTTGGCGATTCTGCTGGACATATCTGGAAGCATGAAAGGCGTAAAACTCCGAAATGCAACGATCGCAATTGAGAACGTAGTTAACCAAACCGTCGGCAGTGATGTTCGCACAGCGGTAGTTACCTTTGGACACAAGACAGGCCTGTTGAGCCCTTTTGGAACTCCTCAGGCTGACATTGTGAAGGCTACCAAGAGCTTGAGTGCTGGTGGAGGCACCTTAATGACCGAGGCAATTGAAATTGCCCGCGATGAACTTCGATCACAAAGCTCCGGTGCGCACAAACTTGCCATCTTGGTAACGGACGGTTATCCCAATAACCCAGAGACCGCCGAGGCCGTGGCAACTGAACTGAAGTCCGACACCGAGCTAATTTGTTTCGGAATTGGTGAATCAGTGGATGAAGGTTATCTGACTCGCATGGCCACGAGTCCAGTGCATTATTTCTACACCGATGACCCCCAACGTATCCCCGCTTTGTTTGCCCAGATCCTTGAGCTTTACCTCAGCTAGACCAATAAATCATGTGGAGCATCAATTTCATGAAATCAAATTCTGTGAAGAAGAGCACGACAACGGAAAAGAAACCAACGCTGGCAGATTTAAATGACCGCGTTGAGATTCTCGCAAGAACCAATACGCATCTGGTTGAAGCCAATGCCAGACTTGAAGCAGCGCAACAAAAAATTGTGCTGGAAGTCCTTGATCGACTGTTAAGCAGGATGAACAGCGTGCAATCGGAACGCGCGGAGGGTGGAACGCTCGATTATCGAGAGCTTTGTCGCGCACTGTTGTTAAGTCGCGATCGATGCGATGCCGCCATAAGCCTCGCTATTCGGCGATACATCGATGTTCTGACCGATCGCAGACAGTTGCGAGAGGAAGTTCGGAAAGACGATATGGCGGGGCTCATGCTCTACAAGATGCTCCAGCGCTATCAGGTTTACCACCGACAAGACCTTGAGGCGTTGGGCGTCAGTGTGCAGGAGGTAGTTGCTGGCGATGCCATTGATCCCGCCATACATAACGTGGTGGGTACGAAGCCCGCAGCGCGCTCCGGCGACGTGGACACAATAGCTGACTGCATAACGCCATTGCTGACTTGGGCCGACTCGAAGAACACACCTCAGTTGCGGGCTGCGGAAGTCGTCGCTTTCGTGAAAGTGCCTGACTTGATTCGGGCTGGTGGGAAACGTGTCGGCTTTGATTTGGAGAAGAACGGTGCTGCTAAACCCTAGAAATTGGCAGTTGCTGAAGGCATCCGCGACAGGCATTCGATTGATTGCTCCTTACCAGGTTGCACGATGGTGGGGAGTGTCTCAGTCGAGTGCCCGGCGGACGCTAAAAGCGCTCACGGCAGCTGACTTCTTGGAGGAGGTTGAGGTGCGTGCGCGGAAGATTCCACCCATACGCAGCCCGCTACTGCGTTGGACGCCCGGCGATCCGACCCCGCATTTCGGAAAGCTCTCCTACCAAGCGAAAGAGCGATTCCGAACCATTGCACCGATCCAAATGACAGCTTTTTGCAGCACTAAAGTTGCCCGGTCACAGTTCTCTGTACCTGGGGTTGCACGAATTAAGCGAAGCCAAGCGAGCCATGAATTGGGAGTTACCGAGGCCTACCTATATGCCGTGCAGCGGTGGCCGCGCTTCACGCAGCGTTGTTGGGTCGGGGAGGACGTTTATTCGAATCAACGTGGGCATGGTGAGAAAGTTGAAGATGCGCATTTCGCGAATCCTCGTACTGGCGAAGTGTTGATTGCTGTCGAGTATGCGGGAACCTATCCACCGGAACGATTTGAAGCACTTCACGATCAACTGAAATTCAAACCCTATTGGATTATGTAGTCATGGGTACACACCCGTTTGAACCAAATCTACCTGTCCGGCGCGACAACGATATCCTTCGACATGCCGATCGAATGTGGATAACGACGCTGCAAGTTTTGCACCGGATGTTCATGCCGACCAAAACAATCAACGCAGTGAGCCAGGTCACTACGCGCCTAGTCAAAGACGGCTATTTAGCAAGGCATCGACTTTGGCACAAAACAGTGTACTACACGCTTGGAAATCGCAGTGTTCGGCTATTTGGCGCTCCGCGCAGCAAGTCGCTCCCGAGAGGTGAGCAAGTATTACCGATCGATCTGGGAACTCTTGCGTTTTGTTGCCTGGGCGAAACGATACGGCGACGTTTGCTACCCTCAGAGGTTTTAGCTGAGTATCCGTGGTTTCCACAGCAGTACTTGGGATGCCCAATGTGCTTCGTAACAGATGGCGGGGTTAAACGTCTGGCGCTGATCCACGTAGAAATGAGTGATTATCCAAATCATGTATTGCGCAAACATCAGAAGCAAATTCACTGTTTTCGGGAGCAGTCGGAATTTGCCGCACTCCTCGATACTGAGCAGTTCATGCTCGTGACTATTACTACCACGCCAGAACGACGTGAGGCTTTAATAGCCGAGTTCGATCAAGATCCCTGGTATCCCCCCTGTGCCGTCTTCGATTATCCCGAGCTCTGCAATCTCCTTTAAGCGAGTCCACTATGACACTCCGCGGTCCGCGAACGAAATTTGAGAACCCTGTTGACATTACGCAACTCCCTAAGGAGCGGCTGTCGCTCAATTGGCCAGTAAGAAATGATCCCTCGTTCAGCATGATCGGTGAGCTGCTCTTCCTAGCAGCAATCCCATTTTTGCCGGGCTTGATCAACTTGCTTATTGTTCTGGTTGCACTGCTAAGCCAATGGGGAGGCTTTCCCATGTTTACGTTGGTGTTCATCCTGTTGTTGGTGGGGATGTTCCTAGTTGCAAGAATCAATCAGCGGTACTGGTGCTATATCGGCTGTTGTGCGGCAATTTGGATTTTGTTTCGATTCGTACCGATTCTGGTCGCCGCTTCGGGTCTCATTTCGCTCCTTGCTTTAATCTACGTATTTCGCTGCCACTACATTGGATATTGCTGTTGTTCGCCGGTTCCGCGCGCAGTGGCAGAGCAATTCCGGAAAACTGAGGCGGTGCCGAGCCACATTGTGCCCGTGCCGGTCGCACGAGATTTTTGGCAGGCGATGAGATCTTGGCTGAATTACAACCCACAGGAACACCGTCTACCAGGAATATGGAGAAGTCCTGGCGGAAGTCAATTCAGTCGCGTGCTCCTTACGGTCGCTGTCTTGGCGCAGCTGACATTCACTGAATCGATCATCTTCAAGGCGGAGCCGAATCCAAGCAGCCTTGCCTTTTGGTTCGCTGGTCAGTCGATCATCCATCTTGCGCCCCTCGTGACCTTGATTTTTGGGTTGTACTCGGGCGTGCAGTCGATTCTTGGACTTGCTGGCGGCCTTCGCAACTCGGCGACTATTGCTAACTACTGGGACGAGCTGCAGCATGATCTCTCGACTTCACCCAACACCATAGAACGCGACAGCGTCCTGTTGGGAAACGTGATGGCGGATTCCTCGCCCATTTTGCTGCCACTTAAAACCGCGGGTTCCCATCTTTGGATAGCTGGTGCGACCGGAGCAGGCAAAACGGCCCTGCTCATGTATCTCCTTGAGCAATTCATTTTCCGGGGCTTCAGCGTAGCAGCTTTCGACCTCAAGGCAGATACATTTGAGCTATGGCATACCCTGCAGTCGATGGCGATCAAGGACACATCCAAGCCACCTCTACCTACTTGGCACTTTACAAACCGAAATGGCTGGGCGACACAGTTTTGTTCGCCGTTCTCCCAGACATGTTGGAAGGCAATGAGCCCTGGGGAGCGCACCAACGTGATCCTTTCGGGGATGGGAATAGGCACCAAGCGAGACTACGGTGAATCCTGGTACACCGACGCCACTTACACGGTTCTGGAGCACGTACTTCGCAAGTATCCCAACATTCAGAGCTTTCGTGAGCTTCACGAGAGAATTACCTATGAGTTGGTCCACGCGCGGCCGGACGAACTGAGCAAAGCGGTCAAGCGGGATGGGGAGCAGGCTGTTCTCGTGATCCGACGACTGGCGCAGGTCGAAATGTTCAATCCTGGCCCCCATCATCCACAGACGGCTCGCGACGCTGAGCTCAAGTTCGAGAGGCTATTCACACAACAATCACTTGCCTATTGGGGATTGAACCCACTCGTAGCACCGATCGACTCGGCTGAGATTAGCCGATCGATGTTGGGAATGCTGCTGGCCACCGCAACCTCTGCGACTGTTAGAAAACGCAACCTTCTGCTCGTCATAGACGAGTTCCAGCAAATGCTTGCACCTGGCGTGTTGCAACTAGCGCTTCGGCAAGCTCGCTCGCTGGGGATCTCCGTCATCCTTCTGAATCAAACGGTGGACGACCTAAAGACCAACAAGAACAACTTCGTTCCCACGGTTGAAGGTAACACCGCCACACAGATCTGGCTCAATGCTTCTGGTCGAGACGCTATCGAGCAGATACAGCGATTGGGTGGAAAAGCGGTCGACCACATTTTTACGAATACCATTGATTCGCAGGGAAATCGAACCTTATCTAGGCAAGAGATTTTAGTAGATCGATACGACGCCACCACCATTGCGCACGCTTCCAGTCAACGCAACGCATTCATAACGCGCATTTCAGCCAGCGAAGGCTATGCACAGTATCAAGGCATTCCATTCGTAGCGAGAACGGAATACCACTTAACGTACCCAGAGTATCAGCGGCGATCATTGGAAAAATGGCCGGCATTGTCGGCTCGCTCGGTGATTGTTGGACAGGGCGGACTTCCACCCTCTGGTCCTGCACCTGTTATCAAGCCAACGCCGCCACCTGGTCCCGCACCCGTGGTTACTCCACGTAAGCGTCGCAACGTCATTAGTGGTGCCACGATCGGTAAGCGGAATCCTTAACCCATCCCAGAATACTTTTTGCTGGTTCCTACAGACAATCTGTTCATCGAGCACGCCAAAACCAGGGCCTCTACTCCATGAATCTTCGCTGCAACGAAGATGGTTTTAAAACAGAAATGTCTTTGGTTTTCACGGAGAACGTAGCCTGCAAGCTGCGTTTCTCCGGCTTCCACCACTCGATCGGGAGCAACTACAAAATCGAGTACATCGTCTCGGCCCCGCAAGGCCTTTATTCAACGAACACACAACTGATAGGAGGTTTATGCATTTAGAAAACACATTTGTTCATGCCCAATCTACAACACTGTTCAATATCCCACCAGCATTTTGTGAGGATGGTCCATTGTTCAGATTGGGAACTGTGACGTTCAGTCCAAGCATTTGGGAAATTGTTCCCGCAATGTTCTTGGGCCGAGCGCTTGATCTGCACAGTTGCGGAATTTTTGGCGATCTCGAGCAGTACGAGATCGAAAGCAACTACGCAAACATTCAAAGACTGGAGGAGTATCAGCAAGGTAGCAAGTGCTACGTTGGTGCAATTTTCTCCAGATGGTGTCCACCCGGCTATCCGCCATTCAATGTCAGTACCTACTGTTTTTCGACATTGTTTACGGATGTTGTGGCTAAACCAGACTAGTTAAACAGCAGAGAGAGTTACCGCTCTCTCTGCTCCCTTTTTTACCAAAGACGGTCAGTTCGAATGGGAGGGCCCATCAGCTGACATTAACACAGCGTGTGAATAGCACGCAAGGAGAAAGGATGGCAAACGAGCCAAGCAAACGCATCAACGTGGGTAACGGCATCCACGTAGCTATTTGGAAGAACGAATCGGACAAAGGAGAGGCGTGGTACACGATCAAGCTCACCCGTAAATACAAAGACGGCGAAGGCTTCAAAGACACCACGACTTTTCGACGTGACGATTTGTTGTTCGTGGCAAAAGGCGCCGAAATGGCTTTCAGCTGGTGTTTCAATCGCGAGGAGTCCGAGCGCAAAGCAAAAGCTAAATCTTAACGTTGGACAACGTTGAGGGTTAGTTGATTAACGGACTGGCAAGTGCAACTTGCCAGTCACTTTTGGGACGACTTGTTATGAAGAACACGGAAGCCAAGGAACGATCGCAAGTTGAAATGGGCAAGGTCTATGCAACGCGTGGGGTACTGCTGAGCATTCCTCCGGAGCAAATCGCGTTGGCAGTAGCACGGCATTTGGTTTGCGATTGGGGAGACCTATGTGAGGAAGATCGGGAAATCAACGAACACGCCTTTTTGCATGGTGGTCGGTTGTTTTCTCGTTATCTCACTGAGGATGGAGAAGCGTTTTACGTGATCACGGAAGCTGACCGTGAAATGACGACGTTGTTGCTGCCTTCAGAGTACTGAGCGGCAACTCGCTTTATGAGAGGGTTTTGATCGGTTTTGAGGGGCGGCTGGAGATTTTCCAGCCGCCCCGTTTTCAGAAAACTTACCTCTGATGAGAAACGACTAAAGCATGCGAATTACTCCAATTGAAATGAAGCCTTACGAACTTCTTGGGGCCGGGCGGCTTACCAGTGCCCTGTACAAGACTGGCGACGAACTAATCGGCTGGCAATACCGCTTCAACATCTATCGAACGGATGTATCGAACGGTGCTGTGTCGCATTGGCTAACTCCGAATGACCTGAAGCATTTGATCAGCCTGGTCCATGTGCTTTGCTCCGAACTGCTTGCCGATGGTTGCATTGAAAGCGACCAACGTGAATCGCTTGAGGAGTTGCTGGGCAAACTGGAAGCGATCAGCTCGGCGAATAAATCGAAGTCTAGGAGCGATGGATGACATCCAAGATCGCTCACGAAATTCGGGTCGGCGCAATTGTCGCAACCATTCGGCAGACTCGCCGACGAAAGGCAGTTCAACACCAGATTTCCGTGCACCGGCTTTTCGTCAGCGACGCCAAGTGGGTTAAGTCTTCGCTGTTTAGCGGTAAGGACCTTCCACAGGTGCGATACGTTCTCGATCTCGCCCACACCTGGATCGTCGAGCAGGCCAGTCTGAACGAGAACAATTTGGATACGGATCGCTAGCGCACTTCAAAAGTGCGTGACCGTCTCCTGTACAGACATCAGACAGATGGAATTGGTAAGCCACTAGCGACCACACCACAACTGCCAAGACCATTACTCAACCTGTTAAGCGTTTACTGGGTGGTAGCGAGAGGAAGGTGATCGATGACAGCCGACGAACTAGCACAGCGCTTAGAGCGGATCGAACAGCTACTGCTCACATTGATGTCACCGCCCGTCAACCGCGACTTTTATTCGACTTCAGAAGCTGCCAACCGGTTGGGCTTGTCGCCATGGTACGTGCGGCGGCTTTGTGCCACCGGAGAGATCCTGGCAGAAAAGCATCCCGAGAGTGGACCAGGGCCAACGCATACTATAGCAAGGGAATTCCTAGTACTTTTGCAAGATAGTCGAGGTTCCATCCAGCAACTCGACGTCGCATAGCGATACTGTACTTGTCTTTTTGCTGCTTGAGCATACTCAGGCTAAAGCGTTT
>JBGSJT010000521.1:0-12629 GCA_041741715.1 Pirellulaceae bacterium | reverse complement strand
GCGGGGGGTGGTCTTGGCGGCCCCCCCCTCCGCGCTATTTACTCGCGACTCCCCCTCAGGGGAGTACCTGAATAGTCCGGTTTTGACTTGACGGAACGAACGAGCGCTCGTGCTCCCGTCAGACCGATCCTGGACAACTCTTGCTCACGCATACCTATACCGCTCCGTTTGACAAATGAGATGGGCTGGTACGAGGTCGTGGAAATAGGAAAGTTTACCGATTGTAACGATGGTGCCGAGCCTGACTCTATTCAGCGATTACATTCAGCGATTCAAGATGCATAGTCTAGGAAAGTAGCTTTGGGATTCGCTTGGGTGGGGTTGTGCGGTCTGTACCTTTCATCCGCATGGCAGGGGGCAAACCTGTACCTCATAATCTCATGCCGATGTACCCGCATCGCGAACAACTCCGATTAACTGTTAGGAGTCTGTCGGTGCATGGATGCTAGCGACGGATCAACACACAATTGGAAGATGTGAAGGAACGCTGGTGGAGTGGTCAGGGAGGATGACTCTTTGCAGACTGGGGCTTGCCCTAGCCGTGACGGCTAGTGTGTGTGGGAGCGCGCATGCTCAGTCCACTTTCCAAATCCCCTCGCAAGCGTTCGCCCCCCAGGACCTGACCATCTCCCCGGACGCTATCCCGACAATTGAGTCTCCGATTGATTTCGGACAATTCATGCTTACCTCGGATCCTTCGGCGCTAACAAGCAGCTCGCCAGCGTCGGCGCTAACTCAGCCCTGGTGGGTAGAAACGGAAGTCAATCGGCTTAATCCTCAGGCCGCAGCCCAAGGTTGGGAGTTAGATCAACTAATCTGGTTAGCCGTCGAGCATTCGCCGCTGGTGCAATCAGTGCTGATCGAACCACAGATTTTGCAAGCACAGGCGGCGGCAACCAATGGTCAATTCGATCCCAACGCATTCGTCGATTCCATCTTCAAGGACACCTCTGACCCCGTCGGAAACACCTTGACGACCGGTACCTCTGGTCGTCTCAACGATCACATTTGGAACAATAGTTCGGGGCTGCGCGCCAAGAACACTCGAGGTGGATTAGGCGAGCTGGCTCAGGATTTCAATTTTAAGGATAGCAATTCAAACTTTTTCGTTCCGGGCAATCAGGCCGACACGAAGATGGTCATGCGCTACACCCAGCCGCTGATGCGCGGAGCAGGCGTGACCTACAATCGCTCGACCTATGTCATCGCCAGCTTGAGAGCCGACGAAGGGATGCAAGAGGCAGTCAAACAGATTCAAGAACATGCGCTCGCAATCACCACCACTTATTGGGAATTGGTTGCCGCGCGAGCCAGCTATCGACAAATCGAACATGGACTTGAGAGCTTAGATGAATTGCGCGAACAATTAATCGGCCGTACAGATATTGATACGCTCAAGAGCCAGCAATTGCGGGCCGAATCGGCGATCTTCAAACAACGTGCGGCTCGGGCTAAGTCTCTCGCCCAATTGCAAACCGCCGAGGCCAATCTCCGGGCGGCGGTGGCTGCTCCGCAACTTCGCGAAGCGCCCAGCGATGAATTGATACCGCTGACTGCAACTGCCGATTGGCCTAGTGTTGTGTCGCGCGAAGACGAACTGACCACGGCTCTCAATTATCATCCCGAAATTCAAGCGATTCGAATCAGCCTACAAGCCTCGCGCGTGAAGTTGCAGGTGGCTGAGAATGAACTGCGTCCCACGCTCAATCTGGTCATGGAGGGCTACGTCCGTGGTTTGAACGGTGATTTTGATGCAGCCAAGTCGTTTGGTGACCAATTTTCAACGGGTGCCCCCAGCTATTCCGCCGGTTTGTCTTACTTGCGTCCCTATCGTAACACGGCAGCCAAAGCGATTCTGCGCGAGCGACGGTTGGAATTGCGACGAACATTGCTTGAACTCGACCACACGTTGCTGACCGTGGGTGCCACGGTAGAAGGGGCTATCGCACGGCTAGAAGCCGCCTTTAGCGAACTCGAATCGTCGGTCCGCTCTACTCTGGCCATTCACGCCGAGCTCGATTATCTCATCGCCCGCTGGCAAAATGCTTTTCTGGATAGTACTGCTCGAAATCTATTGCTGGATCAATTGCTCAATGCCCAAATCCAATTGATCCAATCCGAGAATAGTTGGGCCCGAGCCCAAGCCGATCACATGATAGCCATCGCCAATCTTAAAAGAGCCACAGGCTCTCTATTACCCATGGCACAGAACTAGTTCCAAGTTCCAGGTTCCAGGTTCCAAGTTCCAGGTTCCAGGTTCCAGGTTCCAGGTTCCAAGTTCCAGGTTTCAGGTTTCAGGTTTCAGGTTGACTATGACAAATGACAAATGACAAATGACAAATGACAAATGACAAATGACAAATGACAAATGACAAATGACAAATGACAAATGACAAGTTTCTTGTCCCCCATCACTCCAACACTCCAGCCTGCAACATCGTCACAACCGTTAGAGTCACCCTTCTGCGCAAGAAATTGTGTTCATCCTCTTGCGAAACGCTTGGACAATCCTAATGGCGTACTAGCTTTTAGTGCTCATCCCTGTTTCGCAGGGATCACTACTTGTTTAAATCGTATGAGAATGAATCCACTGAACCCCTTTATTCGAATGGCAGTCGCCCTGGTGGTGACGCTGCTGTGCTTACCAGCCAGCGGTCAAAGCCCATCGTCTAGAGTGTCGTTGAGTAACGGTTACGCTCCCGATGGTGTGCTTGAGCCTTGGAAGAAAAGTGACTTGGCTTGCGTCGAACCAGGCTTGTTGGAAAGTTTGCTGGTGAAGCTCGGCGAGCGTATTAGCGTTGGTCAACCACTGGCCAAAATCGAATGCAGCGCTATGGAGACGCAGTTGGCGATCGTCGAAGCCCAAGCTTCGGCCACTGGACGCCACGCGGCGGCACAAGCGGATGTTGAGTTAAATCGTCGTCGAGTCGAGGCGTTGCAAGCGGCTCGCGAGAATCGTTTTAGCTCCCAAACTGAACTGGAGCGGGCACAAGCTGATTTAAAAGTCTCCGAAGGTCGCTTGCTTTCCGAGATCGAAGATCAAGAAGTGCTGCGACTGCAGGTGGTTCGACTTAAGCATCAAATCAAGCAACGGACCATCACAGCTCCCATAGCCGGAGTAGTAACCGAGTTCCACAAAGAGCTGGGGGAATTTGTATCGCCCACAAGTCCCGAGGTTCTGCGAATCGTTGATGTTTCACGACTGCGAGCCAGCTTCTTCCTACAAGTGGTCGAAGTTGAAGGTTTGCCTAGCAATGGTCAGGTCCGAGTGCGACTGGGAGATGGTCGCCAGGTACTGGCTGAGGTGGAGCATGTGTCGCCGGTGGCCGATGGTGAGAGTGGCTTGATCGAGGTGCGTGTACTGATTGACAATCCCGAACTAAAGATTTTTGGTTCACGCTGCGCATTGCTGCTGGACACGCACGACGCAACTCCGCCACGAACATAATCGAAACTGGAACGACTGGCTCGTGCAAATTTCAACCGACATTTTGAATGCCAATTTTACTCCGGACTGTTTCGTTGGAGGAAACGTTGGTCCATCCGCGCAGCCCCAGCAGCCTGTCCCACCGAAGGCTGCGGCGGGGTTGATCGATTGGAATAGTTGCCCACCAGATGGAACCGACGAATCGCTGCAATTGACTCTGAGTCGCTTGGCGACGGCATTTCGCGGGGCGATTCACTTCGGATTGCAGGGCGAAGATGGCGAACTGACGGCTAGTAGCGCGCCATCGACGGAAGTCGCCAATATTCGCTCTGCGATCCGCTCCTCAGTGGCAGAGGCTGTATCTTCCTCACAATCCTGTCTGTTTGCGACAGCCAGCGGCCAATCATCCCTGGTTTTACAACAGCTCCGCCAACAGACCGATTACGCATTGGTGCTGAGTTTTAGTGGTGGACATGTTGCTGGTGGACAGGCAACGACCTCAATTGACGTTGGTGAATCATTCAGCATGGGGATCGTGGTCTGCATCCGACAGGCCGAACAACTGCAAGGCAAGGAGGTCTACGCCACGCTGATTGCGTCAACACAACAGCAGCTACGAAAGTGGTTGCAAGTTTGGCGGCAATGTCGAGTTGGGACCAAAATAAGTGGCTGGCGCAGACGCTTGCACTTTTATCGACGACGTCGTGGACAGGTTGCGTTGCTGATAGTCGGTTGTCTCTTGGCTAGCATGGCGATTCCCGTTCCCTACTGGCCGCAACGGCCATGCACGGTCGAACCGGCATCGAAAAGTTTTGTGGCCAGTCCCATTGATGGACGTATTCGAGAAGCCACCGTCCGCCCCGGCGATTTAGTGGCACAGGGACAGGTGCTCGCGCATTTGGATGATGAGCAACTGCGTTGGCAACTATCTGCAGCACAAGCGGACTATGAAACCGCCAGTAAGAAGCGCGATACCGCTCTGGCCAATCGGGCTGGTGGAGAATTGCGATTGGCGCAACTAGAACAAGAGCGCATTGCGGTTCAACTGGAATCACTTCAGCGACAGCTCGAACGATTGGAACTTCGCAGTCCGACCGATGGCGTGGTGGTGCAAGGTGATTGGTTCCAAAGCGATGGAGCTCCCGTCTCGCGCGGAGACATGCTCTTCGAAATTGCAGCCATGGATGACATGCGCGTCGAGATTCACTTGAGTACCGATGACTTGGCGCGGATCTCAGTCGGTGATCAAGCCACGGTGCGCGTCGACGCTGCACCAGGTGCCAAGTGGACTGCGGAACTAAACCGCATTGACCCACGTGGCAAGGTGGTCGACGCCGAAGTGGTTTTCGGTGCGAACATCGACGTCAGCAATGAATCGAACCAACTCCGTCCCGGCATGCGCGGGACAGCCCGTATTTCTGCCGACCAGCAAACCATCGGTTGGTTACTGTTTCATCGTCCGACGCTGTGGGCCATGAAAAAGTTAGCTTGGTAGTTAGGACTTCGCCATGCAAAATCCACCTTTACCCGCTTTGCTCGCCAACCTGCACTTCACCGTACACGATCAGGGGGCTCGCGTGTGGTATGCCGTTAGAGCTCCCGACAAACGCTTTCTGCGTTTGGGTCGCATGGAGTATTTGATTGCCAGCGCGCTGGACGGTCAGCGATCGGCATGTGACGTTGTCGCCGCTGTAGGAGAAGTCGCTGAGCCAACCACGCAGGGTACTGAGTTGGTCAGCGAGGAAGATGTACTGAAGGTCGTGAGTTGGCTGGGGAAGTCGGGGTTGATTCAGCGGCCCGATGGAGCGCCCCCAATGACAGCAGCAGCGCGTAAGTTTTCCTTCAATCCGATCTACACCAAAATTCCGCTGGTGGCAGGTAAGCATTTGGAACGCGTCGGTGGCTGGTTTGCGCCGTGGCTGAGTTGGCCCGTGCTGGTGGCTGTCTTGATACTGTGGTTGATAGCCGCAATAGGAGTGCTGTCTAACTGGAGACTATTCTCCACCACTACTGCCAAATTGTTTGTCTCCGATGGCTGGTTGTGGTGGGGTGTGGCTTGGCTGGTTTTAAAAACGGCTCACGAATTGGGACACGCCGTGATGGCGGTCCGTGTCGGCAGTCAAATTCGCTCCGCAGGCATCAGTCTAATTTTCATGGCTCCTGTCCCCTACGTAGATCTATCCGATTTGTGGACGATCCCCAATCGTTGGCAACGTATTTTATGTTGTGCGGGAGGAATTTTGGTAGAGATGACATTGGCGGCACTGGCAGCCCTGATGGCCGTGTCGACCGACAATCAAGCTTTGCAATATTTTTGTTGCGCGGTGGCTACCATGGGAACCGTGACAACCTTAGCCTTCAACGCCAGCCCTCTCATTCGTTTTGACGGTTACTTCGTTTTTTCAGACTTGCTCAACTATCCCAATCTGTATACCGAAGCGCAAATGGCCGCCAAGCAGTTTTTATTTAAGTGTCTTCTTCCATGGCGTCCCGCGCGTCAGCGAATGTCAGTCGCTTTGGTAATTTATGGCTTGGCCTGTTATCAATATCGTATCGTGATGATGGTTAGTTTAGCGATCGGAACCATTCTCGCCATGCAAGGTGTGGGTGTAGCTCTGGTGGCTTGGGGTGCCTACGCCACGCTCATCGCTCCCTTATTAAACTTGCGCAAGGCGCGTTTGGCTCAAGCCGCTGTATTGAATAGCAACCCGTCGAATAACACTCAGTTGAATAACACTCAGTTGAATAACTCTCAGTTGAATAACTTTCAGTTGAATGGCAATCCGCCTGACAACACTGCTACAACGGACTCTGCCGTTGACTGCACTTCCGCTAGTTGGCTCGGTAGGCACAGAGAAATTGTTTTCAGCGGAGGTGTGCTGGCTACGATATGCCTGCTGGCCGTTGTTGTCCCCTCTCCGATTCAGCCGACGATCCCCGGCTACGTAGCATTGCGCGATCCGCAGTTGATTCGCGCCGAAGCGGATGGGTTCTTAACGGAAATCTTAGTCAGTGGTGAATGTCGAATTGAAGCGGGAGACTTGATCGCCAGATTGAGCAATCCCGACTTGGAAACTGAGTTAGGGCTGAAGAGGATCGAATTGACGATCGCCGACGAAACAATCGCCTTGAAGCGGGCCCAAGGCCATTTGGCTGAGTTGCAGTCAGCCACTGCGCAACGGGACGCTCTGTCCCTGCAAGTTGCTCAATTGGCGCGACGAGTGGAGAACTTGAACGTCCGGAGTCCCAGTGCTGGACAACTAGTGCAGAATGATCTCGCGAGTCGCGTGGGCTTGTTTCTAAAGGCAGGCGAGCCTCTGGCCATGGTGGCCCGAGCTGAGGAACTGGAGTTGGTCGCCACGGTCGGGCAACTCGATGTGGCCAGCCTGCGGGCTGTTGTGGGTCAACCCATTGAAGTGCGCCTCAGTGGTTCCACCGCGCTCACAGGAACTCTTGAAAAAGTAGAGCCGCGAGCCAGTGATCGCTTGCAGGAACCACTTTTGGCAGCCATTTACGGTGGGCCACTGGCGGTTCAAGTGCAGCAGTCGGAATCAGGCGAGGAAGAATTAAAGCTGCTCCAACCCCGCTTCGAAATGCATCTGCGATTGGAGCCCGACATGGCCGCCCAGGTCACCCCAGGTCAAATGGTGTGGTTGCACACCCCCGGCCAACCCGCCACATTGCTCGACGCCGTCTCACGCTGGTGCCAAGTAAAATGGCAGGCCTTGTTGCAGCAATCCAAGCAGCCGAGTTAGGTAGCTTACTGTGCAGGTTAAAAAGTTGGGCTTGGCAACGCTCAGAGTAGAACGATTGTCCCAATCGTTTCTCAAGCAATTGAGACAATCGCTCTGCATGTCCCAACCGAAAATTTTAAGGTAGACAGACCAGTAGCGCCCCAGTAGCTCTTAGCCTCGACTAAAAGGATTGTTCGATCAACTCCCATACGACGAACAATCCAAAGTGAAGCGACTACCGGCCCCAGAAGGGGGCCAGAGAAACTGCAATAGCAATTGCCGCCACAGAAGTGAGGAACACAAGATCTCCAATGGATACTTGAGCAGGTTGATACTCGACATTCTTGTCAGTTTCAACAAAGCGGAGCATCACAGGGCTCCAAAACATCGCTGCCCAAAAGAAGGGTGCAATGATTCGAATTCTCGTCGCAACCTGGCTAGTCCCCAGTTCTCGCTGAAGCAACCAAACTGCAAGCAGTTGCGTACCGAGAGCCGCAAGTATCATCGAAACGAGAAATAGTATCCTTCTGCCTTTCATCTTAGGCCCGCGTAGAAACAGGCTATAGATAATACAAAGTGGCGCAACGTAAACGAATGAAGCTACAGTCGAAGATCTTGGTTGGTTCGAATCAAGAATCAGCAATACTAGTTCAATGGCGGTCGAGCAAGTTCCATACAATATAAACAACTGTACGACATAGGGCGATTTCCGAATCCGCTCCCAGCTTGAGAACCACGTGGAATCGCGAAAGTTTCGGCTCAGGATTGGGTTTGGCTGAACTTGAAATCGCTTGTCCCCCGCAATGAAAGTCGCATGCCCGAACAGCATCAAGCCGCTGGCAATCAATGCGCCGACCTGCCAGTACCAAGCCGCCTGCAACTGGTCGTCAAGGTAGTTCGTAACCACTGCAACCGTGCCAACGTTACATAGATTCATTGTGTTGTAAGCTGCAAACAGAAAACACATCAGCGCAGCCATAAAGTAACTCTCGCTTCCATTCTTCACGACTCCCTTTATGAGATAAAGGAGTGGAAAAATCAATAAAATCCACGACGTACCAACGCGTGGGCGTGACCACTGGGCTAGATCAATAGAGAACATTGATCCCGCCCCGAGCCCAACAACGGACAGGAGTACGAGCATAGCGAGAGCTGGAATCGTCGAACTGTATCGGTTCCATTTGTTGTGACCATTGAAAACACTCTGGATCATGGCGGACGCCTGCCTACGTCATACAGATAGATTCCTCCAGATTTTCTGAGATAAATGAAGTCGACCAAGTCACGCCTTGAGCAACAACCCGGCACTTCTAGCAATCCTCAGGCCGTAGGGAATCGATTGGATCTAAAAGCATCGGTACATTATTCGTCCAAGAAACCAACGGTACAGTCCGGTGGATATTCCCAGTTTTCTTCGTCCAATGAAAAGACATAGCCGGGCGCTGGCAAAATTCCAGGAGGTGGATTTGCAGCCCATGCAGAAAGAAGCCAATTCGCGTTCAAAGCTTTGGTTTTCGAAATAACCATGCCGTCAAAATACAGGTAGGCTGCAACCCAAGTCCCGGTCGCGGCAGTTGAGTCGATAAACCATTCTAAACTCGCTGCCTCCACGGCGGCTAACCACGCGGCATGAATCGGGGCGGTAACGGCTGCTGTCCTTTTCTTTTGGATCGTACTATGGGGATGGGGTTTATCGCACAACTTTTCACGACGACTAGTAAGTTCCAATATCAGTGGTCACTTGGCGCCGATCACTTAGGACACGGCGCCGATCGCTTGGTACACAACGAAGACTTTTCTCATTTGTGAGAAATTGTGAAAGGGGGTGCGAGATGGTAGCGGATTCAGTATGCAATGTCAATGAGATGCTCAATCCGGTGTGCGTCAAGGGTGCATGTCAGCTTTCGTAGCGGCCCAGAACAGAACACAGGGACACAGCACGGTAACGGTGATCAGATCAGAGGGGTCAGCGACGGTCTTAATGTTTGGCAATAGCTGATTCAAAATTATTTTTTATTTCCGTTTTTCCGCACGTTGGTTTGTGCTTCGGGCGTTGGATTTTTTGAGGCATATCTCGGGTGTTCAATGGCTGGTCATCGAGATACCCCCTTCGAGATCAGATCAAAGGGGAGATCAGATCAAAGGGGTCAGCGACGGTCTTGTTTTAAGTCAATAGTTGATTTCAAAAGACATTTTGAAATTCCTCATTTTTCTGACAGTAATTGTACGGGGACACGGAATGGTACGGGAAGAATGGTACGGGGACACTGCACGCAAGCGGCCCAGCACTTCTAACGCAGAGGAGGGCCGAAGCGAGCCGCAGCCCTGTTGGGAAATGATCGAACCACCCGGTAAAGTGCTATGTCCCCTGGGACTGGTACTATGTCCCCTGGGACTGGTAAAAGTGCTATGTCCCCTGGGACTCCAAAATTGCAAACCATTTGTTAACCCGCAGATTGATGTTTGGCATAAAATAGACAGTAGAGCGCATTGCCGCTTTTGCGTTGGAGTCCAGGCTTCAGCCGCTTTTTTCGCGTTCAGTGCGCAGGTGCCGAATGGCTGTACTCCAAGGAGATTGCGAGAAACGTCCTTACTTACGCCGCGGGTTACGATTGAGAGGTAGTTGAGTAACGAGGTGACCAAATGAGAAACAGAAGCAGTCCATTTCCAGGCATGGATCCCTATTTGGAAAACTACTGGAGGGACGTCCATGCGACCTTCCTGGCAGTTGCCAAACAGCAGCTAAATCGTCAACTTCCTGCCGACTTGGCGGTCCGTATAGAAGAAGGAGTCGCTGTCCGAAGCGGTAGTATTGCGACGCGCGTCATCTACCCTGATATCAGTGTTATCGAGGAGCCAGAGTCAGAGTACGAAACTCCAAATCGTACTGCGACCGCAGTGGGCGTTCCGTTTGAGGTGATTTTGGAAGAGCCCCCTCCCAGTCGTCACTTGGAAATTGTCGATTGTCGCGATGGCAATCGCATCGTGACGGTGATTGAACTGCTTAGTCCGAAGAATAAGTCTTCCGTCAGCGGTCGCGACGAGTATCGACGAAAGCAAACGGAGGTACTGCGCAGTGGAGCCAATCTGGTGGAGATCGATCTGTTGCGGCGCGGTCAGTTCGTACTAGCGATGCCGCAAGAGCAATGGCCGGAGCAACAATTAAGCGACTACAAAATTTGCATACGTCGCGCAACGCGACCGTCGGTGGCGGCTGGCATGGCGATGAGTCTGCGTGAGCCGTTGCCCAGTCTACCGGTGCCGCTTAGGCCAAGTGACCCAGACGTGGTCATGGAATTGCAAGTCATCATTGATACATGTTATCGCGATGGGCGTTACGCTTCGCTCGACTACCGCGCACCGCTCCAGCCAGTTCTCTCGGATGAAGATCAACGCTGGTTCCAACAACGGTTGGTCGGGTGAGAATGGTACGGGGACACTGTACGCAAGCGGCCCAGCACTTCTAATCCAGAGGAGGGCCGAAGCGAGCCGCCAGCCCTGTTGGGTGATGATCGAACAACCCGGTAAAGTACTTTGTCCCCTGGGACTTTCCGCTCATACTGATCAGTGCAAAAGTCAGCGGTCGTTCCCGATCGGCCGCTAGTAATTTACGACAAAAAGATGTGCGGCAAAAAGATGAAGCGCTCGGAAACGATACCTCCGTCTTGTACGGACCGCACAAAACGGCTAGTTATCGGATCTTTAGCTGTACAATGGAGCTTTGCTTGGCTAGATTGCTTACAGCCATTCCTGCGGCTAAAATGTGCATTGGAGGCTGACATGACACTAGAAACACTAATTGACGGACTGACACGCGACGAGCAAATTGTCGCGATGGAACTTTTATGGAAACGATTAACAACTGAAAGCCCGTCAGCAGCCCCTCCTGATTGGCATCGCGACGTGGTCGCGGAACGGGTTGAGTCGATAGAGAATGGTAAAGACGCGATTTCTGACTGGGCAGATGCAAGGAAACGGCTCGCGGACCGTCTTCGATGAAGATCAAGATTTCCGCTGGCGCTGAGCGCGATATTGAGGATGGATGCGATTTCTACCGGGAGATCGATCCAAACTTGGCCTCGTATTTTAACGATAGTATTGCGGCGGATATAGATTCACTGATGCTCTATGGCGGCATACATGCCACGGTGAATGGCTGGCACTATACGTTTGCTTCTCGCTTTCCATTTGTAATTTGGTATGGAATAAAAGATGGGGTCGTGATCGTATATGCAGTACTCGATGGGAGACGGGAGCCCAGCAACAACGAGCGCACATTAACACAGCGTCGGCGAGCGGAAAACTAATCCGATAACCACGGATTGAACGCGATTTCCGTTGGCCCGTCCACTTTGCGGTTCCATCGCATGTGACGGAACCGCGTTAATCCCAACGTTGAACTAAACCGCTTCACTCTCAGTTTTCTCGCAACTATTCGCAGGCTTCTTCTGCGATCTCAGGTGGCTTGTTTCTTGCTCGCTGTTGCTGGTGCAACTTTCTACAGTTGTCTAACTGCGGACTAACGACAACCATCCCGCTCGTCGGCTGTCCTGTTCGACTGTGGGCGGACTTTGAACAACGCTAACGCTGGCAGTGCACTTGTGTGGCCACTGCGACGAGTACACTTGAGTGGCGTTTGGGAAGTAACTGAGCGATGTCCTCATTGACCTCCCTCATCGCCCCCTCCCGTATCGAATTTAATGATTAAACAACTTGCGCTTCTTGTGACGGCAATCATGCTGGAGATTCACGCCATAACTTTGTGGCAAAGTTTGACTTCCCGTTTTCAGTAAGGTTCCATGGCAATGCCGAACTCTTTTCGCAAGCACACCATTGCATCTAATAAACGTATCGCCGAGGACATGTTGCTCCGCAACATGGCTGTTAGGACCATCGATTCCTACAAGCAAGTCCCAGAGAATCTGCCTGGAGTTGAATTCACTCGTCGTTGGTCGTTACACATTCTACCCAATGGGTTTACTAAGTCGCGATGTTTTGGTGGTTACAGCAGTGCTACCCGCACGGCTTTCATCGCCTTGTGCCAGCGACTCCATCCTCCCCCTATCGTGGACCAAGCGGAGACGCAAGTTAGCCAAGCTCCCTGCGAAGAACCGTCGACACGCGCAGAACGCTGTTGTGCCACGTGCCAGCAACCAATGCAGCTCATCTCTGAGACAGGTCGTCCGAGCTGGCGTGACCTATTCTACGGCCCCGACCACCACGCTTGGTTCGAGAGCTAGACAGTGTCTCTGCAGTACCACACACAAAGACGCCTTACTCAATACGACCGCCGTGACCGTAGGCCGCTACCAACCACTCGTCAAAACGGCCACTCGAGCTTCCAGTTCGCTGCGAAATTCTCTCAAGAGCAGCGGTAGTGTCCAGCAAAACGCTTGCTAAGCTCTCTCGCACTACGTTAGACTGGTTCACAGCAGACGCCAGTTCATTTCTATCTGCATACCGCATGC
>JBGSJT010000520.1:0-2957 GCA_041741715.1 Pirellulaceae bacterium | reverse complement strand
GATGGAATGGTGGAACACGACGGACATGTGGGGCTGTTGCTCGACAAGCTGAAGTCGCTCGGACTCGATGAGAACACGATCATCATGTACTCCACCGATAACGGTGCCGAGACGTTCAGTTGGCCCGACGGAGGCACAACGATGTTCCGTGGTGAAAAGAATACGCAGTGGGAAGGTGGCTATCGCGTGCCGACTCTGATTAGCTGGCCTGGTGTTATCAAGCCCGGTACGGTCATCAACAATATCGGTTCTCATGAAGATATTCTCACCACGGTCGTTGCTGCGGCGGGTGATGCGACCGCGAAAGAAGATCTGCTCAAGGGACGAAAGATCGGCGACCGTAACTTCAAGGTACACTTGGATGGCTACGACCTGAAACCGGCACTGATGGGCAAAGCCGAATGGCCGCGTAAGGAATTTATCTATTGGACCGATGACGGTAGCGTCGCGGCACTACGATATGGCAACATCAAGGTGACTTTCCTGGAGCAGCCTGCTGAGGGACTCAAAGTTTGGCAGGAACCATTCGTCGTGTTGCGGGCCCCGAAACTGACGAACCTGCGCAGTGATCCGTTCGAGCGAGCCGAGCATGAGAATGCGATGGGGTACCAACGCTGGTATGCCGAACGCATGTTCATGATCGCACCTGCCGCGGGTTTCGTGGGCCAGTGGTTGCAAAGTTTTAAAGAATTCCCGCCAAGACAAAAACCCGGCACCTTCAACCTTGACCGCGTCATGGAAGCGGTCACGGCTGGTTCGAAGCAATAAAGGCCAAGTGGCGGTCGCCGTTCCGTTGTTTAGGGACCGAAGAGTATGAGTGCAGCAGAACAATCCGAATTTGTTTCGGAAGAGGATTACTTGGCGACGGAGGAATTGGCAGCGACCCGCAGCGAGTACATCGAAGGCTGGGTCCGTGCAATGTCCGGAGCCAACGCGAGGCACAACACCGTCAAAGGCAATTGCTTTGCTTCCCTGCATGCTCATCTCCGAAACAAGCCTTGTAGACCATTCGATTCAGACATGAAGCTTCGCATGCGCTGGATGGGACTAACTCGATACTATTATCCTGACGTCCAGGTTGTCTGTGAAAGCAACGACCCAACTGCCATTTACCAGGATCAACCAGTTGTCATCATCGAGGTATTGTCGTCATCGACGCGGGCCTATGACCTGGATGAGAAGCTGAATGCATATCTTTCGATTCCTACGCTGCAATGTTACGTCATCCTCGAACAACATATGCCATTCGCAATTGTGATGAGGAGAACGCCGGCTGGGTTTCTGAGGGAAATTTACGAAGGCACTGATGCGACCGTCGATCTACCTTTCATCGATTACAAGCTGGCACTTCGTGACACTTATGAAGGCATCGAGTTTACTGCGACATGCGTCCAAGAGCCGGAAGCATCGTATGAAGCCGGTTAGAGAGTCCTTAGGACACAGCCATTTCTCGGATGGGTGTGAAACGTTCCAATAGCACACCCTTCGACGCAAAAAACTTAGATCACATCTTCACGTCTTTGGCTGAACCAACACAGTTAAAAGCTAAATTGGACCTGAGTTCGGTAGAGCCAGCCCCGATCGCCAGCGTTAATATCGAGTGTTGATGAGTTAATACTGGCACCATTTAAGTAGGTGGCATCGACGGTCAGTTTTGCCTGTTGATCTTTGAAGTAGCACACGAGTCCACTGGCGATCTCTTCCGAACTGGTATCCGGCCCGCCCAGCGAACCAGAACTACCCTGAACTCGCGACCACCGCGACAGCCATTGGAATTTTCGAGGGACAATAAAGACGCCTGTTTCCAACCAAAAACCATGATCGAATAAATCGGGGATACTTGCTCCGCGAAATCCGCTCAAGTTTCTGAAGTAGTACTCGCAGGTTGCCGAGACTCCAGCAAACTTCATCGAGCCATCGACCGAATACAGCGCCACGCGGTATTCGTCGACTATCGCCGGCAGCGCCGTTGAAAGCGGTGTGCCTGTATCGACGGTGAGTATCCCGTTGAATTCCGTGGAGCCAATGCGGTCATTCTTGGTCGCGGCAAAACCTGCACCCAAGCGGGTCGCGAGCGTGTCATGAAAAGTCAAGTCTGCCAATTGGCCCTCCTGCCATTGGCCGCTCGGAAAACAATACATCCGCGCCGAAAATGCATTGTTATTATCAAGGTTTCCGCTGCTACCGGTTTCCGCACCACCCGTAACTAAGCCGTTGAACAACGCCACCTCCCAATGGATTGGCCTGCTCAGAGCATTGAATTTTCCGTAGAGGCCCCCAGCCAGACTACGATTTACATCGAAGTACATACTCGACATCGATCGATCGGAAAATTGCAGCTCTTGCCCACTGAGTTGGCGGGCCAAGTTGAACGGCATCTTGTACAGTCCCGTCTTAAACCCGAAAGTATCGCGGTCCATATCCCAACGATGGTGTCCGATGTCGTAAGTCAAATAGTAGTCCAAGATGCGAATAGAATCGCCCGAGCTGCTGCGGCCATCGATCTGAACGAAATAGCGGAAGTCTGGATTGAACGCATGCCCAGAAAAAACAAGTCTCGCCCGTTTTAATTGGAGTTGGTTGAGATCGGAACCTCCACCGCGGGCATCGAAGACCGTATCTCGCAGTTGTCCCCAGCCGTTAATAACCATACGATAGTCATCATTGCTTGAGCCCAGCTTCTGATCGTGTCGGCTGGAGATCACAAAACCACCGTCATAGCCCACATGCACCGGAGAATTTGCGTTGGTGGACAGGTAGTCGGGAGCGCTGGCGAGCAGGGAACTGGCTGGGGCTTCATCGAGCGCACCGAGCTCGGAATTGGCTAGACGAGTGTTGTTCTTTTCCACAGTGCCCAGTGTCGTTTCCAGTGCCGTTCCCGCTACGGGCCCAACATACGGCCCCTCCGAATTGGCTTGAATTGCATCGGCAAGCCAATAGTCATCAGCGAGATTCAC
>JBGSJT010000519.1:0-6810 GCA_041741715.1 Pirellulaceae bacterium | reverse complement strand
ATGCGGAACTTCCAGGGTTGTGTGTTGTGACTCGAGGCCGCGAGCGTAGCGTGCCGAATCAACTCCCTGGCATCCAGTTTTCCCTCGGCCCGTTCAGTCCCTGGCTGACGCATATCGCTTGCCGTCTGGTCGTACGCTTTTGTCGATACCATCGCATCCCCTTCTAGGAGCCATCGGAATCAGCGGCCTTTGCTGCATAACGGTACCGTTAACCCACGTCGCCGGGTTTGATTTGTTAGCAAAGTAGATCACGCTCGGCGACTTGGGTTGATCGCATTGTTATCACGCCGAGCATTATGTTGTTTGGCCTTTAAATGGGGTCACTCAGTTCGCTCGATGTCTTAACTGGTGGTAGCTTTTGGCAGCTATGCCAAACCCAACGCCTATTGCAAGAAATGGAAATCTCAAATTTCCCATCCGAAATTCCTTTTGTTGGTCCACGAACAGATTGCAAGCAACCCAACCTAACGTTGCCAGACCGACAGCCATCGTGAGGACACCGAAGAAAAAAAAGATTACGGCAACGATCTTTTTCGGTAGAAGATCAGGAAATCCTATTGCAGTGCCAATGAACATCATCAACACAGATGCAGTCGTAACGAAAATGGCAAGTGATCGCTGCGGAGTGTTCCACAGTTCACCGATGTAGGCAACGCAGTAGGTCAGCGCGAACGCCCCAAGCAAGATTGTGCCAACGCCCGCGATTCGGCGAAAGAGATTGATTGGTTCACGAATTGCGTCGGGCATTAAATTTATCGCTGGCCGTGTAGTGGCGTGATAACGTCTGAATTCACCAAGTTGCGGCAGTCGACTTACCATTGGAAGAGACCAAGCTACCGCAACTTTGGTGCAATTCTTGGTTCCCCCGATATCAGCGTTACCGATTGGGGTCAAAGTATACGCAATTTCTGACGTGACGTGTGTGTTTTTAGTTGGAAGCCGTCGGTCAACTATTTCGAAGTCGAAAACCAGCACGATAACGACTCTGCTAAAAAGTTGAGCCAACGATCAGCAGTCCCCAAACTACAATTACACACCCGACAGACAGCAACCAAAGCTTCTTTAGCAATCGATAAAATGGATTCGAGCTAATGTCGAGGTAGCTGCCGCGTTGGTCAGCGAAAATGATCGTTGTAAAAATGATTGCAAAGGGACCGAAGAAGAGAAATAGGTTCGCAAAAATGAATACTAGTAAGAACAGCGGAAACGCCGTGCGCGCAAAGGCTAGCATCAACGCGACTGCGGTCGTCGCCATTGCGATATCACGTATCGAGAATGTCATTTGGTTTTAAAGGGGGAACTAGTAATTCTCGGGCGCCGGCGCCCGATAACAGGGATTCAGTCTACTCCATTTAGCAGGTCAAATGGGCTGTGGGAACCGTTAATTTGGGATTCATCCTCCAAAATGTACAGCTGCGTCACATCGAGGGAATTGTGCCCTAAAATGGCCTGGAGACGCTTTAAGGGCATTCCTGACAGATGCAGATGCGTGGCCGCAGCTCGCCGTAGGTCGTGCGGTGTAATCGTCCGACGGACTCCAGAACCCAGCACAGCGTCCCGAAATATCCGGCGCTGATGGTTGTCGTCGCAGTGGTAGCGTTTCATCCGTCTGTCGGCTGGATCCCGGCTTAGGGAAACGCTCGGAAATAACCACATCCAGCGAAGGTCGCGAGGAGCTGAGGGACATTTGCGAGCATAAGCGTGAGGCACCGGAACCCCATTGGGGTTGTTGATCGCATCCTCGCGATGAAAAGCCTCCGCCACTTCCACTTGCCGCCTGACCTTGTCGTGAATTGATTTCGGGAAGTGTTTTGAGTATGTCGAAGACCTTCGGCGTATCGCGTGCTACTATCTGCAAGCGGCTTGAGCAAATCGGAAGTTCGTCGAGTACGACTTCGGCTTCGCAACAATTGTTGCCGCTGGTTTATGACGAACTGAGGTAGCTTACGCTGTACGGACGGCTCAAGAAAAGCCGGGGCAACCATTGCAAGCCACGGCGCTGGTGCATGAAGCTTACCTGCGTCTTGTTCATAGCGATCGAGGACAGTCCTGGAACAATCGAAGCCATTTTGTTGCGGCGGCTGCGGAAGCCATGAGACGAATTCTTGTCGACCAATCTCAGCAAAACGCTGTTAATCGATCACTACGGCAGACTTTTTTCGTATAGATTGACGAACATTGCAAGTAGTTCGTGCGAATCGAAATGCTGAGGTGCAAAAGTTCCCACGCCGCTTTTCTCAATAAACTTTCGTTGGACCCTAAGATGCTTCATTGACCAGTCTGCAAAAATTCGCTCGGCACACTCGATAAATTCCACCAAACAAACCCCGGAGTGGCGATCGTCTAATAGAATGCGCTCAAAGGTACTGGACACGGCAGGACGCGGGCCCTCTAAAATTTGTGCAAAACGACAATCAGCGAATACGAATGCCCCGGTAATGTCGTTCTGAGTATTTTTTTCCTCGGCTGTTGTTAATATCGCACGGAACTCGGAAAAGTCTAGGCCCGGTTCTGCGGTGCTGTAGTACGTTAGCCGACACAATTGCTGGTTAGATTCGATTGACATCACGCGATCATTGAAACGAGTGAATGGATTGGTAGGAAAATGTCCTATCCTCTCATTCGACTTTTTCGTACATCGTACTTTTCGAAAAACAAGCTCTGTTGGATTATGCCGTTTATAGCAACAACTAACCTGTCGGATCGTCTGAGGTGTCGATTGACCACAATGCTTGATTGACCCTGCGTTACGCTGCCAGCGCGGTTGATTTGATCTCTTCAAGCAACTGGATAATGCGCCTAACTTGCTCTGAGGTAAACAGGGTATCAGGACCAGTGGGAGAAATGTCGGTGAAAGGGCACTCGTAGAGTAGCCCAATCTCGACAATCCCGTTATCAACCAGCTGATTGATAATTAAGTTGATGAACTCAATCTGGTTGGCGTTGTAGGTGCTGCCGGAGAGAAAGTCGCTGAAGAGGCCTTTGGCTACCTCGCGGTCTAGACCGACAAGTGATCGCACTAAGATGCCAAAGCTGCCGCACTCTTGTGTCGCTTGAGCAATGTAGTCGGCATTGCCGATCTTGTTGTCATTGAGGAGTCGCTCTAGGTCGGCGAGATCATTGCGAGTGAGGGGTTCGTTCGAGCGGAGCTTGCGGATGGCCTCGACGCCGAGGTGTGAACGGAGAAAGGCCTGGGCCTTATCTCGGAAACGCTCGAAAGTGTCGCCGCAAGCATGATATCAATCGTCTGCATCGGGCGTCCGATCCTGCGAAGTTCGGCCGCGATTTTGCCGAAGGCTTGTGAGGCGGCACGATCCAGCGGCCAGCAAGCAATTTCGTTGAGCGTTCGTTGAAATCGATCCAAGTTAGCCGCGCGCGTGGAACTCATCTCAAGTCCAGCTAGTATTTCGGCAACGATGGGTTCGCACGTCCCAACACGGAAGCCGCTGCGGCGGGCGTGAGTGTAGTTGGCCAGGACGTTTTCTTGGCGGCGCATCAGAGCGTTGACTGCGTTGGAATCAAGCAAAAATCGTTTCACTTGAAATCGTCCGCGATTCGGTCCGACCATTCCATGAAATGCTCTTTTTCCCAGCGTTTTCTCTCGGCCTGGGCCGCATCCCACGCGGCCTGCTCTTCAGGAGAAAAACACAAGGGCTCGATGGACATCAACCTTTCAATCGATGCTTCGATTTCCTCGGGAGTTTCATCTTGAACTCCGTCACCCGGCTTGCAATCCGCTGATGCCGGGACAATCCGAATTTCAACTTCTGTGCCGTCTGGTAAGTCGGCGGCGACTTGGACGTCAATTCGCCCATTGTGGACGGTTGTTCGAATGGTATCCATCAAAGCACCTCGGAAATCGCGTAATAGGGGAGTGCTCATTATGGTTGGTGATCGAATGCCGCGGAAGCGGATTTCGGTTTGTGCCGATTCGAATGCCCGCTCATTCTTATCCCCACCATCATAGTTCGCCTCGAAACGCTCGGTGTTGGAGGGAGGCGAAGAGGGCGTCGAGTTCAATAACGGAATTGATTTCCAGTGTTTTGAGGTTTTCAATCTCTGCAATTCGATCAAAAAAAAGCGCTTCTGCAAATCGAATTCCGGGATAGGAATGGTTAACGGTCGCAAAGTCTCAAGGTTGATGTTCGCGCGTGCTGTTTCTGGTGCTTGAGCTACAAATATTGGACGCCACCATCGCAGTATTCGGTCGACGTATTCTGCCGTCGAACGACCTTCAATCGGCACAATACCCACCACACTATCCGCTTCTGCTCCGATAGCGCCGGAAGGCGAATCGCAAGATGTGCGAGGTAGTTTTGAGGAACGCGACGTTGCCCCGCGCTACCAGTCATTCTCCTTTCACCCGCTACGCGGATGTAGTCTTGGCGTAGGAAATGAAATACATATCGTGGAAACAACCATTTTGTGTCAGCTCGAACGACATGAAATTCCGTCGAACCAAACCCCATGGCTGTGACAGTTTTGCGTGCGCAATCTTGCCATTCTGAAAACACGGTGTGATCTTTGCGACAATAACGTCATCTGATTTGAAGGGAGTGAAGCCTTTAGCAACTTAGGCGTACGGGCGCATTTCTTCACTGACAATTGCACCGGTAACTTCCGTGACGGCAGCCATCGGCACGAACGATACCTGGGTTGTTGGTTGAATCGAATCGGCAAGTCTAGGATTCAATTCAGAAACATCGGCTAAATCTACACTTCTTACGGTTCCACTCACTTCAGCATCCCCCACAGTTGCTTCATGCCTTGGGTGATCAGGTTTTTTAGTGCTGCTGTGACGGCATTTGAGGCGTTTTCGTTCATTCCATTGCTCCCGTGAAAATTTCAACCACTAATCTTCGCTAATCTGCAGGAATAAGAATTCAACATCGAACACCCTGCCGACCCCAACATCATCTAATTAGTGTCGATTAGTGCCGATTAGTGTTCAACTCAAATCTGCGTTCGACGAGGCCCGTTCATCCAATTGCGCGAGCAATGTCCGCGCAATCTGAGGGTAAAGTAGGAAGTCTTGCTCAATGCGTCTGAAACTGCTCGCGAATCCGAAAAGTGTCGGAATCGTCCCATTTTGACGACAAAGTGAAAATGAGCGATAATAAAGACCTCTTTTGCAAGTGTTTACCAGGAAACAACTTACGGCGAACGGCCCGATTTCGTTCTTCCCGCGACATTTCAGCAATCGTCTTGTGAGCCCACTATTTGGATTTCGTACAATCGATCGGTGTCGTAAATACTGGAGGAGGCAATTGAAACAACTCGACCGCACCGACAACTTTATCGATACCAGTGCCGAGCTCCTCGCACATGTTCAGCCGTCTCGACATGGCAGCGAGCGCTTCATTGCGAGACCGCGGTGGACCATCGATGAATCGAATGGGATCGAGGAGCGGCAGGCCGGGGCTTGTGATCTCGATGCGGCGATCGAAGATCTCAACTAACGGCCCTGTGCCGCGCATCGAAAACTCTTGGTGGATGATCGCGTTCCCAACCAGCTCGCGTATTGCAATTGCAGGATACATCTTGACATTGGTTCGCAACGCCTGCTCGATCGGTTCGTTCTGTTCCACTTAAGAATTGATGTAATCGACGGCAGCTTCGAAAGAAGTCGCGTAAGCTCGGTTTGCGGGTGAATCTTCCCATTGACGCTCAATGTCAAAACGACCGTCACCCGAGTACTTCACAACGCGAATGACTTTGCGCCCCAGTCTGCCAAAATCAGACAGCCGTTTGGCAAACAGGATCGCTCCCAGGTTGGTGATGTCGTATCGTCCGCCGGGTTGATCGACATGCACAGCGCGATGCATTGGCCGCATTAGTCGCAGGTTCCCATCGGCTGGCCGGGGGATCCGATCTGGGTGATGCTGTCGGCCAGTGTGATGGGACCGATGCGGCTCTCGCAGCCAGCGAATCGGAAAGGTGCTTTGCCGAGTCCGGCAGATTCAAACGGGTGCATAGGACCGGATTCCTTCGCGTTGTTGCTTGGTGATCGGCGACATTTGCCACAGCGCGACGCTACTCGCAGAGCGGCGCTAAGAACCATGGCTTGTTGCGGAAAAAACGTGCTGAGCCAATCAGCGCACAAATCCCAGGGTGCTTTCTCGAGACTCGTGAGAAAAAGCTTGCCTTACGTTTTATTTATGAAAAGTAGGCTCATTCGCCCATTTGCACAATTACCAACTTGGCTGAGCAATTTTACTCTTGTTAAACGGGGAATTATTCATAATCATTCTGCGCTTAAACGGTCTCGTTGCCCCGGATTACTCGTATGCCCAACCTAAATGCCAAAATCGAAGTTCAAATCACACTGACTTATCCTGATGTCGCTTCGGCGGATAGAGTTCGAATGCAACTCCTGTCGTTGATCGCCGGTAATGCAGGAAACGAATTTCTGAAATGCTTAACATTAATCTCCGAATTAGACTCAACACCAGTCCCTTACCGAGCGGTATCTTATGTTGGCCGTCGTCAGTTTCGCATACACCCTTTCATACTTCGTAAACATCGAATGATTCAATGGCTCGATCAGATTGAAGTCAGGGGATGAGATAGCGACTCAACTGCGAGACATGGTGCCCGAAGAGAAGCCATCCCAGCCAGTTCCATTTGATCAATGGCCCGCGTGGACAATGGCTGTTGCCAGGCTCAGGACAGCAGGGCCAACGCGCACTTTGAGATAGATAGGCAATATGGGTAGAGTTGCGCCCGCGGGGCTTTTAAGCGATGATTGTTGGCAGCTTTTACACGCTTCCAGTCGCTTGCGCAAAGTCCGCTATGATGTCCGAGATTCAG
>JBGSJT010000518.1:0-6958 GCA_041741715.1 Pirellulaceae bacterium | reverse complement strand
GGTCAGGCTTTCGCCCATTGCCGAAGATTCTCGACTGCAGCCACCCGTAGGTGTCTGGGCAGTGTCTCAGTCCCAGTGAGGCGGGTCATGCTCTCACACCCGCTACCCATCGTTGCCTTGGTGGGCCATTACCCCGCCAACAAGCTAATAGGAAGTAGACTCATCCTCAGGCGGAATCACACCTTTTGATCCGCAGATATTATCGGGTATTACCGGCAGTTTCCCGCCGCTATCCCCGTCCCGAGGGTAGATTTCTACCTATTCCTCTCCCTTTCGCCGCTGTCCATTCCCGAAGGAATTTCTCGCGCGACTTGCATGCCTAATCCACGCCGCCAACGTTCATTCTGAGCCAGGATCAAACCCTTCAATTGTTTATGCTTTCCACAATGCTTTGCCGAAGCTCCACACCATGGATTGGTAACCAACTAAAAAGGCCCTTTAAAAGGCTCTTCATAATTTTTCGTTAGCTACCCGAAGGTAACTAACAGGCCCCCTGGTCAAAGGGGCCAATTTCTCAAGCTATGATGCTTCCAGCTCGCTTGCGCCTTGCGGCATGAGCTCACTAAAAGACTTTCACAACCCTGCAAATTGAACTTGCAATTTTGCTAATTAAATAGCTGCTAAAAACTTTCGTTCTTAACGGAGAGCTTATCTACCAAATTGTCAAAGATCAGTTGTCTGTCTCGCGGTTGGGCGATTCAGTTAATTTACCGGTCAGTCAGGTGTTCGTCAAGTGCTAAAAGCGAAGGTTTTTGATTGCTCAAAGGCTCGTTTTCGTCACTGGCGTTTCCCTGCCACCGATGGACAAGAATGTATCGGCAGCCGCCGTAGTCCACAAGGCGTCCAAACGAAAAATTTTGAAGTTCTTGCGAATCTCTCGCTCCAACATCAAAACTCAGTCCAGCACTGTTGCCACCACAACCACTGGCATAAGCAATTGAACCTACGTTTGCTAGCTCTCACATAGGCTCATACCAGTACTGTCGGACGTTCAGCATCAAAATATTTGCTCGCCGTCGGACACCTAGTTCTTGTCGGTCCGCACCCACCCGATCGACCTAGTCCGGAAAACCGGCGCAATCAGTTGCAGTTCTGCGGCTGGTTTAGGGCCGTTTTGTGGTTTCGGTAATTTGCTTCACCCCCAAACGTGACCTACGGTCTGAGGTGAGTCTGTTTGTTTGCCCCCAGTCCTAAGTTTGGTGACTATGCCATGAGCACTACTTCCGCCCCTCTGTCCCAGGGGTCTTCCAGTTCCGATGAATTGGATCAGATCCTGGCTCGGCTCAACGGCTTGGTCAACGAAACATCAACCTCGACCGCGCAATCCGCACCAGCCTCACGTCCGGTCGACGATAACACAACTTTGAGAGCACTTATGACTTCAGCACCTCCCCAGTCCCCAGCTCTCCAGCCCTCGACCCCTCACTCTGGCCTGCTAACGGCTGCTCCTGCGGCCAAGCCCTCTTCAGCGCACAACGCCCCGGCGGCACCCGTCGTCGAGTGCAGCTTTGGACGCATGACCGCTGATCGCGACGAAGCCTTTATACCCACTCCTCCTACCACGTTAGAGGGTGCAGGCATCAGCGATACGTTGCTGGAAGCCCTAGTCATGCGTTTCCTGCTGCAGCGTGGCGAAGCTGCGGGACGAGCCATCGCACACCAGGTCAGGTTACCGTTCCTGTTAGTCGAGCCGCTCCTGAATCGCCTCAAGGCCGAACAGATGACCGCCTACCGAGGAGCCAATTCGGTCAACGATTACACCCACACCCTGACCGATACCGGTCGCGATCGAGCCCGACACTATTTGCATCAAACCACCTACTTCGGTTCCGCCCCAGTGCCGCTAGAGCATTACAATCAAGCGGTCAAACTGCAGTCGGTCGAAGGACAACGCCCACGCCGCGAGGAACTACTGCACGCCTTCCGCGATTTGCTGGTCGATCGCAAGATGCTCAGCAAAATTGGTCCCGCGATCAATAGTGGTCGCGGTATGTTCCTCTACGGTTATCCAGGGAATGGAAAGACAAGTATCGCCGAACGCATCACCATGGCCTTCGGAAAGTACATCTGGATTCCACGTTCGGTGCTGATCGACGGAGACATCATGCGTCTCTACGATCCACTCATGCATGAGCAATATGAAGTCGAAGAGTCGACCGGCTATCTCAAGGAAGGGAGCTACGACGGCCGCTGGGTGCGCATCAAGCGCCCCACCATTATCGCCGGCGGCGAGCTGACAATGGAGATGTTGGAGGTCCAACAAGATAAGGAAACCGGTATCAACGAGTCCCCGCTGCAAATGAAAAGCAATTGCGGCGTGTTGGTGATCGACGACTTTGGCCGCCAACGCATGCGGGTGGACGAGCTACTCAATCGCTGGATCGTGCCACTGGAAAAACGCTTTGATTATCTCAATCTCAGTAGCGGTAAGAAGACGCAAGTTCCGTTTGACCAGTTGGTGATCTTCTCCACCAACTTGCAACCCAAGGACTTGGTCGACGACGCCTTCCTGCGACGTATCCCCTACAAGATCGAAGTCGAGAATCCCAGCGAAGCCGCATTTCGCAAACTGTTCGAGATCATGTGTCCCCGCTCCGGGTTGCCATACAAGCCCGAAGTCATCGAGTACTTGATCAACACGCACTACAAGCCGACCGGTCGTCCGTTCCGCAATTGTCACCCGCGAGATTTGCTACTGCAAGTTCGCAACTATTGCCTCTACCACGACGAACCGCTCGATCTGAAAAACGAATATGTCGATTTCGCCTGCGAGAATTACTTTTCGATCATGTAGTGTCGTACGTCAGGCTTTCTTGCCTGACCGGCTTTGGGGGCGATGTGGTTTGAAGGCCGCTCATGTGGGTTGATGCAGTGCGCGGTTGAGTTCAGCGGAATGAAAGTCAGGCAGGAACGCCTGACGTACGGTTCAGGCTGGCTCAAGAAAACTCAAGTGATGCGAGCAATGTACTAGCTGCAACGCCACGCCCTGCTCGGCCGAAAACTCGCCAAACAGCGGAGATGCACAATAAGCGTCTCCGTGCGATTGAAAACGTTTGACCGTCTCCCTGAACCGTTGTAGGCTCATTTCATCCTCCAGCCCTTCAGCCACATGGACGGTCTGCCGCATGGTAGGCCCTCCAGCGGACATCTTGCCTGTTGCCAAGATTTTGCGAAGCATCGATTTGCCCATCGTCACGCGCATGCCCCATAACATCATGCGGATCGGAAACGGTGCAGAAGGATAGCCATCGAGCATGTAGCCCATCCAGTCACTCAGGTGCTCACACGTCTGCGCCAAATTCCACTTGCCCAAGCTGCGATAGCCATCCCGATGCAATTTTTCGAGTCGCTCGATGACGTCATCCAGACTGGAATACTCGAGTGCCCCATTGTCAGTAAGAATCGAAGACACTTGCTTATTGCTCCTGTACTATAAATCGCCGCTTACGGACACCACTGGCAGAAAGCCACGGTTGATTCGAAAAAAAAGACGCTTGGCTTTCGCGTTCTTTGTGCTCTTTTGAGGCTCTATCCGGGTTAGTTCAAACAAGTTCCTGCTAGCTGTCGCGGCCGAAAAAACAACTATTCCCGCGAAAGTGCACAAAGTACACAAAGAGCGGATATTGAGGGCAATGAACATATCATCAACTCTCTCTTAGAAGTCGTACACAATCTCATTTACGCAGTGGTGGGAAGCACTCCATCAAATTAATTTGTGCATCTTCCAAACCGGGGATGGCGATCGAATCGGCGTCAGTCAAGATCTGCTTATGGCCATAGCCGAACCGCTCGTTGGCTTCTGTTTCGTTGGGACGCAATAACTGCGGTGCGGAATAGACCTCCAGCAGTCGTGCGTTGACATCAAAAATCCAATAATGCTCCACGCCTGCCTCGGCGTAGAGAGCTTGTTTGATCGTGCGGTCGACGTAGAGGCTTGACGCCGAGACTTCGATCAGCACATGTGCGTCGTCACTTTGCGGATGTTCATCCATGTATTCGTCGTCGCGCAAGCGAGCGACGGTGAAGTCGGGTTCGGGTTCACTATCGGGAGGGATGATGACCGGCGATTGAACACGCAGTACGGCCTGTTTACCGACCGCTTGCAACAACACGCGAACTAGGCGCGTCAAACAGACTTCGTGCGGTATACCTTTGGTTGCCATGAGTACCAAGTCCCCGCGTATAAGCTCCATGCGAATGTCAGGATCGATAATCCCCGTTTCACCCAGTCGATGATATTGAGCAAGAGAAAATTTAAACCGCTGTGGCAAATCGACCGAGGAAGAGCCATGTCCCTCACCACGTGGAGAGGTGGCTATTGCGAGGCGTTCTGGCGGAGAGGGGTGGTGGCGGTTCATAGCATCTAATGTTAGCGAATGCGCGAACCCCAAGCAACGGTTGACATTGTAGAACGGTCGTCCCAACCGTTCTTGACTCGCTTAGCGAGTGTGAAGCTGCCCGGAACGGTTGGGGACAAGCGTTCTACTATTTCCACTCAGATCGGTGGTGTGACGGCCAAGATAGAGCAGTTGACGCGATTGACGATGCGTTCCGCCGTGTTTCCGAGCAACAATCCCGGTATGCCGTGTCGAGCCACGGTGCCGCAGATCAGTAAATCGGCTCCTAGCTCATCGCACAAATTGGGAATGGCCTCGCTCGGCTCTCCTTCGAGCATTCGCGCCGAGGGTCCGTTGGCGTGCAGGTCGTACTCACTGAGGAGCCGTTCAAAACTATCGCGATGCTGCTGACGATTGAACTCGAGCAGCGCTTCGAATTCGCTGGTCGGCATGCGATGCTTGAGCATCTCCGCGCCATACAGACTCCACACATAGCACACCAAAAGTTTGCCGCGTTCGCGCGCGGACAGAGCTGTGGCGATTTTCATTATGCATTGATTCAAGCGTCGGTGCGCATCGTCCTCGGGAGAGGCGTCGACGGTGGCCACGATCGTTTGACAATTGGGTTCATGTTCGGCGTCGGCCAGCCACATGGCGCATGGCAGTCCACGGATCAATTTTTGAGCCGACGTGCCCAGGTTGCCAGCTTCCAGGCTGCGAGCCCCTTTGGTCAGGCGAACGATCAGATCGGCCTCAACGCGCGCGGCGGCTTGCACCGTTTTCTGCGAAGAAACGCCTTCCAGCACTTCGCCACTAGCCGCGATACCATGCGCTTGACAGACGTCGATTAGCTTTTGAAGCTGTTCCCGTTTTTCCTTGACCAACAACTCATGCAAGTGCGCGTAATCTCGGCTCAGCATCCGCACGGTGAAACTGACATCTTTGACGACGTCGACCAGATGTAGCTTAACGTCAGATTGCTCCGCCAACTTTAGAGCCCGCTCGAGTTCTGGATGCTTGGGCTGTGAAGAATCGACAACTACGAGTATCGAGTTGAATAGTGGCATAGTGTTCGCATTAACTCCGTAGTGATAACTTTCGAGCTGATATTGTCTCAGGCGACCCACTCGCTGGCGCGTCGAGCTGAAATTCAAACTAAATTCCCGCGTGCAATCTATAAACGTCCGGCTAGCGCGCGAGCTTTGTTGCATAGTTCTTGAGCCAGCGCGACGCTGGGGGCTTCGGCAATGAAGCGCACAATGGGCTCAGTGTTACTGCCTCGCACCAACAACCAACGATCGGGCCACTCGAGTTTCAAACCATCTTGTCGGTTGACACTGGCGTCGGTGATGGCGGCGGTCAACAAGTCATAAAGTTTCGGCAACTGGGCGGTGTCAAGATCGATCTTATCTTTGACGATCGACAATTTAGGAAGCGTACTAACCAATTCTGAGATGGAACTGCCACTGCTGGCCAGCAGATCTAGGATCCTGGCCATGCCGACAAAACTATCGCGCACATAGCCGACTTGTGGATCGATCGGCCCTCCATTCCCTTCACCCCCAAATATCGCATGCTGGGCAATCATTAAATCGGCGACGTTGGCTTCTCCCACCGCCGATTGTTGCAACTGGCAGCCATGCTGTTGAGCGATCACTTTGGACAGTCCACTGGTAGCGCAATTCGTGACAATCGTACCGGTTTGTCCTGGCAAAGCTTGCAACAGGCAGAGGGCTAGAGTTAGCTCTTCGCCGATATAATTGCCTTGTTCGTCGATCACGGCTAAGCGATCGGCGTCGGGATCTTGGCAAAAGCCCACATTGAATCCACCCGTCTTCACGGCCTCACAGACCGTCGTTAGATTTTCAGCCAAGGGCTCGGGGCGATGCGCGAAATTACCATCGGGGACATCACCCAAGATCGTGAACTGGCAACCGAGTCGGTGGAGCAATTGTCGCCCGAGGAGACTCCCGGCGCCGTGATTGCTATCCAAAAGTACGCGGAACTTCTTGGCTTGGATCGCTGTTTCATTTACCGTTTTTAAGACCGAATCTCCGTGCACGGTGTGCGGATCTTCTAGGCGCTTACTGCTGCCAAGATGGTCAACATCGACCCAATTGCACTCCCCTGCTTTGTAGGCCGCCAGGACTTTTTCGCCAGCCGTTTTGGGGAGTACGCGTCCTTCGCTGTTGAATAGCTTGAGGCCGTTGTACTCTTTCGGATTGTGACTAGCTGAGATTTGAATGCCGGCCACCGCCCGCTGCTCACGAACCTGGACACCGACGGTGGGGGTTGAAGCCACATCCAGGTCGATAGTCTGCAGTCCGCAGGCCGAGAGTGTGGCGGAGACTGCTTGTGCCAGCATGCGCCCACTGCTTCGTCCGTCGCGCGCGATGACCACGCGAGCTGGTTGTGAACCGCCAGCGGACAAAGTGCTGGCCAGGGCCGCAACGTAGCGCGCGGCGACCAGCGGAGTTAGTTGTTCGCCAATTGTCCCTCGCAGACCACTGACGCTGATGATCGGTTCACTCACTTTGATATTTCTTTCCCTGAATGCTCAAATCGGCTCTGGTTGAAAAGGGGTCTGACCCTTTGGAGGCAAGTCGTTTTTTCCATTTTTT
>JBGSJT010000517.1:0-4421 GCA_041741715.1 Pirellulaceae bacterium | reverse complement strand
CGTCACGATGCCTGATACACCTGAGAATCAAGCGGCGTATCCGCAACTCTATAATCAAAAACCAGGGCTTGGTTTTCCAATTGCAAGAGTGTGCACAATGATCTCGCTTTCCTGTGGAGCTATTCTGGATATGGCGATCTGCGGTTATGCGGGAAAGGGCCAGGGTGAACTGAGCATGCTTCATCAACTTTGGCATATCTTGTCAGCCGGTGATATTCTGCTAACAGATGCTCTGATGTCGACTTGGCGTGAGATGCTGATGCTCAAAGAGCGAGGAGTTGATTCAGTTAGTCGCTTCAATATGGCACATCGACGTGCAGACTTTCGCCGAGGCAGTAACTCAAACGCTTCTTCTCCACCCTCTAACAGGTCGATAATCTCATTGCGACACTCGTCAACGGTTCCCGCCTTCTCGACAAAACCACGCTGTCCGTCAGAATTCATGACGACGACGAGTTCGGCCTCGCCAAGCACAGGAATGTTCGCATTGTGCGTGATGAAGATCATCTGGCGGCGTGATTTCAATCGTAGAATCGAGTCAACAACCGTCTCGTAGATGAAGTGGTTGTCGAGGTTGTCCTCGGGCTGGTCGATTAACAACGGGCTATCTCGCCGGGCAAGTAATATCGGAAGGAGTGCCGTGCACTTCTGCCCTCGTGACAATTCTGAGGCATCCTTAAAATTGGCGGTCGGTCCGGTGGACACGTTGAGTTCGATTATGACCCGATCATCGATGGGTAAGACCTCCAGTTCCAATGGATCAAGATTCTGGCGAAGCGCATCAAGAATCTTGCGGCCTCGCTCCTTGCCAAATGACGTGTGTGTCTCGAACTCGGCAAAGTCATCTTCCCTCAGAATCAGTGCTAAGTCTTCCGGGCGGAGTGCCGAAAGGCATCTCAGGATATCTTCCTGGTTCTTGAGCTTGGTTCCGTAGAGCGAGTTCAGCAACTGTTGCTGGTATTCCAGGACATCGGCATTCCGTTGGACCCTGATACGCACTTTGGCTCCCGCCTCGGACTGAAGTCTCGTGGCAACGCCCTCTCGCAAGCCGGAAACCTTATCACGCGTAAGGATATAATCCGCTTTCAGCTCTTTGCGGTCTTCTTGGAGCTTTTGCAACTGTGCGGAAGCTGCTGCCTTCTGTTGCTGGAGTGTGGCGGCCGTAGCCGATTCTCTCTCTGCGGCTGCCCTCGCTTCAAACGCTTTGACGGCCTCCTGATTCACGTGCTGAAGGGACAAATATGTGGCCTCCTGCCCATCGTGTGCGACTTTCAGCTGTTGCGATATCTGGGAGAGTTCGGCCTCGGTCGCACTGATTGTCTTGCTGGCACTAGCGATGACCTGGTCCAGAAATCGCCACAACGAAGCCCAAGCTTCCTCTGCTGGCTTTAGAATCTCAACGTTGGCTGATTCTAGGTTAGCTAGCGAGGGAGCAAGCTCGTTTTTGGACCGCGATACCAGACGCGGCAATTCTTCGCCAAGACTTTTCAGATTCCGCATGACGTTGGTTAGCCCTGCTAGTTCCTTTTCGTTGAGCTGTTTTTGCTTGGAGATCGACTGGAACTCAGGGGTGCCTTCTTTCTTGCCAGTCGGTGGTAAAGCATTGAGCTTCGCTTTAACATCGCCGAGTTCTTCCATCTGCTCAGTAAGTTCGCGGATTTTCCGCTCAGTCGCCTTGATGGACTCAGCGTTTGCTTCCAGTAATCGCCGCTGATCGGAAAGAGCCAGGTGGACCTGTTGCAGCTCCGTCGCGCATAAATCATCAAGCAAAGTGCGGCGTTTGCTACCCAATGATTCGTCGGCAATCCCTTCAATGTCGAGGCTGCTGTAAGCGTCAATGGGCAAGAACGTGCCCCGATCCAGGTCAACTGTTGTGACTGGCCGGGCATCGGCAGCCGTCATAATCGCGGTTTGGCCATAAGTGCGACGGATCGTGAAGCCACCACGATCTGTGCCCGGCGTCGTAGTGAGAGAGAGTACCGACCCACCAAGATTCGCCTTAAGTAGGTCCAGTCTTGGCTTGGGAGCACCGCTCGGCACGCCTCCAAGAACAAGCCGAATCGCCTCCGCTAGGGTCGATTTACCGCTACCGCGCGGGCCGATTATGCAAATCAAGCCCTTGGGAAGGCGAAGCGATAGATCGGACAAGAACCCGCCGCTAACTCCAATGCTTTCAATCGCCCATTTTGCCATATTGAACCATTATCTGAGCGACTCTTTTGCGTTAGAAGCAATTTTGAATATGGATTCTCGTTATTGCGAAATTCTTAGACTGTGCTTGCAAATTATTTCCCCAGAAACTTGTCGCCCGTCATGAATCAAATTAGGCCCTCTCTCGGTCGAAAGGTTAGCTCATTTTACGCAAAAACAATTGACGTTGATAGGACCGAGTATGACTGACAAGTGGATATTCGCTGCTGACGCACCGGTTGGACACTGCGGAGCGCCGAACCTACCCAGATTGGCGCATCGGTCAAATCACTGAACTCAGTCCGCTGCTTCGTGAACTTATAGAGTATGGTCCTTCCCGGGTGTCATTTTGACTTCTCGGAACGGTCGAATCCAGCCCCACCCGCGGTCTCAGTTCGTGACACATGACGAACCGTCCTGTGTTAAATGGAACGTTGATGACGCATCCAACCCAGCTTCATGCCGTGCAGCGGGTTGTAGTGTTTTGCCTCGGAAGAGAGTGGATTTAGGAAGGTCGCGCAATCCCGCTTCGCGGGAATTGATCCGCACCACCCCGCGCCGCGACTGCCTATTTCCGCTTCGCGGAATAAGATCAGCTGCGGCTCAGCGCCGTTTCGACAGCCGGTGACCGGACTGCTCTGGTCGCTTCACTTGCAACGACCGCGCCAGGCCCCAGCCGCCCATGCCCAAGCCACCCCAAACCTGTCACGGTCGGTGCCGCGCTACGCTCCCGCCGCAGTCCGGCCTCCGTCTGATTCATCTGTTTTCGTTGCGGTGTGCCCTCCACTTCGTTTGAGAGGGCACCCCGCAAGCGAAAACCGTTGCCTTCGGCAATCTGGCCACGTGCAGCGGTTCAGCGAGTTACCCGAGTCGTTAATGACAGAGAAAACACAAAAGGAACCCAATGCAAAAGTTAGCTGATAAACCACTCCTAATCCAAACCACAAAAGCGCCCCAGCCAACAGGAGGCGATATGGCTACGCAGCACTTGAGACCTCCTCCACCCGCCAAAGAATTCTTGGATGGACGCATCGTAACGCGAGTCTGGGCAAACCAGAATCATTGGGGAGGAATTACTTGGCGGGTCGATCAGATTCGAATCCGCTACGGATATGTGACAAACACCAGCGTGGCTAAAAGCTTCCATTTTGACGACATAAGCGATGCTATAAGGGGGCTGTACTGGGCTCGTCAATGGATCAAGAAAACCGAACGACGTAAACGCTGGCTATTCCTTTCATTGAAATGTTGGTAACTCGATCGGCTTCGGTTGATAAAGGGTTGACCGGAGCCGCATGGAAACTTATGCCGTGAACTGACACGCAGGCAGTCGCGGCCCGTATGAGGATTTGAAGATGAAACCGAAAGATCGATCGATGTCGGCGGAAGTCCGCTTAGAAGCGAAAGATAGTGTGACCGAAGAAACCTTAAAACCGGAAGACGGGTTTTGGGATTGGGAGTTGATTTCTAGCTATTCTCGCGCGCAGGCAGTGGCTGACGGTGTACTTATTGACATTACGAAACTGGCAAATGAAGCGGGGTTTCGGTATCCGGTGGCAATGACGTCCGCAGCCTGGCACGATTGTGTCAGGGTAGATTCCACCGATGGACATCATGACGAAACGGGCAGGCTCTGGGATGTGCTAAATCTGCTTCGTGTCGCCATCAGGGAAAAACGAGACCATTCAGTTATTCACTTTTGCGTAGCGGTTGCCGACCAGCATGAACGGATTACACAGGTAAGGCTCAAGTGCATCTGTGGACCGGGTGATGCTGCCGAGCCCGTTTTGACAATTATGTTACCGGAAGAAGATTGATCGAAGGCAAGAGCCGGAGCTGTATGCAAAATAACATCCACTTTGCCCTAAGTGAATCTGAAAACAACGTCCTCCAGTGGCTGACGATGTTTTGTGTTGGACCTTAAAGGATAAAGGGAGGCAAGTTCAAACGCTAATACGCCAATTGTTAAATGAATCCCTACTAAGTGGATACGTGAACCTTTTCACGGCGCGCCCCGCGCATTCCCCAGTGCTGCGCACTTGGGAGATGCTCCAGCGAAATTCCGCACCGCACTTGCGGTACGGAGATTTCGCCCCAACCCCACGAACGGAGCTCGCTGACGCTCGCACAGACAACTTGCAGAGGCGGCCTGAACGGCCGCCGCCCTGGACGGACGTGCGCCGAACCGGCCTGGGGCCGGTGTCGGCTTGCATCCGGACCCGGCTGGGGCC
>JBGSJT010000516.1:0-7170 GCA_041741715.1 Pirellulaceae bacterium | reverse complement strand
TTGATCATCTACGATCCGCGCATGAATTCAGAGCTGCGTGGACGAGTCTTGGACGAAACCGCAATCAGCCTTGATATTCCCGCAACTATCCTTGACCTGGCGGGCGTAGCGATTCCCGAGAAGTATCAAGGCGCTTCGCTGGGTCCTCTTTTAAAAGGTGAAACGCCAGAGAACTGGCGTACGGAGTTTTTCTGCGAGCACCATTCTGGCAAGCCTGGACAAATCGCCCACTGGTTTGGAGTACGCGACAATCGCTATACCTACGCCAATTACTACGACGATGGCGCAGAGCTTCTCTACGACCGCGTTGCTGATCCAACTGAACTCGTCAATTTAGCGGATGCTCCCCTTTACCAAGTCGTTTTGGAGCGCCTTCGAAAAAAGAGTTTGGACTACAAAAACAGGTATTCGCATAATTAACCAACGGGCGCGTTGTTAAGTAAACATGTAGAGTCTACTTAACAGATTTTTTCAGAGCGAAAAACAAACCGCAGCCTAAGACAATTGAAATCGAGGTCAACCATACTACTTTTTCCGGCAACGGTTGGCGAACCAAGTACGACAAGTCCGACGCGGGAAACAACACGGAAAAAACGATCAAGAAGACGGCCGAAGCCGCAATACCTGCCAGGATTGCAACTGTTCCGAGGATGGCCAATTTGCGTTGCCCTTGAGCAAGTCCAATCGCAACCGTCGTACCACATTGCAAGCTTCCCCAAACGATCGTATTGACTCCAATACTTCGAATGAGCGATTGATCTGCGTTAGTAATATATGCTTGGACAGCCCACCGACTGGCTAGGATTCCAGACATTGTTCCGAGTAACAAGCCTACTGCACCCCCCAAGCATGCGGAGGCGGTACGATTGGTTTGAGTTGTCAAGAGACCGAGGGAAGTCCCCAACGCCGCGCCGATGACAGCGAAATCCAAGCCGTCGTTCCATGTCCAGAATTTGATCAATGACGATTTGTACTTTGCGATCTGATCGGGAGTTGGGAAAAGTCCGAGCGGTTCATAAAGTTCTCTTGCGAATACGGGACTGATAAGATGGATGATGACGCCACCAACAAGAATTCCAAAGGTCGACGCCCCAACGCACCTGACTAGGCTGGGTGACCAAGTATGCACGGTGGATTGGTTTCGATTCTCATTCGAATTCATAAAGGAGGTGCTACTTGAAAGTGACACGGATTTCCACTGGTTCCATCCCTGACTCCACGACAAACGAAATGCCCGACTTTTCAGGGTCCGAAAATCTAGCTGCCACCAAGGGTGGGGGTAATTTCTTCATCACTTCAGCATACTCCGATTCCAATGGCATGCCTTGAGTTGGATCGGCATAGGACGCACTTGACTTGGGATCCGCCTTACTGATGGCGACCTTGTTCTTTCCTGGCTCGGCCCTGATCTGGAACTTACCCTGCTCGTCGCTGGTAGCACTGGCTATAACGCCTCCTTCACGACCAACAAATGCAATAGTCCCTCCCGCTAATGGCTTGTTGTCCAAAAATACGACTCCATCGACCGGCACTTTGCCGTCGCTACTACAGCCGACGATGGAAAAGAGTCCAATAGCTAGGCAAATCGACCTGAAAGTCTTTGGTAACATACCGGTTTCTACTCCAGACTAGTCGTTTGGCCGTCCGCTTTGGCACCCAAACGGTTGTAGTTGATAAGGTCGATGTTTTGAGAAAGGAATTGCACTGAACCATCTCCTAAAACAAATTGTGCTCCACCCGTATGACGCGACTTAAACCCTTCAGCGGTGTTAAAATTACATCTAGCTTCGCAACCTGATTTACCTGCGGTAGTTGCGGAAGCTAGATCGATGTAACGCGTATCCCAATTGATGGGAACTTGAGTCCATCGCCCCCAAACATTCGAATGACTCCACCCGTTATTTGCGTGCTGAGACCAGGAGGCGATCACTTCACCCATCAAAATTGTGTTGGAAAGCCCGTCACTAACATCACCGAACTTGCCGGTGTACAAATCACCGCGTCGCGTAAAGCAACCTGCGGGAGCTCCATTAGTAGTGCCTGCCAAACTTCGCGATTGAAAAGTTGCAAAAAGCGGGCAGGAGCAGCTGGCGCTATTTGAGATCGTACTCGTAGGCCCCATGCTGTACTGATAGTTGGTTGGCTGGACTAAGGAGGCGATCCCGCTCACGGTTGCAGGAACAGGATCGTTTGTGTCGGAGGGGCAAACATAAGTCGGAATCCGAATCCCACGCAGCAATTCACCCCCCAGCGGGTTCGTTGGACTCGAGATTCGTGCGTCGTCCGTCGGATAGACAAAGCCAGCAAATTGGTTGTAGAGTGGCGTTTGCTCCATGTATGGCAGCAAACGAATATACATATTGCCCCGACCCACAAGGATTCCGGCGAATCTCTGACCCTCACCTGGCAAAGAACCAAGGGCGGCTGTTGCACCTCCGCCAAAAAACGAGCCGGGCGGAATTCGCTTTGTGGACGACTCGTAATTGTGAATTGCCAAACCAATCTGCTTCAAATTGTTACTGCACTGCATGCGCCGCGCAGCCTCACGAGCTGCCTGAACCGCTGGCAAAAGCAATCCGACCAAGATGCCGATGATAGCAATCACCACCAGCAACTCCACTAATGTAAATCCTTCGCTTCTCATACTCTTAGACCGTCTCATGTGCTCGACTCCAAAATCAGAAAGTTTAGAAGGAATTCCGGTCAAAACGCGGCAATAAATCGATTCGTGTGTTAGACGGTGGCCAATCATTCGGTCAATAATGACGGTTCTCTGAAGTTCTACTGCTAGCGCTTTTGCCGGACAGCGAATAGCATATATAGGCGAAACGATCAGTGGGTTAGGGGTAATTCCCGTACTTTCCGACATTTTTAAGGGGGAGTGACCTGCCGTACTAACTTGCGTCGCATTTTCCCATTTTCCCAAGTCGCGCCTGAACGAGCCTCTAGTGTCAAAGTTGAGCCGATAAAACTTCTTTTGTTGAACTAGCTGGCACCGGCTACCCAGCGAATAGGCCGAAATGCACAGTGAGACGGCCTAGAAATCAATCGTTAAGACTAACCGATGGCGAAAATTGGCTATCTTACTTTGATGCCGCACAGCAATAATAAAACGCCGACGAATTTCCTGCGACTGATTACGACGCATCAGCCCGCGCTGCTGTCTTACATTTTGACGCTACATCGAAATCATGCGGATGCGCACGACATACTACAGGAAACCAACATCGTATTATGGCAAAAAATCGATACATTTATGCCGGGGACTGACTTCAAGGCGTGGGCCTTCCGAGTAGCTTATTTGCAGACGATGGCGCACTTTAAACGCATCGGACGTGGAAGCTGGCTCGGATTTTCATCGGAACTCGTGGATGTCCTGGCGCGGGAAGCGATCCCGCTGCTTGACGATTTTGAAGAGCGCCACCGTGCACTCCGGCACTGCGTCGACCAGTTGCCGTCCGCAGATCGTGAGATTCTTCAGGCGCACTATGACGGAGGTCGTGCGCTTGCGGAGATTGGTACTAACCTGGGCCGGACTGTAGGCGCGCTCAAGCAAGTTTTGCTGAGGATTCGGCGATCACTGAAGCTGTGCATCGAAGGCCACCTAAGCACAGGTGGGATGGGACATGACTAGCGAACACGATTCTAGGAAGATTGATGTCAATGAACTGGCGGAAGTAGCTTCGATGGGTGAATTGACTCAAGAGCAGCAAGGACCGTTGCTGCACGCGATGGAGCAAGATCCGTCAGCTCGCGCGGCGTACATTCGAGCCGTCGCCTTCGAAACGATGTTGGCGGAAGAATTTCCTACGCGCGTGAGTTCGCAACCCGCGGCCCTTCCGATGCCGGCTGGGCTGCTCAGCACTTTAGTCTCGTGGCCTGCTGCGGCAATGACTTTGGTCTTACTTTTTGCCTTGGGGCTGCTTGGCTGGAGTCGCCATCAATCCGTTCCGAAACTAAGAGCTAAGTCGGGAGTGGGGCTGGTGACAACTGTGTTGGCGGGGCCAATTGCGACCGTCACACATGTTTCGGATGTACCCGTTTTGAAGGGAACGCGACTATCGCCTGGAAATTTTGAGATCTCTCAGGGACGGGTGGAAATCACGTTTGATTGTGGAGCGGTTGTAGGGCTGAATGGGCCTGCTCGAATGGACCTAGTTAGCGAGTATCGCGCATTCCTTAATCAGGGAGAGATCTGCGTAAGTGTCCCTCCACAGGCGGTTGGTTTTGTTATCCTGACGCCAACCAGCTACGTCCTCGACTTAGGGACTGCTTATGCAATGCAGGTCGCCAAAAATGGGGAGACAGACTTGCATGTAGTTGAAGGGCTGGTCGAGGCAACTGCGCTTGGAACGCCAAATGCAAAGCCCGAGATATTATCGGAAACTCACGCGGCGAGATTTTTGAAAAACGCGGTCGAGCCACTGGAGTATGATGACAAACTGTTCATCGCGCCACATGTGGGCGACGCTACAGCTTTCGATCGCGACGTAGTTCATTGGTCTTTCGACGAGCAGCAGGGAGGTACAAATGATGCTTCGGGGAATTATCGACTTAGATTGCATCGCATGACCGAGAGTGGCGAACTGCCTCTGGCTGCACCAGGTGTTTTTGGCAACGGACTTCGCTTCGCGGGGAAAGGGGGATACGCGGAGAGTTCGTACTCGGGAATTGCGGGGAACCGAGCCCGGACCGTTGCGTTTTGGTTGCGAGTTTCATCTCCCAGCAGACGAGACGGCCGACCGTCGATCGTGAGTTGGGGGCTGCCGGAACCGACCGGGAAATGGGAAGTCGGCTTGAATCAAATGGGTCTTCAGGGGCAGGCGGGAGCGCTGCGCGTGGATTTCGGTAGCGGATATTTGATCGGCGCAACGGATCTCGCTGATGGGCGTTGGCACCACGTGGCCGCTGTCTTCCACGGAGGAAGTAATGCCGATGTAAGCACGCACCTAAAACTATACGTCGATGGTCGTCTGGAAATGACCACAGGACGACGCCAACAGTCGATTGTTACGGAAACGAATGAACCAAGTTCGGTTCCCCTCACGCTAGGTCGGTTCATCGACGTCCGTTCCAAACGAATGGAGGCTTACTTCGTCGGTGAAATTGACGAGTTATATATCGCGGGCGGAGCGATCACTCCCGATGAAGTTGTGCGTCTGATGAAGGTGAATTCTCTCTGATGTTTCGAACCATTGTCCCACACGTTCTAACTCGATAAAGTTCCAATGAAATCTCTCCTTGCGCTCTACATACTCTTTTCTGCTTATGCGTTGGTCGGGCTTGTTGCCAGCGGGAAAGGGCCCCCCAATGTTGTTTTGATCATCTCGGACGACCACGGGTTCCCAGACTACGGGTTCATGCAAAGCGAGATCGCAAACACGCCGAACCTCGATCGCATCGCATCGGAAAGTTTGCTCTATACGCGTGGCTACGTGATGCCGGTTTGTTCGCCGTCACTGGCAAGCCTTTTAACAGGTCAGCTGCCTCACGTTCACGGCATCACTGGCAATGACTTGAGCAGCGATGCTATGAAGGCACTCAGTGCCAAGGGGAGAACGGATCGTGCTCCACTTTCAAATCATCTGCTCGGCAATTCGATGATCCTTCCTAGGATGCTCACGGACGCTGGCTACTTGACATTTCAAACCGGCAAGCTGTGGAACGTCACGGCAGAAGAAGTCGGCTTCACATCGGGAATGACTAATAAGGAAGGACGCCATGGTGGGGAAGGATTGGCGATTGGTAGGGAGTCGATGAAGCCTATCTTTGAGTTTATCGACGGCGCAGAAGCTCAGAAGAAGCCGTTTTTTGTTTGGTATGCGCCACTGCTTCCTCACCAGCCGCACAATCCTCCGCAGGAGTTGCTCGCCAAATACGAGAACAAGGGGTTGAGCAAGAATGCGGAGAAGTATTATGCGATGGTCGAGTGGTTCGACCAGACCTGCGGTGAACTGGACGATTACTTGCAGCAACACCAACTCGCTGACAATACGGTCATCGTTTACCTAGCCGACAATGGCTGGGACGCCGAGCAGGGGAGTCGAGCAAAGCTCTCGCCTTACGAACTTGGAATTCGCACGCCGATGTTCGTCCGCTGGCCGGGAAAAGTGAAGCCGCTGCGTGACGATGAGACGCTGGCGTCGATTATCGATATTGTGCCGACGATTCTAAAGGTATGCGAGCTCGAGTCGCCGACCAATCTACCCGGGCTGGATTTACTCGATCACGAGACGATGACCGAGCGGCAATCGATTTTTGTCGAAGCCTACACGCACGACATCGCCGAACTTGGCGTTCCTGAGAAAAGCCTGGTGACCCAAGTTGTCATCGACGGTTGGAGCAAGCTGCTCCGTCCCGGTGCAAATCGCCCTGACAAGGTCTACACCTCAGCGCCCGAGGTGGTCGAGTTATTCGACGTCAAAACCGATCCCTTCGAAAAGCAGAATCTCGCGCAGGATCGTCCCGCTGAAGTTGCCCGGCTAACGGAATTGCAGAATTTGGCTTGGAATGCGGCGAAGTATTCAGGTAACTAACAATGCACGCTTGGGCAAAACGCGGCGATCGACGGGTACAGGTTGGTCGTCAGTCAACTCGATTCGAGGCTTACTGAATATGCCGTCAGTGAATCAGCAGAACCTGCAAATAGTACCAGGCACCGCTACGTCAAAAAACCGGCGGCTAACGCCGTTCCGCTTACTAGTACAGCTGCTGGTCTTTGCTTCCAGCCTGAGTCCAGTCGCGGCGACTGAGCTACCTAGCGGTGTCACTGAATTGACGGCCACGTACTGCATGGATTGTCACGGTGGCGACTCGTCCGACGGGAACCTCGACTTGACATCGCTGGCGTTCAATCTGAAAAGTCACTCCAACTTCGCTTTGTGGGTGAAGATCTTCGATCGAGTGACGCAGGGAGAAATGCCGCCGCAAGACGTACTGCAACCGTCAGTGGATGAAATAGCCTATTTCAAACAGAGCCTCTCGAAGGCGGTGATCGCTGTCGAACGAAAACGAGTCGCGACCGAGGGACGGTCGACTCAGCGGCGGATGAATCGTTTCGAGTACGAGAACACCGTGCGAGATTTACTCCACGCCCCTTGGTTACAGCTCAAAGAGTTATTGCCCGAAGACGGCGAGGCCTATCACTTCAACAAAGTCGGTGACGCACTC
>JBGSJT010000515.1:0-25823 GCA_041741715.1 Pirellulaceae bacterium | reverse complement strand
CCTGGAGAGATCTGATTTTGGACTTTCCTAAGCACAGTCCTGATTTCTGTGACTGATGCTGCCAAATCCATCGCTCAGTGCTGCATCGAGATCGGCTTCCGTTGTGGTCCAGTAGTGTTCTTGGGCGACTTCCGAGGAGTGGCCGCAGAATTTGGCCGCGACGTGAGCAGGAAACTTCTTAGCCATGTCCGTGGCGGCTGAAGCTCGGAGGTTCTGCCATAATTTGGGCCATTGTTCGACGCCAGCTCGACGAATGATGCTCTCAAAGTGTGTACGAAGGTTCGTGTCTGCCTGGACGTCCGGAAAGACTTCGCCCTCAGCTTGATACACCCCCATCCTGAGCTGATCGACCCGAAGTTGACGGAGTGCAAACTCGATAGCAGGGAACAGTGGTATGACACGCTTGGCATGACCTTCATGGTGCTCCGTTTTTGATGAGTAGATTCGCAACCGGCGACCATCCCAATCGATATCGGCCCAATGCATAGCGGCAATTTCACTTGGAACGCGTAGTGCTCCAATTCGAGCCAACACCAGAAGGGCGTACCACTTTGAGTTGGTTGCCTTGCCGAGAACCCGTTCAAATGTAGCCATTGGCACGTAGACTTTTCTGGCCGCGTTGCTGCGAACGTTACTAGGTAACCCTTCAAAAGGGTTCTTAACGATGACTTCGTCACGTACGGCTTCCGCGAAGATGCCTTTGCAAACACCGATGCGTCGGCGAACTGTAGCTGGTGCGAGTGGCTTATGATTGCCAGCCTCGTCTTTGTGGTCGCGTTTGTTGCTCTCTGTTTCTAGCCAAGTACGAAATTCTTTTGCGTCGACTGGCGTGACTTCACTCATCGGGCGAGCACCAAAATACTCAGTCAGTCGGTTGACCGTGTGACCATAGAATGTAAGTGTGCTTTGCTTCTTCTCACTGCGGAGGGCAGCTAAGTATGCTTGAACATAGCTCGCAACCGTAACCACTTTAGGCATCGATTTCGTGATTGCAGATGGTCGGGGCTCATCTAGCCCCTGGCGAGCCAGCTTGGCGTGCAGTTCGTCAGACAGGCCGTTTATCCAAGTCAACGTTGCCAGATCCCTCGATGAACCAGTCTCAATTGCCCATTTGAGATGGTCAACATGTTTAGCCCATCGTTGTGCATCGGCCTCATCGATCGGTGGTAACGAAATGTTCTTTCGCTTGCCCTTGACGTACAAGCGAATTGACCACCCATCTCTGCCGCGTTTGTTGATTCTTGTAAGTGATGCCATTTCGGTTCCCAGGGTTGCTCGAATGCCGTCGCTGCCTCGCTTTTTCCATTAAAAATCACGGGCGTTTTCGTGGGAATTATGGTGAGATCTTTGCGTTGACTGGGATCGTGACGCGTCGTCCCAACCTTTCAAATTCGAGTCGACCTTCGGCAAGTGCACGATCAACCGTGCGAAGTGAAATCCCTCGCCGCTTAGCAAATTCTTCGCGGCTGACCATCTGCTGTTTAACCTGATCGGAGATTTCAGCGACAACACGTTTGGCCACTGCTTCAGCAAGGTTGTGGAATAGGTCCCGCAAATCGACGTCTTGTAGTAAATTGTGCATTCATCGACCTGTTAGTAACGGAGAAAAGACGACACATTATTAATAACGCGTGCGTGCACGCACGCGTGAGAGGCGAAGGTGCTACGCCCCGGAGGGGCTTAGCTCCTTCAGCTCCCCGAAGCGTTTTCCAACTTTCGGCTCCACAACAATCGGCACACGAAAGTTGTCGCAAGGTGGAAGCGTTAAGACCCGAGTGATACTGCTCACAAACTCAGTGAGCTGGTCGTCTGACACTTCAAAGACAAGCTCATCATGAATTTGTAGTAGCAGTCGTGCATCGAATCGTTCGCAAACGGATTGACTTCTGAGCATCATGATTTTGGCGATATCAGCTGTACCGCCCTGTGCGACATGATTGAATAGCTGCCGCCACGTCTTGTCGTATCCGTCGTAAACTGCCTCTTCCGTTTTTGTTCTGACTCGACGAATCAGTCGCCAAGAGATGTTACGTACGGGAAGCCTGTAGATCAGTTTTGCATCATTGAAGAATCGGTAGGGAGCTGAACTGATACGGCCATCTTCATGGTGAAAAATCTCGAGCCCTTCGTTTTTGCTTCCATACTTGGCATCGACCGCTGATAGGACCCAACATCTCAGCGTATGGCGGTTCGGACGCAAGGGAACAACTCTGAGCCAAAGTTTGTCTGCTCCTCGGTAACTCACAAACAACTCGATCTCAGGCTCATTGACCATCCAGTAATGTGGAGTGATGCGTCGATGATGGCCAGCAAACGTCCACGAGCGGCCCGTGATCGCGAACTCGAACTTGCTTAGTGACTTGTATGCATCGACCTGTGGATATGCCGCCGCGAATGCGTCCAGGTAACCCTTGGCCAACTCGAGATCGACCTCCAATCGCTTGGCCAGTGCATGTGCACTCATTCCATTCACGATCCCTAAAATCGTCTGCTTCATGTGGTTGCGTTCCGTCTTATCTCGCGGATCTCGTCCAAGCATCCGTCTTGTCGCAGTGGTGTAGAAGTCGCCTCCGGAGTTGCGGAAGTCATCCGCCAGTCGGCACGGCTCGCTGGGATCAAAGTGTGGAATTTGGGAAGACGACAGTACCGCTGCGTTACATCGCGGGCAGGTAACGTACGGATACTCAGAAATCATCTCGCGTAACTCAGACCAACACTTTGGGCAACGTTGAACCTTACGGTTGTGAGGCTGCAGGTATTCTCGTGAAGCCGCACGAAACGGCTCGATCCGTGGACCGATCCGAAGTTCGCGTTCCGCCAGAAGACTCTGCAGGTGCTGCCGGCCATCCATTCCGAAATTTTCGACAACATGTGCCAAGACTCGAATGTCGGCCTGAGCTATATCACAAGCAACTAACGAGTGCCCTTCACTTGCTCTGATTGCATTGCGACTCTTAACCGTGACATCGCGAAAGGACTCGCTAACCAACTGCTTGCGAGCTCCGGTTGCCAGCGTGCTGGCTATTTGCTGCAAATTCGGATGGGTCGAAGACACCCGCCCAGAGCTCTGCGTGTCATTGAAGGTTGAGTAGATCCGGCGGGTTTGAGTACAAACGTGTTTGCTCAATGATCGCAGCCGAGTCATCAGGCTTTGTAGTTGCTTGTAGTCATGAATTAGCTCAAGCGATCTCTTTATTGATAGGCTAAAGCTTTCAGAACGTAGCACTAATAGGTCTTGGCTTCGCAATGAGGGTAGGTGCTTCTTGCCGGTTGGAATGATGCGACACCTGAGACCGGAGAAGTAGATCCATTTCTTGAGGTGCCAGTCGCCAACATCAAGACGCTGACCAAACCGGTCGTAGTGCTCGAGTGAAATCTGACGCATCAATTCCAGCAATCTCAATGACTCTTGATTGATGAAGTTGGGGTCCGCCTCAATACCTGTGTTCGACATCCTTACAAGCTGAGTAGTAATGCATGATCCGAGCCGTTGATGGTAGTCGATGCATTCAGGAGCCAAGGTACGACTTAACTGCTGGTGCAGCATGGAAGTCACTACCAAGTCGGATTTGAGATATTCCACCAGTTGCGACAGCGGTTGTGTGACGACATTGCCAGGGAAATCTAATGCTCTTACGTGTAGGACATGTCGGGCCAAGTCTTTCAGTTTGTAGTTGAGCTGTGCCCCCGTCGTACGATGGGTGCGGGGAGTTTGGCTACCACTCTCACTTGCGTCAAATGCACGGCCACGATCTGAGTCGTCGAGCTTCAACAGCTTCATCGTATCAAGAACGCGGCAGTTTACGCGAACTCCGGCACGTTCCAGCATGCCAACATCAAAGGCTGCATTGTGCACGACGATTTGCAAATCGCTCCGAATACCGATTGGAGCCAAAGCAACACGCAACGATTCCGGAGTAATGCGGATCTTCGTGCTGCTCAGATCACGGTGCTCGTTGGTGATCAGGATGTGTGCATCGCGGTCAATGAGCAGACCTGTCGCCACGATCTGGTCGTGGCGACGTATGCCGGTGGTCTCCAGGTCGAGCACCACCGAGTCTGCTACCATCAGAGCCTCAGCACACTTATGAGCATCGTAGCTCGTTGTGTGAATCGGCTTCATGACTACGCGACTTCCTCTGAATCAGATGTGGCAGAATCGAAGCCGACTTCTTGGACCTCATCTTCGAGATCAAGATCATCAAGTTCATCCGCATCTGACGGGCCACTTTCTTCGACAGGAACTCGCCCTTTTTCATTAGCGTTCTTTTCCACCTGTGCGGATGCATACTCGTTGCTGAGTTGCTGCATCAGTCGGGATTCCTCTTCAGCTGACAGCTCATTTGCAGTTTGAAGAAGTTCCATCTGCTTCAAGAGTCGCAATGATTGCTGAGCTCCCATGCGTAGTTCATTAATTACTTTGACCAAGTCATTGCGGCGGTGCTCCCGAATATTCACGGTGATTGCCGGTACAGTGAGGATTCCCTTGCTCGCATCCACTAATACGCCAAAGTTGAACGTGCTAGCATCATCAAGATCGATATTCTCCTCGATGCACTTCAACCAGTGCTTCACGAGCTTGGCATCCAGATACTTTTTAATCGCGTTGGCTGAGCCCGTAAGGTCACGTCCGATATTCCGGGCATTCGCTCGTTCTTGCTCAAGCATAGGCTCCATTCTGGCTTTCCAGATTTCAAATCCAGAACGAAACAGTTGCAGTTGCTGCGATGTCTTGCAGGCCATCCGTAGATTGGCTGCGTGGGACATGCTGATGTTCTTCTGCTTGACATTTTCGAGTAGCCACTCGGTCTCGACTACAGCAGCAAGTCGCCGATACTGTGATTCGCTAAGTCCCATTGCGGATGCTGCTCGCGGGTCTGGAATACCAAGATCGCGGCACTTTTTGACGATTCGGGTTCGCTCATCCTCTGTTAAATCACGCCGGTTCGAATTGTCGCCGATCGATTTGACCATTACGTCTTTGGCGAAGTCGGTCTCCGCCTGACCGTCGTCGGGAGTGACGATGATGGCGGGGATTTCCATATCTTCGTGGATTCTTTTAGCGTCCAACTTTCGCTTGATTGCAAGTCCGATTGCCCCTAGACGGCGATGTCCGCCAAGCAGTACAAACTGCATCTCACCAAGCTCATTGCTCCCAGACTCCTTTAGCAACAGAGGCGTCTGCAGTCCCTCCGCTACGATGTTCTCCGCCAGTGGCAACAGATTCTCGTCTTTCAGGTAATCTGGATCGCGATGGCAGTAGTCCTGCTGAGTGTCCACGTTGATCTGCCTAAGCTTGACTGTCGCTTGGCGGGTGTTAGACTTAGCATTACGGACTGGTTCGGCTGATTGGTTCGTCATGAAAATGACCCTTTTTAAAAAACGGTGACTGGCACTCGAAATGAGCGGCCTTCACTAACCCTGACGAAGTCAACACAAACGCGTCCGAAATCCAACTCTGCAGGCATAAACCTCAATCTCGCAAGGATTTAAGAATTTCGAGAAAACTCTCCGGACGTTGACGAGCGTTGATTTAAGCGTTGACTCTGGTTTTTTTTCTGTTCATGGGAAATACGAAACGCCTCGCAAGACGCGAGGCGTTTGAGTTTTGGTTTCAGAGCTAGCTGATTACTCCGGTTTTTTGAGCTAGCTCAGAGACGAGTGCCTGAGTTCGATCGAAGTCGAGGGCACGAATTGCTGCCCCTAAATCTTCGATGTCGCACTCGTTCGGTCGTTCGAATCGCGACCAGTCCGGAAGATTCGGCTCGTACTCTAAATCGAAGTACGTCCACATCTCCTCGATTTTGCGAAACAGATCCCAGTCGTACGAACAGCTATTGCCTAGCAACCAAAACAATTCATTTTCGATGATGGTACGAATCGCAAGCAGCGTTTGACGCTTCGATAGTCGGTTGCGGAGCGGAAGTGGAAGAATTTGGAACATGATTTACCTCGCTTTGTGCAAGTGACAATTCACCGCCGAATGAGGCGGGGCGAGGTCAGAAGTGAACCTCACACCATCCCTGGTAAAATCAACAGGGAAAGTTTGAGGCTCGGGGAATTCGATCAAAACCTGGATGAAGGAAGGGTTTACGGTTCTTGCCGCTTCTCAAAATATGTTGAGAGGCGTTGATCTAAGGGTTGACTCAATCGTCGTCGTAACCCTGTGTACGCCTCAGATCTTTGTCAATCGATTCAGGATCGTTTGTTAGCTTTCTTGTGCGGCGGCGAGGTTTATCAAGGAGCGACTTTAGTTTTGGTTCTCGTTTGATTGCACGTTGCTTCCGTTGGCTTACCGCCTGAGTTGATATCTCCAGTAACTTTGCTACTTCTGCTTGGCTGTGTCCTCGGATTAGGAGATCGACCACTTCTTTATCGTCGTCCGTTAGTGCTTGGCTTTTTGTGCAAGCTTCGGTCGAGTTTTCTGGTGCAACTCGTAGCATTTCATTGATGACCGTCTTGAATGCACCGTGTTCCGCAGCCGCAATCCCTTGGCAAAGTGCCCATAGTGAAGTGCCCATAAAACGGAATCGAGCTAATTCAACAAGTAGATGAGCGTCCCATCCGCCTGGTGGTTCAAGTCCAAGTGTGAACTCGGATAGTAGCTTCGCGATACTCGCCGTCTGAATTTTGGATTCTTCCGATGCTTCCTTTGGAAGTATCCCTTGCCGTAGTGACGGTGACGACGCAAGCAATTTCAGCTGAGCGGCATCAAGTGGCCCACGTGATGCAAGCCAGTTTTTGACTTCGCCGATGGGATCGAACTCTGCCGTGGCGGCATCATTCTCTACGTCGCAGACTCGCACCTCTTCCTGCGAGTGCCAGAATGCGTTAAAGAACATTTTCAACGCAATGTCCGACAATCGGTCAAGTGGAATATTCGTACTATCGCTACAGAACCATCGAATGCCTGCAACTGACTTTTCGCCTTGGGGCTGCTGATGTAAGTATCCATCGACTGAATTAAACACCCGTTTCCCATTATCGTCGCGATGACCGAGTTTGCCGGGTTCTTTGTCAATGACGTGCGTGCGATCATCCAAAAGCGAACCGACTCGATTCATCAATGCCGCTTCATTGCCTGGCCACGAACTGTCGTAAAGCAGACTGCAGAGGAAACGAGGACTAATGAAAAGCCTCCTATTTGATGCCGCCTTCACCTTTCCCAGTGCATGCAACCAGGCGAAAATGTCGATAGCACGATTTCGTATAGGGGGCATGTAGAATCGCGTGCCAAATTGATCCGCGATACCTTCCCGCAGAATTGGACCACCACTGGTTGGAACCGGTCTGCGAAACAGTGTGTCCAAGTGATAAGGCAACGTTCGCTCGGACAATCTGCAGTACGAGATTGCTGTCACTTTCGGCCCGATTGACAGTGAACTGTTGTCAACCTCCGTGACTGCAGTGGACTTGGCACAGAACCGCTTTGCCAAAGCCTTTAATGGTGTTCCTGCTTCACCGATCAGAAGCACGGCTGGTCCAATGTTCGCTTTCTTCACTTCGTACAGGTTTTGAATGGCGAGTGACCATCCAGGAATCGACTGGGGCATAGCTTTTCCAATAGGTTGGGGGGTAGTTTTCTTCGGCTCAACGTGCTTGTCCATCTATCACCTAAATCTGTCAACCTTTCAATTCGAGTCTTAATATTCCTCCATTCCTCCATTTGGAGCGTCCGAGTTTTGCGATGGCCTAACTCGCCGCTGCAGTCGAAATCTGCTCCGAAGTAGCATTGAAACGGTTAGCTGCCATGGATTCCCCTCGAAATAATGGTACAATCGTTTTTGTTGTTTCACAAATGCGGTGGTACTCATGAGTCGGCGTAAAGTTCTTGTCCAGTGGATTGGCCATTCAGACCTAAGGGCATTGGCCGCTAACAGCTCCAAGCCCCGGTGCGACAGAATCATGGTCGCAGTTGGAGGGAGACTGCCACCTAAAGGCGATCTGGGGCCTACCAAAACGCTCATTGATACCCAGCAGTTTGATGATGTGATGCTGCTGACTAACTACGAGTCTGAATTCAACGCGTGGTTTGCGGATTGGCTTGCGATAAGACCCACGATCATCGAAACAGATCTCGAAAAGCCGACTGACTATGACGGCATTTTTAGAATTGCAAACCAGCAACTTGAGCAATTGAAGGCATCGAAAGCTTGGGCAAATACGGACCTGTGCCTTCACCTTAGTCCCGGCACACCAGCCATGACAGCCGTATGGCTACTACTCGGTAAGACTCGCTTCCCAGCGACTTTTTACGAGACATTCGGCGGCAGTTCGTCCGTGACTGATGTGCCTTTTGACTTGATCGACGTGATTCCAGAAGTTTTAAGGTCGCCAGATTTGCATCTGCAATACCTGTCTGCTCAGGCACCTTCTGAAATTGAGGGATTCGAGGATATCGCTGGCGACAGTCGTGCAATTCGCGACGCAGTAGGGCGAGCAAAGCGGGCGGCGATACGGAGCGTGGCTGTTTTGCTGGTCGGTGAGAGCGGTACAGGTAAGGAGATGTTTGCTCAAGCGATTCACAAGGCCAGTAGCCGTAGGGCCAAACCACTCAAGTCCGTCAATTGTGCCGCATTGGCAAAGAACCTCCTGGAGTCCGAGTTGTTTGGACATAAGAAGGGGGCATTTACGGGAGCAGACACCGACCGACGCGGACTTTTTGAAATCGCCGACGGTGGCACATTGTTTCTTGACGAGATTGGTGAATGCGACCTTGAGACCCAAGCCAAATTGCTAAGAGTCCTGCAACCTGTAACCGGGGAGGGGCCGTCAGTTCGATACATCTGTCGGCTTGGTGATGACAAGGATATTAAGGTCAACGTGCGGATTATCGCAGCGACAAACAAAGACCTTTTTGCAGCAATCAAGAACGGTGAATTTCGTGAGGATCTGTTCTATCGGTTAGCTGGTATCTCGATTAATCTCCCTTCACTAAGAGATCGAAAATCGGATATCCCTAGGATTGTCGAACATTTATTGGGTTACTTGAATCAGCAGTTTGAAGCCGACCAGCCAGGCTACGAGCACAAATCTCTTTCTGATTCCGCAATGGCATTTGTGAAAGCACAGTCGTGGCCCGGTAACGTTCGGCAACTTTACAATGCTCTTACTCAAGCTGCCGTTCTCACTGACGGAAAGCTCATTGGACGCAAAGAAATCGAAGCATCCGTTGCGGAGATGCCACAGTCCAAGAGTGGCTTTAGTGCAGTTATGGATCGCCCGATTGGCGATGGATTCGACCTTGAGCAATTCCTTAACGACATACATTGCAACTACTTACGTCGGGCCATGAGTGAAGCTCATGGCGTTAAAGCGAAGGCGGCTAGGCTGCTGGGAATGAAGAACTACCAAACGCTGGATGCTCAACTCAAACGTCTTGAAGTTACTGGTGATTGGGCTTCGGATTAATAGCCAACCTGTTCCCCCACGATGCGGTTGGCACGCTATGTGCCTATTCGCTACGCCATGCAACTGGAATCTGAAATACTTATGAACTCACTCAACTTCGAGTTCCTTCGACCGAAGTGGCCCGAGCTATCAGGGCTTGGTGGCTTTGCGGAGGCGTATGCACATACCGACCCTGTTGGTTCGATCTCCAAGCTGAGGGTCTTCTGCGAACAAGTTGTCGAGTGGATTCACCATCAAGAGCGTCTGCCCAAGCCGTTCCGTGCGAATCTCAACGACCTCCTTCATAACCAACCTTTCAAAGACGTTATCCCTGATGTCGTCCTGTCCAAACTTCATGCACTACGCATGGAAGGTAACAACGCGGCTCACGGTAACAAGGGCGATTCAACTACAGCACTGAGATTGACGCGTGAGGCGTACAACGTTGCTCGTTGGCTGCATGTGAACTATGCCGGTGGCAACGTTGCCGACTGTCCCGACTACACTGAACCTCCTGAAGGTGGCATAGAAGGTTCCAAGCAGAGGCGTGAGAAACGGGCAATCCTTGAACGCGTTGCCGCTCAAGAAGCCCAGATGCAAAAGCTGCTGGCGGACCTTGAGAAGGAACGCACTCGTGCTGAACAAGCGGTTGCGACTGCCGAGGAACGCAAGGCCGCGTTAGAAGCCGCGTTGCAAGCGACGGAGAAACTGAAATCCGTTGACCCGATGGCATTCAACGAAGAAGAGACTCGCAAGTATTTGATTGACCAAATGCTCGCTGATGAAGGCTGGGATGTTGGCAAAGGAACAGCAAGCACTTCCGAAGTCGTCAAGGAAGCACTGGTCAAGTATCAGGTTGGTGGTTCTGGCGTTGGTAAAGCTGACTATGTTCTCGACGACGACAATGGAAAACCACTCGGAGTTGTGGAAGCGAAGAAGACATCGAAAGATCCTCAACTTGGCCGGAAGCAGGCAGAGCAATACGCCGATGGTCTTGAGAAGGAGCACGGGCAGCGTCCAGTGATCTTCTACACCAATGGCTACGACCTTTGGATTTGGAACGACGCCGTTGGTGATCCACCGCGAAAGATCTATGGCTTCTATTCTAAAGATAGTTTGCAGCACTTGCATTTTCAGCGGACAGCAAAGAAGCCCGTCAATGAAGTGTCGGCAAATCCTGACATTGCCGGTCGCATGTACCAGATCGAAGCGGTTCGCCGAGTTGTTGAACAGTTCGCAGAAAAGAAACGCAAAGCCTTAATCGTTCAAGCGACTGGTACAGGCAAGACTCGTGTCGCGATCTCGCTCTGCGATGCAATGATCAAGGCGAATTGGGCGAAACGAATTCTGTTTCTGTGTGACCGTCGCGAACTGCGTCGTCAAGCCAACAATGCCTTCAACGAGTTCCTGCCGTCGCTTCCACGCACCTACGTCACGGGAGCTTCAGCGGGCAATACCAAAGATCGGATCTTCCTTTCGACCTACCCCGCCATGATGAAGGTCTACGAATCCTTCGACACTGGATTCTTCGATTTGATTATCGCGGACGAATCGCATCGAAGCCTCTACAACCGATATCGGCAACTGTTCGAATACTTCGACAGTTACCAGCTTGGTCTGACCGCCACACCAGTTGATTTTGTATCGCGGAACACGTTCAAGATTTTTGAATGTGACGAAGGTGATCCAACATCAAACTACGACTATCCAACTGCGGTCGCACAAAAGCATTTAGTTCCGTTTGAAGTCGATACGCACACGACGCCATTCTTACGTTCTGGCATCAAGTATTCCAAGATGACCGAAGAGCAGCGTCGTCAGCTTGAGGAAGACGAAGTGCTTCCGCAAGCGATTGAGTTCGAACAGGGCGAAGTGGACAAGGTCGTCTACAACAAAGACACCAACCGCCACATCCTGCGAAACCTGATGGATCATGGTATTCGTGTGGGAAGTCGAATTGGCAAGACAATCATTTTTGCACGCAGCATTAAACATGCTCGCCTCATGGAGGAATTGTTCAATGAGATGTATCCGCAGTACGGCGGCAAGTTCTGTCAGACCATCGTCAGTGATGATCCGCGTGCCGAATCCATGATCGACGATTTCAAAGGTGATGGCAGCAATCCCGACCTGACGATTGCAATCTCGGTAGACATGCTTGACACTGGCGTTGACGTGCCAGCGTGCGTTAACCTCGTCTTTGCGAAACCTGTTTACTCGTATGTGAAATTTTGGCAGATGATCGGACGCGGCACTCGCCTCTGTCCCGATTTGTTCGGTCCCGATCTCGACAAGTCACACTTTCAGATTTTCGATCATTGGGGCAATTTTGAACGCTTCGAACAGGACTACAAGAAGGCAGAACCCGCTCGGCAGAAGTCGCTTTGCGAACGAGTCTTCGAAGCCCGCATGAAATTGGCTGAAGCCGCTTTGGAAAAACAGCACAATTCCGGGTTCGAGATCGCAACAGGTTTGCTCAGCAAGCAAATTGCGGATCTTCCGAAAGGGAGCATCCCCATCAAAGAGAAATGGCCACAAGTGCTATCGGTCTCGTCCGAAGAGACGGTTCGCCAGTTTGACGCGGCAACCAAAGCCACGTTGCAACAGAACATCGCCCCGCTAATGCAATGGGTGGACATTGCCAAGTTCGAAGAAGCATACAAGTTCGATCGGCTAATTGCACAGCTTCAGACTGAACTCATTCGTGGCGGCGGCAAGTTCGCCGATCTGCGTGATGCGATTGTCAATCTGGTCAGCAGCCTGCGAATCAACCTCTCGCAAGTGAAGGTCAAACTGCCAGTCATTGAACGCGTCAAGAGCGACGAGTTCTGGGATGAAGTCACGGTGGGTGATCTCGAAGAGATCCGTGATCAGCTTCGTGGCGTTGTCCAGTTCCGTCGCAAGGACGAAGTCACCAAATTCGATCCGATCATTATCGACGTTAAAGAGGATGAAGCGGACGTTGAACGAAAGAAGCACAAGGTCCGGTTGGACAAGCTCGACGATCTGGACATGGTCGCTTATCGCAACCGCGTCAACAACGTCTTACAAGCCATCATCGACCAGAACGACACATTGCGAAAAATTCGCCTAGGTGAACCGGTCACCGAAAGCGATCTCGAAGACCTCTGCTCACTGGTGCTGACTCAGGAACCGGGTCTGGATCTGCACAACCTGATGGATTACTTCCAGCAGGCGGAGTCGCTCGATCAAGCCATCCGTGAAATCATCGGGATGGACGCCGACGCGGTTCACGAGAGGTTTACAAAGTTTGTACAGGCTCATCCGAATTTGGCTTCGCACCAGATCAAGTTTTTGGACTTACTCCAGAACCACATCGCCAAATTCGGCTCCATCAAGACAGACGACCTTTACGAACCGCCATTCACCACGCTGCACAGTGACAGCTTGGACGGACTCTTCGATGAGTCGCTGGCGGACGAACTTTTTGAAATCATCGGCTCATTTCAGCCACAAGCCAATTCACCCAAGGACGGCGAGGATAACCAATAACCATGATCACAGGACCACTACGCAGCAAGATCGACAAGCTCTGGGAGGAATTCTGGACGGGCGGCATCACCAATCCGCTGACCGTCATCGAACAGATCTCGTTCCTGATGTTTGCCCGATTGCTCGACATGCGAGAGAGCACCGAAGAGAAGAAATGGTCTCGCAAGAATCCGGGCAAGCCGTTTCCGGGCGTCTACTTCCCTCGCAGCAAACAACACTTGCGTTGGAGTCACCTAAAACAGGAAGCCGACGCGGAAAAGGTTTTGAAGATCGTCCGCGACGAAGTCTTCCCGCATTTTCGCGTCATGGGACAGGAGGAAGAAGCTTCTGCGAATGAAGGTCCGAAGAACACCTTCAACCAGTACATGAAGGACGCCACGCTGATGATCAACAAGCCCTCGTTGTTGATGTCGGCCATCAATATGATCGAAGCGTTGCCACTGACTCAGGGCGATACCAAGGGCGATCTGTACGAGTACCTGCTCAGTAAACTGACCACCGCTGGCATCAACGGCCAGTTCCGTACGCCGCGACACATCATCGACTTGATGGTCGATTTGGTTCTCGAAGGGAACGAGGATGAAGCGTTGTCGTGGACGGTGGGCGACCCGGCCTGCGGTACAGGTGGCTTTCTGGTGCAGTTCATGGAAGCACTGCGGGAACACTTCACTTCCGAGGATGGGATTCACGTCGATGAAGAGACCGGCGGCAAGACGTTCACTGGCGACCTAATCGAACCGTCGCAGTGGAAGCACATCAAGAGCGAGATGTTCCACGGCTTCGATTTCGACGTGACCATGCTTCGCATCGCTGCGATGAACATGATGCTGCACGAGATCGACACGCCGGACATCAACTATCAGGACACGCTCAGCACCAACTTCACCGACCGCAAGGAAACTCGTCGCTGGGCGGAAGATGCGTTTGACCTAATCCTCGCCAATCCGCCGTTCAAAGGATCACTGGACGAGGAAGATGTACACAAAACACTGACCGGAAAGGTCAAGACGAAGAAGACCGAACTGCTGTTCATCGTACTGATGCTGCGAATGCTCAAACTCGGTGGACGTTGTGCCGTCATCGTTCCCGATGGAGTCACCTTCGGCTCGTCAAAGGCCCACAAAGAGCTGCGGAAGATGTTGGTCGAAGAGAACCAGCTCGACGCGATTATCAAACTACCGTCTGGAGTGTTCAAGCCCTACGCCGGTGTCAGCACCGCGATCGTGCTATTCACCAAGGGAGGCCAGACCGACAACGTCTTCTTCTTCGACGTGCAGGCGGACGGCAAGACGCTCGATGACAAACGCGATAAGGTTGGAGCCGATGACGACTGGCAGGACTTGGATGTCTTGCGAAAAGCATGGCCCAAGTGGAAGGGCGGTGCCGGGAAGAAGCACTTTAAGGATCGTACCGCGAATGCCTTCTTTGTGCCAAAGTCGGAGATAGAAGAGAATGCGTTTGACCTCTCCATCAACCGCTACAAGGAGATCATTCACGAAGAAGAGCAGTACGACTCGCCAAAGGTGATTCTCGGTCGGCTTAAGGAGTTGGAAGCTGATATCGCGTCGGATCTCGAGGAGCTGGAGGCAATGCTCGGATGATAAGTGAAGACCATATTCCTACCGGGTGGCAGCTACATGAACTCCCTCAACTCTTGTTCTTTCAAGAGGGGCCGGGCGTTCGCAATTGGCAATTCACCGATTCGGGAGTGAAGCTGCTAAACGTTCGCAATCTCGTAAACGGCAAACTTCAGCTCGACAATACTGAACGGTTTCTATCGGAAGAAGAGGCGTTCGGAAAGTACAGCCACTTTCTTGCAGAGGCTGGCGATCTTGTAATGGCTACTTCGGGTGTGACATGGGGGAAAACCGCATGGGTCGAAGAGCATCATCTACCGCTGTGCATGAATACATCTACTGTTCGCTTTCGCCCACTCGACAGTGAACAAGTCAATTCCAATTATATGGAAAGGTTCTTGACGAGCGTTTTCTTTAGTCAGCAAATTGATCGCCTTGTAACCGGATCTGCTCAACCGAATTTCGGGCCATCACATCTCGCCCAAGTCAAAATCCCACTGCCGCCGCTGTCTGAGCAGAAGCGGATCGCCGACATCCTCGACAAAGCCGACGCCATCCGCCGCAAACGGCAAAAGTCTGTTACTGTCGCGGAAGACTTCGTCTCCGCACTGTTCATGGAGATGTTCGCTTCGCATCATTCGGCTCATTCTGAAACCGTCAAAGTAATGTCTTTCGATGACGCCATATCTGACTTCATCGACTACCGTGGCAAGACACCTTGTAAATCGACCTCAGGCGTTCCGCTCGTTACTGCAAAAGTCGTAAAGGGTGGTCGCATTCTTCCGCCTGATGAGTTTATTCCAGAAGGCGACTACGACGCGTGGATGAGACGAGGTCTTCCACTTCGGGGTGACGTGCTTTTCACGACGGAGGCACCGCTCGGAGAAGTTGCACAAGTGGCTGATGAGCGAATCGCACTTGCCCAGCGTGTATTGCTGATGCGTGGCAAGAAAGGTTTGTTGAACAACACGTTTCTCCGCCTTGCGATCAAGACGCCCTTTGTTTGGAACCAAATCCAACGTCGTTCGACTGGCTCTACAGTAAGAGGAATCCGCCAAAAAGAACTTCGACAGGTCACGCTTCCTGTTCCGTCAATCGAAGAACAAGAGCAATTCGAAAAAATAGCTCAACGTCAAGAGCGAAGTATTGAAGTACTTCGCACATCGGCTACACACGCTGAGTTGCTGTTCAATTCCCTCGTCCAACGTGCCTTCAAGGGGGAACTGTAATCCATGTCGCGGGGCTTGCCAAAAGATGTCCGAATCCACCTTGAGAAAGCGACCGACTCAGCGATGCTGGCAGTCGAAGTCTATAACAAGCCTGCGACGAAGTTCCGGTCCGGCGGATTCATCGTCTTGATGTGCATTGCATGGACGAGTTTGTTCCATGCGATCTTCCTTCGTGACAGGAAAAAGCCATTCCACAAAATGGAGAACGGCAGGTACGTCAAAATCGACGGTGACTTCAAGGCATGGGAACTTGCCCATTGTCTCGACGAGCACTTCAGAGGAACAGCCTCAGCGGTGCGAGAGAACTTGCGATTCATGGTAGGGCTACGCAATAAGATCGAACACCGATCCATGCCCGAACTGGACCACCACATTTTCGGCGAATGCCAAGCGTGTCTGTTCAACTTCGAGGACATGCTTGTCAAGGAGTTTGGTGTCAAGCACGCGATGAACGAAAGTCTGGCTCTCGCACTTCAGTTCTCGCACCTTCGGAATGCCGATCAGGACAAAGCGATTCAAGCCCTCCGAAAGCCGCTTCAGAAAGCTCTGTCCGACTATTTGAATCGCTTTCGTTCGTCGCTCAGTGGCGATGTCTCTCAAGACATGCAATTCAGCTACCGCGTGTTCTTGATTCCTAAGATCGCAAATCATGCTCAACAAGGCGACGTTGCTATTGAGTTCATTAAATACGATCCATCGAGCCCTGAGCAGATGCAGCAGTATGAGCAAATCACCGCACTAATTAAGCCAGCTATGACTCAGGTTGCAAACGCGGGTTGCCTGAAGGCGAGCGATGTATGCAAGAAGGTTGAACCAGTGGTTCAGCAGGTCTGCGGGAAACACCAACGATTCGTAGCTAGCTTCCATCATGCAAGAGCTTGCCAATTCTACAAGATACGTCCCAAATCTGGAGACAAACACCCAGAAAAAACAGACACCCGATTCTGCCACTACGACGCTGCTCACAAAGACTACGTCTTCACTGAACAGTGGGTCGCGTTTCTCAAGAACGAACTCAAGAAACCCGGCCAATACGACAAGATCAAAAGAGGGCAGGCATGAGCGACGATAAGAAACGCCCGACCGCAAATCTGCTCCATTTCTCGCCGCAACATTGGGGAGAGGTCGAGCGATTCACACAATTCTGGACAACCACCTACACGTTCGACCGAATGACACAGAAGCGGCTTCGGGGAATTGTCGGTCACTACAGTAAAGCGGGATACCTCTTCCAGCTTGCGAAGCGACTCGCCCCCAATCTTGATCTCGATGGCAAGCAATTGAAAGAGATCGGATATTCCCCTGCCCATAATTCGAAGGAACTCGCGGCGGTCATTGAGTCGGTGTTCTGCGAACAATACTCGGTATTGGATTGTTGCCGTTCCGTTCTATGTAGCGTGTTCCCTAATCTCAAGGGAATGAAAAAATCGACTCGAAGCACATTCCAGAACGCCCATAAGGGTGAACTCGACAACAAAGTCCCAGCACCGATACGCGAAGCTATTGCTGATTCAAAGGACTGGTATCCTAACTTGCTCAGGCTTCGTGACGAACTGACGCACTCGAACGTTGGCTCGTGTCATCGCGACGACAGCACTGGAAGCGTGATTTACATTCACGATGGTCTTGGGACGCCCGGCAAGAGCTTGGTTATCGAGGACGTGTTCGCCGACCTAAAGTTCTACTTCGACAAAATCAGCGACCTTCTCGGTCTGGTATTTCGCGAACTCAACCGCACGCTTGACGACAAGCCTGTGGACTTGATGTGCGGGATATTTGGTGGTCGCTTTTACCAGCGAGTCGTTCGTCCAAGTGAGGCTATCGACACAAACGGCGGAGTGTGCAAGTCGCACCAATGGTTCGACCTTGAAGAGCATCCCGACTGTCCACTGAAGGAAAATTGCCAAGCTTACAGTAGGGCAACGTCAGCCGACTCGAACGAATAACCGAAATACGAAGACGAACGAAGACAACCCAAGAAGGAGATAAACATGAAACTGAGAAAAGTCGAAATCAAGGAGTTCCGTTCGATTCGCGATTCGGGCGAGTTTGAGGTTGGCGACGTAACCTGTCTGGTCGGAAAGAATGAATCCGGCAAAACAGCTCTACTGCAAGCCCTGTACAAACTGAATCCCGTGGTGCCAGAGCATGGTTCGTTTGACATCACAGACGAGTATCCACGTTCCGATGTCGAGGAATACCGTAGCTCGGTTGAGGACGATGGCGAAAACCACGCCATCGTTGTCAACGCCACGTACGAACTTGATGACGAAGAGAACAAAGGAGTAGAAGCAAAGTACGGTGCCGGGGTTCTCAAGACGCGAGTGCTGACTTTATCGAAGGGTTATGACAATACGCTTCGCGTCGGGATGAGCCTTGACGAAGTGGCCGCTGTTAAAGGAGTTCTTAAACGCTTCAAGATCTCTGGCGAAGTCGCAACTGGTGCTGATGGCTGTAAATCGTTGACGGAATTGGCCGAGTACCTTGAAGAGGATGGCGAAAGGCGAAACCAGAGTCACCAGAGTGCCACGGCTCAAGCTAACGCAATTGAAAATGCTGACGACAAGGCCAAAGCAATCCATGCGGCGGATCTGCTCGCTGAGTCGGACGCAGCGAAGAAGCTCCGTGTTTTCTTGGCTGAGATCGAGGAGGAAAGTGGATTGTTGTTCCACGCCTGGAAGACATGCCTGAAACCGACTTGGCCGAAGTTTCTATACTTCGACGAATACTACCAAATGGTCGGTCATGTCAACATTGAGACCTTGAAGCAGCGACAGAAGGACAACGCCCTTCACGATTCTGACCGACCCATGTTGGGGCTGATTGATCTCGCACGGTTGAACCTCGATGAGCTGCTCAGTCCTGAGCGTACCGAAGAGCTGATCGCCAAGCTGGAGGGTGCTTCGAATTCTCTGTCAAAAAAGATCCTCAAGTTCTGGTCTCAGAACAAGCACCTTCAGGTCAAATTCGATGTCAGGGCAGCTCGCCCCGGTGACCCAATGGACATGCGATCCGGCACAAATCTCTGGGGTCGCGTCGATGACACCGTTCACCGCGTCAGTACGCAGCTTGGAAGTCGGTCAAAAGGCTTTCTCTGGTTTTTCTCGTTTCTCGCGTGGTTCGGAGCACAGAAGAAGCAAAAGGAGCCGCTAATTCTACTTTTGGACGAACCGGGGTTGTTTCTTCACGCGAAAGCCCAAGCGGACTTGCTGGCATACATTGAAGCCGAACTAAAGGATCATCATCAGGTGATCTACACCACGCACTCTCCTTTTATGATCGATGCGAAGTCTTTTAACCGCATCCGTATCGTGGAAGACAGAAGCATTGACGCAACGAGTCCATTGCCAGTAGGTGATGCAGGTACGAAGGTCTTCAAGGATGTACTGGAAGCCGGGGAAAGCAGTTTGTTTCCGCTGCAAGGAGCTTTGGGATATGACATCGCCCAAACACTCTTCGTCGGACCCAACTGTCTGATTGTCGAGGGGGTCTCCGACTTACTGTATTTTCAGGCAATAAGCGGAGTTCTGGAAGAGCAGAATCGGGTTGCACTCGATCAACGCTGGACGATTACGCCAGTGGGCGGAGCCGAGAAGGTTCCGACTTTTGCCGCACTGCTGGGATCTCAAGAGGGGCTGAGAATCGCAACGCTGATCGATTTCCAAAAAAAGGATCAGCAGCGGATTGAGGCACTATTCACTCGTCGGCTTCTCGAAAAGAGTCACGTCCTTACTTTCGCTGATTTCACGGGAACGGGGGAAGCCGATGTGGAAGATATGTTCGATGTGAGTTTCTACCTGAAGCTGATTACGGGCGAGTATGGAACAAACCTCAGCAAGAACCCAACCGTCAAGGGTTTGACGAGTAAGCATCCACGAGTGCTTGTCCGCCTCAACGACTTCTTTGAAGCGAACCCGACCAAGAACGGACATCCGTTCAATCACTATCGACCCGCACGATACTTTCACGACCACCTTGCAACGTTGAAGAAAACACTGCCTGCTTCAACTCTGGATCGCTTTGAGCGGGCTTTTACGCGTCTCAACGGCTTACTCAAATAGGGCACTTGGCTGGCGACAAAGGTCATAAGGAACCTCTTACAAACATGATTACTGGCATAACCATCGAAAACTTCAAAGGGATTCGAGAGCGAGTCAAACTCGACTTTCGACCCATCACACTCCTATTTGGTGCCAATAGTGCCGGTAAGAGCACCATTTTACATGCTTTGCATTACGCTCGCGAGATCTTCGAACGGCACAACTATGGCCCAGATCGCACAACCGCTGGCGGGAGTTACGTTGACCTGGGTGGGTTTGCTGGATTTGTGCATGGACATGACAAGTCTCTTCCCATCGTTCTCTCAATCTCGGTTTCATTGCATGAAGAATACCTTTACGACTATGGTACGCCTCGCTTCATCTTTGCTTCTTATGAGGACCCCGAGGACTTCTTGGGAGAAGTGCGAGATGCGGAGGTATGCGTGACTGTTCAGTGGAGCGAGCTGCATTCATCGCCAGTCGTGACCTCACTCGTTGTTCGATTAAATGGAGTAGGAATCGCTGAAGTTTCATATCAACCAGGTAGGAAAGGTGTAAGGCTTGGACTTTTCATGAGGCATCCAGCTTTGCTCCCGGCAAGTGAATGCGAGCAGCTGGGTTTTCTTTTTTCTGATTTAGACTCTGACGAAGAATTGGTGTCAGGTCTCGAGTATCTATTTACAAGATGTGATTCACTTGGCGTTGGCTTGTCAGAAGAGTTTCAAGATGGCTGGTGGTTCACAGATCTTGACGAAGAAGATGCCTTGCTCAGCCCCAACGGTGTCTATGTTCCAACTAGTCGTGTTTACAATGAAGATACCGCAGAAGAATTTCTAGATGGCCTAATTCAGTCGAATGTTTCGCGTATTGTGAGTGGTCCAATACGTATTGTAACCGAGCACTTAAAACAGTTCCGTTACCTTGGACCACTTCGGGATACACCCCCTCGCAACTTTGAACCACCACGCTTTGTGGATGCGACTCGTTGGTCCTCTGGGCTAGGAGCATGGGACAATCTTTTCGTAGCGGAAAATGCGTTTATCGAGAAAGTCTCTGATTGGCTGAGTGCGGAAGACAAGCTGAATGCTGGCTGTTCGATAGAACGGAGATCGTTCTTAGAACTGGATCTATCTAATCCGATCATTCGAAAGTTGTATGATGGACGAGCCTTCGATGAGGTCGATTCCGAATACGGCCTGGACCTTACTGAGACGCCAATCAATACCCGCCTCGTCATTGTTCCAACGCAGAGTAACATCGAGTTGCGACCGCATGATGTCGGAGTCGGGATATCACAAGTATTGCCTGTCATCGTTACAGCACTCGATAGTGAAAAACGTCTGCTCGCAATTGAACAGCCTGAGCTTCACATTCACCCCCGACTCCAAGCTGAAATCGCCGACTTGTTTATCGAGGCAATCCATAAGAACAAGCACCGCTTTATCATCGAAACCCATAGCGAGCATCTGATACTACGGCTTCTGCGTCGGATTCGAGAAACGGAAGTCAATAAAGCCCCAGCCAACCGGACGCTGCGTACCGATGACTTGGCGATCTATTATCTGAAACAGGAAGACGGCTCATCGCGTGCTGTACAAATCGACGTCGATGTCAAAGGCGAATTCATTCAGCCGTGGCCGGACGACTTCTTCGAAATTGATTTCTATGAGCGGTTTAAGACGGGAGATGAAGGATGATGCTTAGTGAATTTGCCTTCACACCTGCGATCTTTGACGAAGCGGCTCATGATGATAAGGTGGCGTGGTGTGACCAACTGCGGGAACTGACGTCCGCGATGTTTCCTAGGACTTCAGTTTGGCCGGTGGTAGTTTCCGACTTATACTCCGGATCTTGGTCATCACATGTACTTCCCTACATCGAGAAGATCCACGATCACCGGGCAAAGAAATACTGTCAAGGGTTGCTGACGAACATGCAGCGAATGCTCGTGGTTCGCCACGACTGTGGAGATTGGCCGAGTGAAGACGACGCTGCGTGGTGTCGCGAAGCCATCGCGACCCATGCGATTGAGCCAATCGACCGGATCGTGTCTGTCCGAACCACAAAGGACTCATCCAGTGATGACTTCGCCATTGTAAGGTGCATCGACGAAGTGGAGGACGGTGGATTCTGGCGTGACATCAACTCGGACGCATCACCACGGATGGTCATTGCTGAACAGGTTCAGTTGCTTCGCAAATTGTGCCTACACTCAGAATGGGTTGCTTTGATCAATCCGTATGGCTTCGGAATGGAACAAGACTTCACTGTCCAGTTGGTCGCCCTCGCAATGCGGCGTAGTACGAAATTCGGAAAGCTTCACCTTGAGCTCCACGTCAAGGAGCCAGAGGAAAGTGATTTGCAGGAACGCTCAAGAAAACAGCAGAATGTCACGGGTAACATGTTCCGCCTAATCCAGCCAAAAGTCACTGCGGGGAACTCGGTTGAATTCTATTTCTGGCCGAGGCTTCTCGATCGAATCGTGATAGCCGGAAACTACGTCAAGCAGTCTGATGGTAATCTGCGGAAGAGTCCGAGGTGGGGAGTCAGTATGAGTCACGTTGCACATGGCACTGAGCCAGATGCCGTGCCAACAGAGTGGAAGCTGCTTCGTCGAGATGCATTGGATCGGTGGTTCAGAGGATTTGTGTCAGAGAATGCACCGGGCAAACCAATCCCACACAGTGCCATCCGGTGAGATAAGCCAGTGGTGAAAATGTGGGAATGAATATGCACGAATTGGATGAAATGAAATGCTAACTGCCATCGAAATCGAGAACTTCAAGGGGTTTGGGAAACGTCAAAGAATCGAGCTCGCACCAATTACCTTGATGTTTGGGGCGAACAGTGCTGGGAAGAGTTCGTTCTTCCAAGCACTCTTCTATTTGCAAAAAATTTTCGCAACTCGATCAGCAGAGCTGGGAGAACTACCGTATTTCTCTGATCGAATTGACCTAGGGGATTATTCAAACACCGTATTTATGCATGAAGAACGCAAATCCATTGAGTTCCGACTTGAATTCTGGGTGGGAGAAGACTCGCGACATGGAAACACTGTTTCGATCGCAAACGGTGACTTCTACTGGGGAAAGGAAACATTGCAACTGGAAATAGGAGTTGCGTGCACACGTGAAGGAACGCCCTTCGTTAGCAAGTACAGACTACTAATTGAAGACGAACCGATGATCGAAGTTGTCAACATAGAAGCAATTGACGGATTCGAAACGAAGATGACTGCCTACATGCAAAATATTGACGAGTGGATTATGGACTTGGAGGTCGTGGATCTGAGCTTCCCTTATGAGCGATTCGGCTCCATTCGCTCAAGTGGCGATCTACCCTGGAAGTTTGCCGTCGAGTTGCTGCCAGGGGACTGGCACATTGCTGATAGTTTGGAGATTGAGTCATCGCATGCCGAGGAATTGGAATCGAATGCTGTTCAACAAATTGGTGAAATTTATGAAGCAAGCTTTAACTATGTGAAGACGTACATGGACGATCTACTGTATGTGGGTCCACTACGCGATGTCCCACGTGAGAAGTCATGGTTGGATCAGGTAGATGAAGATTCTTCCTGGGAGCAGGGTTTGGCGGCTTGGAAAGAATTGGGGGATTCTCCATCTCTGTTGTCTAAGACTAATAATTGGCTACAGCGTCTTAAGGCTGGAATGTCTCTTGAAACCATCGGTCCCATCGTCCGTGTTCGGCCTGCATCTTTTAACTCAAATGTTAGTGGAGTTCGAATCCAAGATGTGGGAATCGGAATACCGCAGGTAGTCCCGCTAATCGTCGGATTGCAACTTGATTTTGAAAAAACGGTGCTCTTCGAGCAACCAGAACTACACCTACATCCGATCATTCAAACGGAACTTGGTGACTTGCTAGTTGTGACTTGCTTGCATCAGGATCCAGATACTCAATCAATCATCGAAACACACAGTGAGCATTTGATTCTGAGGATTCTCCGACGCGTCCGCGAAACTCACGACAATGAACTGCCAGACGCCTTGCGTCAGGTCTTTCCCAGCCAAGTCGCTGTCCACTATTTTGAATCGACCGTAGAGGGTACTAAAGTGACCCGCCTCCGAATTGGTGAGGATGGGGAATTTATCGATCGATGGCCCTACGGCTTTTTCGATGAACGAGCTGAGGAGCTTTTCTGATGCTCCAAGAATATGCACTTGACCCGTCTCTGCTTAATGGCTGGAGTGATTTCCGATTTTACGTAAGTCAGTTTGGATATGATCGCGGGCGACTGATTGCTCGCTTTCCCAACACGCGATGGAAGCGTTTGGTCTGTGAGAGTCTGGCCAACTGCGGAGACGTCGAACGTCTCAGGATCGTCGAAGCATTGAGACGAATCGATCACAAACTAGTTCCTCGGTTAGCGGTAGATTGGGATGAGAAACTCAGTTGGCTTGAAAATGCAACAAACGAACATTCGGTGCGGCCATTCCACGCAATAATCGCAGAGAAGAATGAGCGAGCACATCCATCGGTAATAGTCGGTGAAACCTTGGACGATACCGTCGATTACGATAAGCTCGCTACGGACGACTCTCATCGACTCTGGCGTGCACATCGGTCAAAGATCATCGCTCGCGATGCCAAGGAAATGGCAGATGCTATTGACTGCTTTGTTCGACAAGCGAACGTCATCCTGTTCATCGACAAGCACTTTGGACCTGAAAACGCTCGGCACCGTATTCCATTCGCGGAGTTTATGTCACGGGTTCCATCAAGGGATTCCCATCAGATACAAACAGTATCAGTTCACTGCTCCAACAAGGCTGAAGCCGCATTCTTCAAGTCGCAGTGCACAACTCGCTTGGCTCCACTTATTCCATCGACGCTTACTGTTCAGTTTCATCGCTGGCATAATTCTGACCTTCATAATCGGTTTGTCCTGACCGAGTTGGGCGGCGTAGCGTTCTTGGAGGGACTCGATCAATACCATGGAAGCGGACGTGAGGAAGATTGCGTTGTGCTGTTGGATATGGATACAGCAGCACAGTTGATTCAGGACTACACGTATTCAACTACAAAGTTTAGACATATTGACAGCTTTGAAATGCAAGGCACAAAAGCGGAATAGCACCAACTATTTTGTTGTCTCACAAAAGCGTTTATGCACGCTATCAGAATTAACCTGTCTAAAATAACTGTAACTCGTTTCGGGGAAGTAACTTGTGGGTCTTTACTGCCGAAATGCTAAGCTATTGGCACACTTAGTGCCTTTCTCCTTGGTGTCTTAAATACTTCGCTTCGAACCAAGGAACAGAATAATGATCAGCCAATCAACGAGCAACAGCGTACTTTCTAGCCTGGACATCAACTTGGTAATAAGCGACCAGAATGTCCTGTCTTATCTCGCTCAATTTCCCGATGAAGAGACACAAATCGAAAAAGTCGTCGAAGCACTTCGCGTGGGTGTAATTGCCATCCTATCTGCCAGCCCAAGTCTAGATACATCAGTTGTGCAATCACATTTTGCAGACATGGAATCGGCGATGCGGGATTACGTCGAAGCTTTTCAATTGAGTGTGACATCGGATCTAAAAAAATATTTTGAAGATGAATCCGGCTTGCTGCCTCGTTCCATTGATGGAGCTTTCGGTGCCAACGGTTCGTTGATGCGAACTTTCCAAAGCTTCTTCGATCCTGAGCAGGGACGACTAAGTCGGATGATGCAAAGTCACGTTGGCCCTGAGAGTTCATTCGGCAAGTCGCTAGATCCTCAAAACAAGCAGGGGGTTATTGCGGTTCTTGAGGCACGGGTGCAAGAGCTAGTCGAAGCCAAATTGGATGATGTCCTGAAACAATTCTCACTTGATGAAAATGGCTCAGCCATGTCGCGACTGCAGAAGATGTTATCGGAATCGTTTGAGAAGATTAATCGAGCACTCGGTCATAGCGATGGGCAAGAACTCGAGGCTAGGCCTTAGGTTTAGTCGCATTTTCGAAGCTAGTGTCCGATGTGTATTGAAAAGTTTTTGGTTGGGGGATGTTAAGCATGGACGAGTTTAAGCTGCGAGGTTTGTAAGTTGGATGGGGTTTGGATATTTGTAAGGGCA
>JBGSJT010000514.1:0-9275 GCA_041741715.1 Pirellulaceae bacterium | reverse complement strand
CAAAACGACTTTCACGTGGTTATGCTCGATTGCGGAAACTTATAGATAGGGATTTATTATGAACGCCAATGCAGAAATCGAACAAGCACTTCAGCAACTCGGAAAGCTTTTGAAGACCCGTCAAAGCTGCAAGGACAGCGTATTGGAGCAACTGAAGACCGATGTGACACCTAGATCAATTCATAGTGCTTCAAGTCCACGCTTTCGACGTGGCCTCATTGGTGCTCTAGCAGTCGGTGGATGTGCATTGCTAGTTTTTGGGTACTTCGTACTTAATGCTTCTGTAACGTCGAAGGCATTTGCTCAAGTAAGGGAGGCGGTTCAAAACATTCGGTCTGCAGTCATTACGTACGAGAACAAAAGTCAGCCAGAACTGAACATGAAGGTCTATCTTCTTAAGTCTGGAGAATTTCGGCAGGAGTTCGCAGGCGGGCTTGTTAGGATATTTAGCCCACAGGAAAAGCGATATATCGGTATGGAAGCAGAATCCAAGACCGCGTGGTTCTCGCCAGAAAGTGTGGCTTCCGATGCGTGGTTCCCCATTCAACGAATTCTGAATGTGGACAAATCCGCAGTTCGTAAGCTTGGAACTCGCGAGCGCGGCGGACTTACACTCACTGGCTTTCTCTTAAGTAGGGAATCAGACCAGGTCCGAGTTGAGTTATGGACTGATCCTGATACCCACCTACCAGTAGAACTCATTGAATCGCCAACCAGCCCTGACGACCCACTTGTTTCCCATCGGAATTCAGTTATGAAATTCCAATTCAACAAAGAAATTGCCGCGTCTCTCTTCAGCATTACACCGCCAGAAACGTTCCGTCTAGTGGAAGATGGTCCACTGCATCCATTGCCGACATTCCCACGTGGCATCGACATGCAGAAATTTCAGTTGAAGCCCGGAATCGGAATTGGCGAGCTGACTTTGGGGGATGACTTGACTGACGTTATAACCTCATTCGGGATACCAAGCGAACTCACTTATACAACTGATGGCAAATTCTTCTCCCGAGAGAAACCAGAAGGCGCAATCGACTACTATCTTGTGGCCTACAATGCACTTGGGCTCAAGCTGAAGTTTAGAGAAGATATTGGATTGTTCTCAATAACTGCCGAGGACGGAATGCATGGAGTCCGAACGTTCCCTGGTAAAACAACAGAGAATATAGGTATTGGGGCAACGCTGAACGATGTTACAGAAGCCTACGGAAAGCCATCGCGGGCAAGGGGTCCCTCTGATTCTCCGTTTGCCCTGATTTATGGCGATAAAGGATTGTCATTCGTCATGGTGGAAGGACGTGTGACTGCAATTTTCATAAATGAAATCAATTGAAGTCAAAATAGAGTCTGTTTGAACAGCTTTTAACAAACTAGTGTCGGCATCTAATTTCCCCCGTGGCCAACTGCCGACGGTCACCCACCTCGTTCAATTCGAACTCTCCCTAGAATGCGTCAGTAGGATAGACCGATGCAGTTTTGGGTTCGAAGCCTTTCTACGGTTAATAGCCTACCAACGTCCGATAAGTAGGCGTTTTGTGCGGTCCGTACAAGAGGGTAGCATCGTTTCCGAGCGCTTCATCTTCTTGCCGCACATCTTTTTGTCGTAAAATGGCGACGGCTGATTTGGGGCCGACCGCTGACTTTCGCACTAATTAGAATGAGTCGGTCACATGTCCCGGCGGGAGCATGACTGGCAGCTACCAACCAAAGCCCACCGCGCCGTGGTATTCAAAGAATGCCGTCGTCAAAATTCCATTGTTGGGCCGGAATGATAAGAGGCACAGTAAAGAATATTGGCGTTAGTCCGAACATCATTGCTGCCGAGTTGGGTGTGATTGCCATGGAAGCAGACAATCGACATCTTCCTGGTTTTCTGGCGAGCCGGAGCGGTACCTGCGTCGGAAAACCGGAAAAAGTTATGCTGTGCGCTAAACGCAGTTGGGGAGCAGTGTTAAACTGTGAGGCATTGCGAGTCTGAGGCGTCACCCAGCTCAACCAGTATGGGAAATGTCGGCTTAGATTGGGGAGCATTTCGAGCCTGAATCGGTTCAGGCACAAAACAAATGTGAAATACCGGTCAACGAAAAAAAGTGAGAATTCTGCACGGCAAGTAATAACTGGCGACGCTGACGATCGATGCCAGGTTGAACCCCAAGGCGATCGACTTGCCACCGAAGAATACCGCTCCGATCGGGCTCATTTCTGTTGTGCATGAACGATCGACCTGAGACGATAAGAGGCGTTCGACCTGAAAAGGACACCGCTGACCATGGAATGCTTTATCACTGCAACGGGATCCTACCTGCCTGGCGAGCCTGTCGCTAATGGCCGCATCAGCGACTTTCTCGGATCGCTGGATGGGGAGGCGAGTGTCGCGCAAGGCGTCCTGGCTATGAATGGCATAGTTCAGCGGCACTATGCCCAGGACGAGCGACAGCGGCCGACCGAGGATGTCTACGACCTGGCTTCGCATGCAGCGCAAGCCTGCCTGACGGAGGTGATGCCGACAAAGCTGATCACTTTCTTGGGCGTCGGCACCACTTACGCACCGCTGGCGGGACCAGGGGTCGCGTCCATCACGCATCATCGTCTGCAAGTCGCGGGAATGATGGATCATCCGTTGGAAATCAGCTCGCACGCCGGCATTTGCACGTCCGCTGCCGCCGCACTGGTTGCCGCCGTTCGCGGCGTGAAGCTCGGCGAACACCAGGTCGCTCTCAGCATCGGGACGGAGCACGCCTCCGAAGTCTTGAAATCGTCCGCGATCCGTCCAATCGACGATCGCGCCGACCATGCGGACGTGCGCAATAGCCAGTGGTTCATGTCGGTATTCTTGCGTTTCATGCTGTCCGACGGGGCCGGAGCCTGCCTGCTGGAAAGCCAGCGGCGGTCCGAAGGGCTTTCGCTGCGAGTCGACTGGACCCACTCTTTGTCGTTCGCGCATGAAGCGCCGCTGTGCATGAAGCTCGACAACGCCACGCACTTGCTGAGCCAGGATGTCAAAATTCTGACACGCTACTTCTACAGCCTCGCTGGCAAGTTTGTGACGGAGGCATTGCACCAGCACAGTGAGCGGGTGGAGTCGTACCGCATGGTGCTGCCGCACATGTCGTCGTTTTTCTTCCGCCGCAAGATGGAAAAAATCATGCAGGGGCTCTCGCACGATCATCATCAGCCTGTTCCTTACTGGACCAACCTGGCAACCGCTGGCAATACTGGGGCGGCCAGCATCTATGTGATGCTCGACCATTTTCTCAAGCAACAGTCGGTGGCCTGCGGCGATCGCTTCCTACTATTCATCCCTGAGTCGGGCCAGTTCAACTTCGTTCTAATTAGCTTGACCGCGGTGTTACCGTGACTCCCGCGCCCAACAGGATGGCAGTCATTGGTTGTGGCAGTAGCGGTCTGATCTGCTTAAAGACGGCCCTCGCCAAGCTGCCGGGCTGGGAGGTTGTCTGCTTTGAGCAGTCTGGCCAGATCACCGGCTGCTGGGGAAATCCCTACCCAGGCTTTATTTCCACATCCACGAAGTACACGACGCAGTTCGCTTGTTTTCCCGAGCGCGACGCCTCGGTGGAATCCGATGTCGGCCATAGTCGCGCCGAATTCTATCGTGGCGCGGAATATGGCGAGTACCTGAACCGCTTTGCCAGTGCATTCCAACTGCATCCGCACATAAAGCTCCACCATCAGGTCGAGCGACTAGCTCGAGCTGAAGATGATGCGGGCTGGTCGGTTACCTATCGCGCGACAGAAAGCGCAGCCCCATCCGTCACCGAACATTTCGACGCCGTGGTAATCTGCACGGGCCTGGCGGCCCAGATTAAAGAGATCGAATCAGAAGTCCCGGCAATTCGACTCAGCGAATTGAATGAGCCCGAAGGAATCGCGAACATCCGAAACGAGCGAATCGTGGTGTTTGGCGGCGGCGAATCTGCGGTCGATTTTGCCGTACGATTGTCGCAGCTAGAATTCGCCAACACGGTTTATCTTTCCCTGCGAACAGGCGTTCGCGTTAGTCCTCGCTACCATCCAATTCGCGGCGTCCCGTCGGACTTTCTTCGCAATCGCCTGATGCTGTCGGTTCATCCGGCCCTGCGGAATTGGATCGGCCAGCGGTTTGTCGAGGCTCGCATCTTGCATCAGGAGCGATTCGAAAAGTGGTTCCCTTCCACGGCGAGAAAGAAGACCGGAGAGCAAGCGCAAAAGATTTCCGAGGTGCGGAAGGTGTGGGCCTACAAACTGACGAAGGCAGCGAAGGACGAGCTGTTCAACATGTTCCACAACAAGAGCGACGATTTTCTGGACCATGTCGCTCAGGGACAGATTACGATCGTCGGACCTCCGGTCAATTCGCGTATGGAGACTTTTCACCAGTTCCAGTCGGAAGAGACGGTCAACGTTTATCCAACGAGAATCCTGCCAGCGATCGGCTACAAATCCACGTTCCGTACGATCGCCGGTGACTCGATCCGCTTGGCCGACTTCTACCTAGGTTGTTGCCACGAAACCCTCCCCAATTTGTTCCTGGTGGGCTTTGCTCGTCCGATCATAGGTAACATTCCCACGATCAGCGAGATGCAAGCCGCCTATGTGTGTGGGTTGATCGGCGGCAGGTACACTCGGCCTAAGCGGATCATTGAGTTGAATGCCGCCGATCAGCGAAGGCATGAAGCGCGATTCTCCAAGCTCAATCTGGAAGCGGTTTACCCTGTGGAAATGTTTACCTACTGCGATCGATTGTCCCGGCAGATGAACATGTATCCGTCTTTGCGTGGTGTGGGATCGCTCAGTTCGTGGTGGCGAATGCAGCTTAGCCCGGCGACGACGATGCATTATCACTATCGCGATCCGCAGACTCACAGCTTCTTTGAACGTGCGCCTGTTTATATGCCGACCTTGTTAGTATTGTTCTTGCTATTGCTGAAGCCGCTCGATTGGATGTACCGCTCGATCCAGTGGCTGCGAGGCAGATAGGGCCCCTTATGGAATCGCAAGCATCCCCCGCGCATCCGCCGTCTTTCCCGGGCAAACTCGTCCGGCCGCAGTTCCTTTATCGCCAGTGGATGCTCGCTGGCAATCCCGCATTGTTTTTTGATCGGCTCGTTCAGGACTTTGGCGACTTCGTTCATTATCGCGGTCTGTTCAGCTTTTACCTCGTTAATCATCCCGCCTTGGTCAAGCAAGTGTTGCAGGAAACCAATAAGTCGTTCGATAAGAACAGCGTGATCTATGACCGCTTTCGTAAGGCCTTTGGCAATGGCCTGGTGGTGGCCGAAGGGGAAAGCTGGCGGCGACAACGCCGGCTGATGCAGCCGATGTTTGGGCCCAACGCAATCAAGCACTACTTCGACCTGATGGTCGATTCCGCCAACCATATGGCCGATCGCTGGGAGACTGCCTGCCGGGGCGGCCACGTGTTCGACCTGGCGGCCGACATGAACCTTGTCACGCTGCAGATTGCCGGCAGGGCGCTGTTTCACGATTCCTTCGATCAAATGGCGGAACAGATCGCCCACTGGACGCACGTCATAAATCTGTACAGTGCCAAGCCGCCGCTGCCGATCATCCGTAGCCTCTGGTTTCCCTCAAGAATCAACCGCCAGCTCAAGCAGGCACTGGCCGAGTTCCATGCCTTCATGCGAGAGATGATCGACCGCCGTCGCGGCAACAACGACGAGCCCGACCTGATCGGCCGCCTGCTGGCCGCCCGCGATGATGAGACCGGCGCGCCGATGTCGGACTACGAGATCGCGGAGGAAGCCCTGGGGATGATCATCGGCGGTCACGAGACGTCGTCGAGCGCTCTTTCGTGGATCTGGTGTGAGTTGGACAAAAACCCCGCCGTTCGCGAGCGGCTGCAGGCCGAGTTGGAGGAAGTTGTCGGCACTCAGCCCCTCTCGCTGGAGCATCTGCCACGATTGATTTATGCCCGCATGGTGATTGAGGAGACGCTTCGGCTCCATCCTCCGTTCTGGTTCGAAAATCGGAACGTCGTGGACGACGTCGAACTCGGGGGCGAGCGCATTCCCAGGGGATCAGTCGTTGTCTTCAGCCGGTATTCCTTGCACCGGCACATGGGCTTCTGGAGGGATCCGGAGCGGTTTGATCCAGAGCGATTTCGCCCTGATCATGAAGAGCACAAGCGGTCCGTCTACGCGCATATTCCTTTTGGCGGTGGCCCGCGCATCTGCATCGGTGTACACTTTGCGATGATGGAGCTGGTGGTCGTCCTGGTGGTCATCGCACGCAAGTACAAAATCGTGCTTGACGCCAGCCATCGCCACGAAATGGCGGCTCATCTGACGATGACTCCCAAGTACGGCGTGAAGATTCGACTGGAGGCGAGATGAATCAATTTCCCTACATCAACTCCTATGTCAACGAAGTCTTCGCCCGCGAGAAGAAACGCTGGGACTACAACCTACTTCGACCGTTGATCATCTTCACCTATTTCTTTCAGCGAACGATCAGCTTCCCACTGAAGTTCATTTTCCACCGTTTTCCGCTGGGCTTCGAGGCGTATGCGATCGACTGGTGGATGACCTGGGGCTTGAAGTATCTGGCGACGCACGACGCTGCCGAGTTGATGATGCGCCACGTGCAGATCGAGCCGTTACTCTATCGACATATTCTCGGCATAAAAGAATTCTCGTCGGGCACTCCGCGCAAGCTCAATGGCCTCGACGGAGACTATAACGTCGAGAGCATCAAGGTTGCCTTGAACAATCGCTTGACCGTCGGGCACGACTTGCTGTCCTATGAGGTCGTCGACCGTTTTGACCGGGACAAGTTTCTCGCGAATCTCGATACCATTCGTGCGTCCAAACCGGAGAGTCATGAATTACTCAGCAAGGCCATCCTGGAGGAGAACAAGAAATACTCCTATCAACTCCTCGGACCCACCAACATCGTGCTGCTGATCGTCACCACGATTACTCTGTTCGGGGACCTGCGGACCACAATCACCGCGCTCAACTCGTTCGGCTCGGACTCCATTCTGCTGTGGTGCATGAAACACATTTACGCCGGCGATGAGCAGGCCCAGATCGACCTCGACTTCTTCATGCAGGAAGTTAGCAATCGCGGACACTTCAACAACAGTGCGTTTTTCTCCAACCCCAGCCGGTATTTGTATTACCACATCGTGTTCGACGAGGTCTGCTACGACATGCTAATGAACCGCCGTTAACACACCGCGTGCGTCGTCACGCTATCTTCTCACTCTTTTCGGCATGATCGATCGGCTCGCAAAAGGTGTTGCGGAACCAGTCGTGAATTGCGCTGAGATTCACCTCGACTCGATACCTTATGTCATCGCCGTGAAAATATCGCACGTGTTGTGTAAATGGACCGTACACCTGAGCCAATGGGCGATGAGTATTGCAATGACTGGTGCAATTACATAGGGCTTTTTAAGGATGACTTTTTGCCCGTCAAGGAGTCAAGCCGACCGTAGCGTGAATGCGTAAGGACACGCCCACCTGTGCGAGCTGGTCATGGGGCGTTCGTCCTTAGTTTGAAAGACAAGGTTGGCATCGCGAATAGCTCGATGTTCTAATCAAAACTGGATGCCGTGATTCCTCCTGTGATGTCTGCTGAATCGAAAATTACCACTCTCTCCACTGGATCTTGTAAGGATAACCTTTACTGTTCTGGGCAGCTTTCGGGGAAGAAATTTGCCATCAGTTCCGCAACCGGCAACTATCCCCTCTTTTTCTTTTTTCTTTGCAAGGTGAAGCTGATCACCGTACCTCCCGACTCGACTTCGATTTCATTAGGGCTGATAGTGTAATTGTTGGCAGGCGGAGCATACGGCTTGAATTCGTCTTCCTCGCTTTCAACTGCGCTACCTTCTTCGAACATCACTCTGTGCTTGCCGATGATCGCCCCTGATACCCCGTAGACGTAAATCGCCTTGAATTCACCCTTTTCGTTGGTTCCACTCACCGAAGGACGCCCGCCGTCAATCGGCGAGAACATCAGACCGCCATACTGTACCGGGACTCCGTCGAGGGTCACAGTACCGGAGAGTGATGCTAGTGGGGGACGGTCACTTCCACAACCTGCGATTACCACCAAGCTCAAGCAAATAAGACTGCGTAGATAATTCATTCTTTCCTGTCCTGTTTAACTCCGGAAAACATATGGAGTACGCAGCGGCCCGCATTCCATATTCCGCCGACACCACGACCGGGAAAGTTGCTACGATGATGGCGATGATCAACCAGAGTGAAAATTGCTGCGGCGTACTCGAACAAACTAGAAGCAGGGTCGCTAGCTTTGTTTAAGCGTAAAAGCGACCTCGGTACCCCCTGCTTCAACCGTGACCTCGCGTGGCGTTAGCTTGAAATTCTGCGCAGGGGGGGCGTATGGCTTAAATTCATCTTCTTCCACTTTGCCGCCGGGTTCGAAGGTGACGGTATGCGGGCCTATCAACGCGCCTGACGCGTTAAGATTGTACATCGCTTCGAACTTCCCGTTCTCGTCGGTCGCGGCAAGCGACGGTCTGCCGCCGTTGGTTGGTGTAAACATGAGCGAGCCATTCACGTATGGCTTCCCGCCCATCGTAACGGTACCGGTCAATGGCGCAATTGGAGGCAGGTCGCTGCCGCACCCGGACAGCAGACAAAGAATCAGGCAGGTCAGAATACCGGTGTGCGCGAATTTCATTGTTTGAAGACCTTTTCGTTTACGTTGTTTTTCTGTATTGGAGCAGCCGAACATTTCTGCGAAGACCACTATTTTGGCCTGCGGAGCGAGAAGCCAGCAAATTAAGAACTTGTTTAAGACAAAGCGGCAAGAAGACGCCATCCGGCATCTTCTTGCGCTCTCAACCGCGAGTCAGGTGTCGGACATGAGCTAGCGACTCAGAATTCGCCAATCACGGTTCCGTCATCTCTGCCGCACAGAGCGTTGAACGTTTTTCCGAAATCGATGTTTTCGGAGATGAAACGGACTGAGCCATCGCCGAAGACGAACTGAGCACCACCGGTGTGTGTCGAGTGATATCCGGCGTGAAGAGCGGTCGAATTGTAGAAGGTACCGTTGTCGTTCCACCGGGCAAAGTTGATCGGGGCGCGGCAAACCGTCAGGTTTCGCGTGTAGCCTCCACCGCCATTGAACGAATCAACAGTGTTCCAATGCGAACGGCCCGCACTAAACAGGCCACCATCACCATGGCCTTGACGGGAATCCTGCTTGGCTCCGTTGCGAATATCAACCATGAAGTTTGAATTCTCGCCGATGGCGATCGTGTTACTCGTGCCGTCGGT
>JBGSJT010000513.1:0-40417 GCA_041741715.1 Pirellulaceae bacterium | reverse complement strand
AAAGTAGAAGCCAAACTGTTGGCGTCCGCCGTCGCAAGGTGGTGGACGCAGGCAGCCAATCTGCCGAAGGCAGGCACGACCTTCTCGTCGCTACTGAAACCGGAAGCAAAAGGAAGTCATAAACAGTAAGGCAATGAGACTTAGAGGACTGATGATAATCGCGCTGTTCCGGCCGGTCCGCTAGATCATCGTCGTTTTCGGCGGTGGGTTTTTTGCGTGGAATAGCAGCCTTGCCCGTGAGGACGCACAGTCCAAACAGCGTTCTGTTTTCAGGGTTGAGCGGACGACTTTGACGCACATCGTTAGCACGCCTCGGCGTTACATGGTTAAAACGGCGGCACACCTAATAAGAATTGAGAAGGTTATGATTCTTGACTACCGTGCTCTGCTGGTCTTATCGGTTCTGGGGATTTCAATCATTGGGGGGCTCGTCTTGCTGGGTATGATGCCTGGACGGATTGCGAGAGCGCGCAACCATCCGCAATGTGAGGCAATCTCGGCTTGCGGCTGGTGGGGATTGCTAACGATGGGATTGTTGCTGCCCATCGCTTATATCTGGGCCTATTCCAGTCCAATGACAATCAAGATTTCTGATAGCACGCCTAGCAGAGGTGATTCAGGAGCTGAACAATGATCTTCTTTCTATTGATTTGCTACGTAGGTCTTCTGGCACTTTTGGTCCGATTGAAAATCGTACAACTGACTTTATTCTGGAAGTTGTCACCGATACTCTTTGCCGCGGCATGTCTCATTGCATTGATTATCCCTTTGAAGTGGGGCGCTCCCTCGGGCGCAGCGAATGTCTATCGAGGTGTAGTCGAGATCATCCCCAACATAACAGGAGAGGTCTCTGAAGTCGTGGCCAAACCGCTTGAACTAATGAAGCGCGGTGACGTTCTGTTCAAAATAGATTCAATGCTATACGAGCTTGAGACACAACGATTGTCTGCCGCACTGAAAGAGGCTCAGCAAGCTGCTGATATGCTCCCCATCAACCTCGCCATAGCACAAAGCAGTGTGGCAAAAGCGGCAATAACCATTGTCGAAGCCAAGCAGACAGCCAAAAGTCTTCTGTCGTCGCTGGACGGAGCGATCGCCTCAGTGACGAGAATAAAGTCGGGGGTCGATTTGGCTCAAGAAAACTTTGATCGTGCCGCCAAACTTTTGCCGTCTCAGTCGATCTCTCAGGCCGAGTATGATGCCAGTGTGCGAGATTTAGACGCCGCCAAAGCCAGTTTAGCGGAGGCCAATGCTTCACGTCAAAAGGCCCAACTAGCCCTGGAGTCGACGATAGATGGCGTGAACACTACGGTGTTGGGAGCAGAGCAATATCTGCAAGCTGCCCAAGCTGAGGAAGCGAAAGCAAAGCTAGCGCTCGCTTCAACAATCGATGGAGAGAACACCGCGGTTTTGCAGCTCCGTTCGCAATTGAAAGCGGCTGAGTTGAATTTAGAGTACTGTACCGTGCGTGCTCCTTCAGATGGCTATGTCATGGGGCTCGCATTGCGTCGCGGCCAACGAGTCGCCAATGTTCCGATGCGCGGTTACATGACATTCATAGAATCAGGAGCAACGCGATTGGTGGTGAGCATCTCTCAAAATGGGATACGGCATATTCAACCCGGACAAAAAGCGGAGGTAACTTTCAAGCGTTACCCGGGTCAAACATTTTCGGCAACCGTTGAGTCAACCATTGAGATTACTCCCGCCGCCCAACTGCAAGCGAGCGGAACGGTGTCCGCTGCCCCTTCTGCGGAAATGCGAGACATGCCGTTCGGAGTTGTGCTTTTAATTGATGATCCGCGACTGGATCCTTCATACCTACCCGGTGGCTCCGAAGGTCTCGCAACGATCTACACTAACAGCGCAACATTCGCTCACATCATACGTCGGGTTGAGATGCGTATGCACAGCTGGTTGAACTATGTCATCCCGTGAGTGCTGTGGCAGTACGCTTTTATTTTCTTCGCATCGGTTCACGGTTCCAATCAAGTCAAATACTAAATGCACACAGAATTATTGGACTTGGCTCCACTTTGGATTTTTCTGCCGTTGCATCTGGTCGTTTGCGGGTTGGCACTTGACGTGGGTTATCGCTTGGGAAAGTGGCGACACTCGCTCGCGCTCGATGAAAAGGAAGCCCCCATGGCAGCTAGATTTATTTAGATCAGCATCCTGCCGATGCACAGTCCATAAAGGTATAACATCTTTCGGCGTGGAGGAGGCGAGCCAAGAACCATTTTCACCGTCCTCGCGCTCGCCGCATTCCCCTCCCCCTCCCTCAGCCCGGCGATGGCAGTTGGCAGCCCCCCGGGCATCGTGAAGGCGAACTAATCCACTCCTCAATTTTGAACCACAGGTGCCGACCGTCCAGCGGTCGGCACTTGCATTCAGGATCGACTCCGTTGTCAAACTCACATCTGACGGCCAGATGAAGACAAAAACTTTTGGCACTGGCCAAGTGTACTCGAGCACAAAGCTGGACAATGCCGGAAACGTGCTGAAGGGTGGCGAGACCTATCGCCATCGCGTCCCCGCAAACGCTCCTGCGGAACAGTTGTGGGTGGTGACCATGTGTGCGGAGCATACACGTCAGTTCGTCATCATTGAGCGGAGGAACGCCAACCTTGACTCGCGCAACAACAAGATGAAGCGAAACGCCTGCGGATCTGTGGACATCTACTTCGGCCCGGACGCTACAAGGGTTCCTGTCGAGATGAAGAACAACTGGATTCAGACCAATTCCGGCGAAGGTTGGTTCCCCTATTTTAGACTGTACGCCCCGAAAAAAGCGTTCTTCGACAAGACTTGGACGATGGGTGATATCGAAAGCGTTGAAAAATAAGCTGTCAGCAAGGAGAACCGAATACATAAAGGTCGAGAGTTCCGGGTCGCTTTGCCGATCTGGCACTGGACAACGACCACACCGACCAAGAGTGTTTTTCGGGCGAAGGAGTTACTTTAAAGAAGTCATTTTGACGGCTCGGAGCGGTCAACGTTTGGTCTGAAACCGGTCCGCGTTTGTAACACAGGACGAACCGTCATTGGTCATGAAGGATGCTCGGCTTTGTTCGTTTTAGAGCTTCTTTCGGCGCAACCGCCACATTGAAGATTTCGTCCTGGAAGCAACCAGGAATACTTAGATTCGGTACTAGCGGAAATGGCCTAGAGGAAAATTCTCCGCCATAACGCTGTTGAACTGTTACTCACGCAACTAGCGGAGGTCCGACCAACCGCTGGCTTGAACTGCTTTTCCGCCGAGCTGGCGGTCTGCATCGACCGACGCGAGTTTGAGTGTCGAACGTCTGGACTCAACTCGCGGCGGTCTGTTTCACTTCGGGCTCAAACCGCACTGAAATCCGACTTGCTTAGCCGCGGAGGATGGTCCAACCGCCGTAGTTAACTGCGATCTCGATTCCAACCAAATTTGAGCTGGCGGATTCTCGCTAAGGAGCGAACGCAGCCCTTGACTCTGGTTCCGCGTCGACCCTCAATGCCCCTATATTCGCCCTAAGAACTGAAATTCACTTCGAGTTGATACTGCGGCCCGCCATCGCCTCAGCGTGAAGAACGAACGTCGTATTATTCGCCAGCTCCCGTTCATGCGGGCGATCCGTGGCATCATTCCGACTGCGCGGGAGAGCCTTGCGGCAGTCGCCGTTGCGTGACACAGGACGAACCGTCATTTAGCACTTCAGCAATCTCGTCGATTGGGTTGCCACATTTCCGCAAACCGTTTGTTCCACACTCACGAATCCAACCAGGCTGTTAACCAATTTGGCCTCGGAGCCTAGAGAGTCTGAGAATCTGGGGGATTTTTCTCTCTGGTTGTTATGGCCCGCCCACTCGCCTCGATGACGAATCTGGCACAGAGCAGGGCATCGACCCATCGATTTTGGACACTACACGAAGCGACCTAAGCGTCTTGCTTGTCTATAATCGCGGCTTGACTTCGTTGCCGCGCATAGGCCAGGGGCAACAGTTTGGCCCGCTGTCCGAAATGGCCATTGTTTTATCGTCAGGTGGGCATGATGTTCAGATTTTTGAAGAATTTGTTTGGCGGCGACGCAACAGAGCCGTTGGGCCAGCCTCCGCCATGGTCGTTTAGCGATGCCGAACCAATCGGTGAAGCATACAGCCATCCAGACCGTGTTGACTACGAACTGGATCTGTCGACGTGGCGATATCGCCTTCGGGCGATCTTTCGCAATGACGACCCCTTTGCCGAGTCTGAGATCTCCTATGCTCGGATGGAATACGAGGTGCGTCGATCGGCGACCGGGCAATGGGAAATAAGACTACTCGGTCGCAATGGCTCGTTTTTTGATCTTCCAGAAGCTTGGGAGGCAGCTCCTGCGCGTTTCCTAAACGCCTGGGAACAGGCCTGGGCCGAGCGCCAGATGAGCGACCATCGAACTTAGGCTTTCGACCGCCACCACGGTTCGGTCGCAAGCTACATGATGACGACCGAGATCCTCATCCGAGCAGGTCCTGGGACTCGTGAGCGACCACCAGAAAGCGGTCATGTCGAACCGACATTTCGCCCCCCCCTCGGTCCCCAATGTCAAGGACAACGAGGCGAGTAGATTCCCTTTGGCCGACGGCTTGGCTCGCCCGACCGATAAGCGATAGGCAGGGCAGTCTATCACGCAAGACATTCAGTGACAGTGAAGCGACCACCAGCTACAATTTAACTTACGGGAATCAACGACTATGCGCGTTAGGCCGCACATTGGCGACCCTCAAATGATAGGCAGAAACTTCCTATAAAAAGTTAAGAGACTTCGCTTGACTCCCGTGAAACGAGAACTATTATTCGCCCGGATTCCACCGCCGCGCGCTTGCAATTATGGAATCACTGCCGATGATATTTTCCGCATTCCGGTTTCTCCCGAGTTAGTCGCCGACCTTCTCGACTGCTTGAATTCCGACGACGAGCTTGACCTTATCTTCGGGCTCATGTTCGCCGAGCACCTTCGCACCAAATCCGACTTTTGCAGTATTGCCGAGCCATCACTTCCAGCCATCACCGCCACAATTCGTTCCGCCCTTGCACACGCTAGCCCCCGTGTCCGAGCGCATGCCATTCGTGCATTTGTCGCCTTCCGCACCAGCTACGACGACTACGCCGCAGTCATGCGTGACCAACTTGCCGGAGCCGACCTGCAACCTCGTGGAGAAGCACTCGCCGCTGCACCTACTTACCTTGCCGCCGAGGACTTGCCCGCGTTACTACCGTTTCGCGACGACTCCGAGGTGTCCGAGACGCTCTGTATGGGCGGTCCGCTTCGCTACACGACGCGCGACTTAGCTTTAGAGGTAGCAGAGCGTATTGCTGGCAGGCAGTTCGCCGCGGACGACTGTTTCGAGCGCGTAGACGGGTCGCGAGTTTCATGGAGGAATTGGTCTGCTTTCACACGTTGGCTCGACTCCAAGAAGAAATAGAGTATTCTCGGCGTATGACCAAGTCGCCTAACCAGCGCTGCAGCGAATTCGGTCATCGTGTCACTGTTGCAATCCACGCCTCCCGCGGACCGGGTCACTGAGTTTGGGGCGTTAGGACCCAATTCTGCAATCCTACAAAGTTGGCGCCGCCGCTGTTGATTCCCTCGGGATCAAAGTCGCGTCGACTGTATCATCCGCTGCGTTATTTGCGTCGCGAATTCGTCGAAAGTGCAGTCAATTGATGTGGCAGGGCAACGCTTGGCGGCTTGCGAAGGTTTGCGTTCATGACCAATGTCGAACCGTCATGGGTCATGAACACAAGTTGCTGAGATGCCCGAGGTGACGGCGACCGCTGCGGTTTTGGAGATTTGCCTTCGAGCTAGCGGTCTGCATCGACCGACGCGAGTTTGAGTGTCGAACGTCTGGACTCAACTCGCGGCGGTCTGTTTCACCTCGGGCTCAAACCGCACTGAAATCCGACTTGCTTAGGCGCGGAGGATGGGATCGGTTGCCATGCACCCGCCCAGTCCATCTGGAACACGAATCGGCACCAACCCTGCCCGACCTTAGAATGTCGCCTCAGCCGCCGGGTGGGCCGACACGTAGAAGTCACTTTGGCTCTTGCGGTTACCCGTGTCGACCAAGAATTCACACTGTGTTGAATCACCGGAAGGTGAAAAGACGGTCAGACTAACCCAGGCGCGTGAAGGTTCGCCTTTATAGATGTTTCGTTGTTCCACTATCGACTTTACAGCAGAATAGAAACTTTTTCGGGATAAGATTCGGCCACTTGGATGACAAATACGTCCGGGCGGTCGCGCCCTTGCTCGGCGAGTTTAGTAGACAATTCGTCGAACGAGAATGCATCGGCAATCAGCTCACCGTCATCGAAGGCAACATAGGACCCGATCGGGTAGTTTCTGTGAAGTTGATCCTTGCAAGCCTCGAAGGCCGCTTGGTTTTTTTGGTTCTGAGAAGGCATTAGAGAAACTTACTTAACGGCATTCTAAACGGACACTCCTATTTTACTGCATGGCGGATAGCCCTGGAACCGAGAATCCGACGCTTTCAGCGCAACCGCCGTCAAAACGGCCAGAGAAAATCGCGGGCTGGTGAAAAAAGCTGATCGCAAAGCGTGACATTACCTGACGGACATGATAGGGAATCGGAGTCATCGACAAAGTTGTTCCTTATCCAAGCCCAATATCAGTAGCAGCGAATGCCGCCTCTCACGTTGAACGGATAAGCCGATGCAATTGTTAACGACTGAGCGACAGATTCGTAGCGTTCATGGAGTCGCCTACACTCGACTGTGGAATGTCGAACTGTTGGACGTTGTCAACGCGTTTTGCGTCGTTTTTCACACCGCCTCATAAGGCAGTAGATGATGTCAGCACAGGCCTGTACTGTGGCGAGCAGGACATGTTTGTCTTCCTGATCGACCCGACGGGTTGGGCTGAAATCAATGGCCAAGCCTTTGCGCCGGGATTTTTTCTTGGAACAGTGAAGTTGGACGCCGCAGCGTTGGCATGCAGACGTTCTGGTTTCAGCGCATTTGCCAAAACCATATTGTCTGGGATGCAACCGAAGTGATTGAGTTCACCCGCAAGCATACAGCCAATGTGCGAGACGCCTTGTCGGAGATTCGTATCATGCTCGACAACTTGTCGGCCGTCCGCAATCGTCGCAAGGATTCTTTTGCCGCGATGATTCAGAAGGCGATGACCGAGCGTTTGGGCAGTGATGCCGACGAAGTCACCAAAGTGCTATTGGCGGAGAGAATCCCACGTCAATTGATCAAAGAGGCGTTGGAGATTGCACGGGCGCAGGGGGCGTTCACGATCTTCGCGATGGTCGACGCGTTGACCAAGTTGTCGCAGAAACCTGATGTTGCCCGGCTACGGTTTCGATCAACGAACCGCGAACTTGAGATCAAGAGACCGCGTTGCTGGACTCAATTCTGACTCGGGCCGGTGGCAAGCACTCTGACCTCTTTATTCACCGTGGCTTGCAGAGCGGGTAGGTCGGTGAGTCTGGCTTGGAGCATTTCGATTGCGCGTAACTGCGGCAAACATTCGGAAAACTTGAGCCCTTCAATGGCCTTGTCATCGATGAGCGGGACGATGTCGGCAACGGGCATCTCCTTTATCGCTCGTATGCCACGTTCAAATTGCTCCATATCGGAGGCAAGCGGATAGCGAATATGCAGATCATCGGAAGTACAGCGTTCTGATAGCAAGTCCGACAGCGCACCGGCGAGCGATTGGTTGGCTGCCTTCCCTGCAAACGTCCACCATTCGAGTGCTCCGGTCCCAGGAACGCAGGCGGTTCCGTTGGCATGCAACCAAGGATAGCCGAAGCGGATCTCTGCCAAGCGCTCAGCGGCGCGTTTGGACCACCATGGGCGGACGTCGTTCAAAGCTAGGATAGCTTGGATCTGCTGCGCAAATTGGTAGCTGAGGCCCTGGCCATCGCCCTGCCATCGACTTTTTCCGCGCAGTTCGACAGTTTCGACGTAAGCCAATCTGCGATTCCAATCCAGGTGCGTTACGCGCCAGGCACGGCCTCCTAACAGCAGGATTCGTGGGCCATCCTCGCGGGAGAAGAATGTCGAAATATCCACGGAACCCAATTCACGTCGACCCTGTAGGACTTTGAACACGGGAGGGGAAGTGAAGACTGAGAACAGCTCCATGAAATTGCGTCGACCAAACTCAGATTCACCAACCTCGCCGAGCCAAACGATTCCGTTGTCTTCAGCCAGAATGTTTTCACTGAGCATCCACTGGAATACTTCGTTGCGTTTGCTTGGTTCCATTGCCGAAAAGCCGTTAACTTCGGCAATCTGTTCGTACCATTCACTTCGGCCAACACCGCCCGTCTGCAAGGCAATCGCCATAACCTGCTGGGCAAGAATATGATAGGGCAAAGGTGGCGGAATGATGGGTTCCACAAAACCCGAACGCCAGAGATCGATGAGCGCTGCTGCTTGCACTAGAGCTTCACTGCGAGTGGCTAAAAACAAGCAATTGCGATGTAGTCCCTGGCGACGCCCCGTTCGGCCCATACGCTGTAGGAAGCTCGCTACCGTCGATGGAGCGTCAATTTGAATAACCCGATCCAGATCACCGACGTCCACTCCCAGTTCGAGCACGCTTGTCGCGACGATCACGCAGTCATCTCGCTGCGAGAATGCCTCCTCTGCTTGCCGCCGCTGATCTTGGCTGAGCGAACTGTGTGTGACAAACGTTGTCACTTGTCGCCCACGGAGATTTGCAGCAATTGATTCCGCCTTAGCGCGACTGTCGGTGAAGACAAGACGTTTCTCCCCTCGATGGAGTCGAGATATTACCAAGGCGGCATTCTCGATGGAGCCCACGTAGTCGAGTTGCACATCGGCGTCATCGGTCTTAGTCTCGCTTGGCGGAGCGTAAACTTCACGCGCCCCAGCGGATGAACCGCTCAGCCAGTCGACCAAAACCTCAGGATTACCAACCGTTGCCGATAGGCCGATACGCTGGATATCATTCTCGGCGATCTTGGCTATGCGGCTCAATACGGAGAGCAAATGCCACCCTCGATCATCACCTGCGAAAGCATGGATTTCGTCGACGATAACAGCGCGGACATGCTTGAATATCCGCCTATGCTCCACGGATGTCGATGTGAGCATTACCTCCAACGATTCGGGAGTCGTGAGTAAGCAATCGGGAGGTTCCTTTAGGATCTGCCTTCGGGCACTCGATTTTACGTCGCCGTGCCACAGTTCCGACCGTCTGCCAATCAGATTGCAGTAGCCTTGCAGTCGTTCGTTCAAGTTGTTGAGCAGTGCCTTAATAGGGCAGATGTACAACACACTTAATGCCGGCCACTCCTCAAAGAGCATTCGGGAGGCAATTGGAAAGAAAGAAGCTTCGGTCTTACCACCTGCAGTCGGCGCAAGAATAATCAGATTCTTTCGATCAAGTACTTTCGGAATGACGTCGTTTTGAAATGGCCGTAGCTCGCGCCACCCAAGACTATTGACGATGTGGTGCTGCAGGGCAGGATGTAATTTGTCGAAGCTATTCACAAGTCTAACTCGATTTCGTTTACATCTGCCGCACCCATTGCCTCTCGCTCACTTGGCCTCAGTTCGGCATCGGTCAGCGTTAACGCATAGTCGTTTCGCGGATTGAAGTCGGGGTGCAGGTCGATTCGATCCAAGACGTCGGCCACCAACTTCTTCAGAAAAATTCGCGGTGCGACGCCAACTTTGCCACCCAGTTTTCCAGTAACCGATTCTGCAAGCTGTTGAACATAATCATCACTGCAGAGTTCAATGATGCGATCTGCAGATGAACTGTGTTGGATGTAAATGTCCCGCACCTTGCAGCCGACAGTGCATAGTCGAGCGAGATCGAAAGCGGGTAGACGAATCTGCACCGCGCGTGGATTGTCAAAACGAGCTTCCGTTTGGAAATCCACGTGCAGACGCTGAGCCAGAGGCTCTAATCGAGCAATTCCTTGCGGCCCTTCATAGAATGCACGTGTACCAGTAATCATCACGTAGAGGCCGGGAAATCGCCCCGAGTCAACTTCGTCGATCAATTGTCGTAGAGCATTCAAGCTCTTATCACGCACATCGCTCCGAACGCGTTGAATCGTTTCGACTTCATCGAGCACTAACAATAGCCCAGCAAAACCAGCGTCGCGCAGGACGCACAACAGACCTTGCAAGAAGTTAAGAGCGCCAAAGTGATCGATGTCACCCTTAACACCAGCAGCACGCTTGGCCCCTGCGGCCACATTAGGTTGCCCCGCCAACCAAGCGATAATCCCGTCAGCGTTGGCGGCTTCACCTTGAGCCTGGGCCTCTCGATACCCACGAATCGCGGCACTGAACATGGGCGCTTTGTTGTTAACGCTTGCAAGTCTTTGTTCAAGCAATTCGTTGGTTTTCGCCAATAACTGCATTTCGTCATTAGGATCGATGACGCCTTCAGCGAGTACGTCTTCTTCAAGCGTGTACAACCATCCATCGATGATATTTCGAAGTGCTCCCTGCGGCGTGTCGGACGTAGCCAGCCGCTCCATCATTCTCCGATAAACCGTTTCGAGTCGATGAAGAGGCGTTTCAGTCTCCGACACCTGAACTTCAGCCGTTGCAAATCCCTCTTTCTTGGCTGCCTCTGCGAACCATCTGGCGAAAAAAGTCTTTCCACAACCGTACTCGCCCCGAATCGCTTTGAACAATCCGGATCCTGCTTTTACGGATTGCAGTTCATCCTCCAACGCTGGCTCAAACTGTTCCAGGCCGGTCGCCAAAGCATCGAGACTATGTTGAGGCACCGTACCGCGCCGGAGCGCGTCTAGGATTTCTCTTCGTCGTTGTGGGCTGACACTCATTTTTCATCATCCAGTGCAATTCCAAACTGAATGCACAATAATTCACGCTTGATCTCGACAGTGTCGGAGGCATCGTCCTTTAGCAGAATCGAATAACCCTCCACATTCAAAACACGCTGTATTGCGGCAAGAATGGTTGACAGTCGGAAAAGTGGTACGTTCATGCTGCGAGCGAGGGCTGCGGACGTCAGCTTTCCGCCCTGTTGATCTAGTGCCGAGAGTAGCGTGCGAATCAGTTCGTCAGAAGGTGGTTTGCGTCCTGCCAGCTTTTTTTGGCCATGAAATACTGACGAGTCCAAAAGTCTGGTGATCCAAATCGCGATTGGCTGCGAGTTCGCGGCTGATTTCGCTGAATCTGCCTTGGCTTTGGCTGTCTCATCGACGTGGATATCAAAGAGAAATCCGTTTGGTGGCGCGACAACTAACAGCTCATCAGGTTCTTGGCTCTGATCCATCGGTGCAAGGGCTACAGGCTCGAACCACCAGCCAGGCGTGTCGGATGGTGGCTCAATCCAGCCGTCCGGCAAATCGTCACGCGCCGACAGAACCGCCATGGGCGCCAACATTTCCTGCATCGTTACGCCGCCGTGGTAGCCATTCTTTTTGATTCCGTAGCGAATCTTCTCCGACCAGGGAACGATCAGCTCGTGCGATTCCGGCAAAACACAACGGTCCCCAGAAATTGCGATTTCGCCATCGGTCGGGTTGCTTCCCGCACGCCAGCGTTCGCCACCCTCGCTCTTAATCTGCTTTGTTTCGCGATCGAGGACGTGGCCGTGGTCGCTCAATAACACGACCAATCTGCCAGTCGACTTTGCCTCGTACAACAACTGAGGCAGAATCTTGATTTCATCCTTACTCCAACGAATATCCAGCTGTTCACCCTTGAGCAAGAAATCGTCGACAGCATTGATCACAGCTCCCACGATTCGGCGTTTCGATTCGATGGCTTTGATTACTTCGTCCGACAAAGAAGTCTCGTCTCTGCTTTGTAACTCATTCTTGTGAAACAAAACTGGCGGATGCGATGGCTGGCAATGTTGAAGAAGACCAGCGTGCATAGGAAAGTCGACCTTCTCCGTCGCTTGGCTTCCTTGGCGTAGCCCGCCACTGAGTAGGCTCGCGCGCGATACTTCAGTAATGGAAGGTAAAGTCGCAATTGCAGGCCAAATCGGTTGCTTATCCCCGCGTCGTAACTCAACCCAGTCTTGTTTTGTAATATCGCTTACCAATTCTCGAAAAACTGCATAGCTCATGCCGTCCATGACAAGAACCAACAGCGGTGCAAGTTCAGCGAGAGGAGCGACGAATTCGTCAAGTACTCGCTCGACTGGTAATACGGCACTTCCAGTCGAACCGGCTTGCGTCCAATCTCGCACCAGGACTGCAAAGCGATGGTTTTGTTCGCTCCGAGTTTGGATGACCTGGCTAACCAGTTTGTTGTAAGCGTCTGCCAACTTTCTTGCAGGTTCCCCTGATTGAAGCACATAGCGAGCCCAATCGACGAAACCGCCTTCGCCGGCGTACCAAGTGGCAGCTTGCCCAAGAGAGCTAAACGGTGGCAGATTCGAGGCTTCTTGCCCAGCCAGCCAGCGGAGCAGCCGAGCAGACATCTCCACACGTGCTAATCTTCTACTGCCACGTTCCCAATTGGCTTGCTCGTGATCTACGACAAATTCAAAGGCCTCGCTAACGGCTGTGGGGACCTCGGTAATCCGAGCTTCTGCAGCGGCACCAACGGCCTGGCCGTAATGATCGAGTCGTTGTTCGAAACCAAGCAGCGAGGTTCGGCTGAGGTAGGCCCACTTTTGAGCATCCACGTCACGAAGTAGGTCGTCGCCTCTTGTCAGCCAATCGCGTCTCTCCTTAGCATCCGGTAAGTGCAGTTTCACCAGCGTTGTGGCTGCCTTGCTCCATTGTTCAGCGATCGCGTCCGTCAACTTACCTGATTCCAAATAACGCTCTTCGATGCGCACCTTAGCGAGTTTGAGTTCCGGCTCAGCATTTGGATGGGATACCACGCCTAATGAAAGGCCCACCGAAAGAGCTATTGGTTTCCCGGACTTCTTCAAACAGGTGAGCACTGCGTCAGTTGCAATGCCACTGCTTTGTGCAAGCCACGTGGAAGCTGAAGCTCGAAACTCCTGTGAGGCGCTACACAATTTGCTGACATTGTTGGCATCGAGAGACCATTTCAAGAGCGCGATCAAGTCGGGTCGCACAATCGGCAAACCGATTTCTTTCTCAAGGAGAATCCCCCAAACAGTCTCTGCGTCCAGAATTCCACCCGGTACAGATGCATATTGGTTCGGTGGAGCGAATTCCAGCAGCTTTTCGGCAATCCATTGCTGGCCCGAAATCCTCGGATCCAATGCTCGTGCCTGAAAGAGTTCCTTGACGATTTGCCACTTCTTGATCGTGTAGACCTTCCTTCGCGCCAGACGTACGCGGACGTCCGCACTAAGTTGGTCCGTCGATGCACGAGTGACCAGCACTTTTGCAGTTACCTCGTCATCTTGCTCTTGCAGCGCCACGCGCATTGCTAGTTCTGAATCGCATTGAACGACTTCGAACAAATCATCCCCGAAGCGAATTCGCGTTTCGCCGGTATAGCGAGCCGGGGATTGGATTCCAAAAACACGAGCTTGCCCGAACCCCGGTTGCTTCCTGATTGCCGCAACCTGGGCGCGAATCTGACTAAAGGTAGGTACAGAAGCGGTCATTTAGGATCCACTCCTTCTGTGATACTCCAACTAATTGTTAGTTTACGTCGCTGACTTGCTTCCAATTGCGATCTCAGCTTTGCCAACAACTCAATCGCCTGAGCCGAACCTAAATCTCGTTGCGTATCATTGCTGATGATCTCGAGTTTCGGGGTGCTGACAGGTGTTATCTTCGTAGTCGTAACATCAGTCGGTGGCACAGGTTCAGGCGGTACGATGCGCGTCTTGCTTTTCGCCACCTCGGCAAGGAGATTTACGGCATCCGATTGAGCTTTCTTAATCCTGTCTGCCAGACCAATCGTATACTCGTCGGCTTGCAACGCCTCAGACACAGATTCTCGAATCACCTGTGCCTTGGATGCGCAGGAACCACTTAACTCCGAAATGTCCTCGAACACACCCCAGTTCGTTGCGTCGATTCTTTCGACTAACTCCGTCGCAGTACGAAGACTCTTACCCATCGCGGTTTCACTTGTCTCGATCGTTATAGACGCAAGAGTTTGAATAACCTTTGAGTCGTCCGCATGAACAAGTTGTTCAACGGCCCGAGCTGTTGCTTCCGCTGTCTTCATTCGGGCTGTGGCACTGGGTTCCAAGTTGAACTTCTGTGACCGATCGCGGATCGATGAAACGAGCTTTTGACAAGCGGCAAGATGAGCTTCACAAACCGCTTTGATGTCCCCCGACAACTTGCTGACGTTGTTTGCATTGCACAGTGAGGATGGTGGCTTACCAAGGAAGATAAGATTGGAGTACTGGATGCTTCGATTCCAGTCATCTTCCGAAGGTCCTTGCCAAGTTCGGAGTTCAAGACCATCCTCCAACTTGGTGTAACTCGCATCTGTATGGACGGGGGTCCCGTGCTGATACAAAGTCCGGTTTGTTTGGTTGGCGAACATCAGAATGATCACGTTCTGAACCTGAACCGGCAGGCCCATAGCGCCTTCGGAATCGATCCATTTTCGTAGTTGCCCTACAGTCACTGCGCCGCTGGTTTGTGCGATCAACTGTCCAAAGTGGTTCTTCCAGTGTTGGCTGAGCAGGAATACGTCTTCGTGGAGTTCACCGAGTTTCAACGGCTCGGCAATTCCCTTCAGTAGCGGACGGCGTTTGCGATCGTCGACTTCAATGCGGCCATCTCGTCTCTGCGTAGCTCGCTCAATCTCTTCGTAGACTTTCTTGAGATTCGCCCCTTTGGGTTCTTCGGTAAATAGTGGGTGCGAGGGAAACTGACGCTGCATTGCTTGATCGATCAGCTTGGCAAGGGCTTCCGACAAGTTGGCTGCAGCAGGTGGTTGAGGATCGAAATCGGGTAGCAATGACTCAAAGTGCTCAGTGAGTTCATGAGAAGTGTCGACCGAGTTCCTGGACTGTCGCTCGATACCGTAAGCCGTCTCAAGATGTTGCTTCATGCGCTGCCGAAGTTGGCTTCGCTGATTCTCAAGCAGAGCCTTGGCAACGTGGCGATCCTCAAATGGCAGGATGCTTGCGTACCCGGCGAATCGCTCGCCCGTCAAAATGTGTTCCAAGATGACCAGCATTCCCAGGTCGTTTTTCGCAGAAACCGACAGAAACGAAGGCACCCAAGCGATCGTTCTCGAGCCGTTTTCATACTTTTCGCGATATTCGCTTAGCTTGGCGATGTCATCTTGCGGACCATAGCCGGCTTCGTCGAATGGAAAATCGATCATCAGCTTCCATTCGTCGCCGCCTGCAGTCAGTTCGTGCAATGGCAGACTTCGAATATTGCCAAATCCGATCTCGCACCAACGTGTCGTATTGCGCCACTGAAACTCGTGTGCCAGGAAGAACTTGTCATCATCCTGGACTCTCATTTCCTCGAACAACATCTTGCGGATCAGCCGCTGGCGATTTCCTTGACTGTCCTCATGCCGCGCCTGCTCGATGATTCGCTCGGTGTCGACCCCGCTAAGCTGAATGGAAATCGAGGGGTTGGATTGCTCCTCGCCGATCTTGATCTCGCCAACTTCCGAAGCCCATTCGCGGCAGCGTCGCAGTACTTCGCCCCCCTCTTTGCCAGGCACGGGCGTGCGAATCGTTCCGTGGTTCAATGCCGCCAAACGATTGGCATTCAAGCCCTTGAGCGATTCAACGCCTGGAACGAGAGCAGCTAGTAATAGCGTTTTAATAAGACGATCATCGGTGCGAAAGGTCTGCACGCGGTTGTCGTCTGGCGGCAATGCATCGAGTTCTGATTTGCGAATGCCAAGTTTCTTCTCGATGAGTGGTAGCAGCTTTTGATGGTACAGCCGCTTTGCGTTGTCGAACTGAATCGCCATCTCTTGGTTGAACGCCTCGTCGCCGTGGGCAATCACATCGAATAGATCGCCAACCGGGACAATGTCGCCCAGCTTCAGATGGTCGCGCTGCGAAACGAGCAACAGCATCATCACTTTCAGAGCCGTTCGCTCTCGTTGCAGGAGACTTGAAACGCCTACAAGCGTATCCACCAAAGCTGGGCTAAACGGATAAACCTGTCTGAATACTTCGCGATCGTACTTGCTGGTCAAAAGTGTGTTCATCACGTCTTCACGGATGCGTGTTGACGAGGAGGTTGCTTCGAAGGAATCGCGTAATTGTTGACGAGCCTTATCGCTGACGGGTTTTAGAATGCGTGCTTCAGCGATCGCAGGCAAGTTACGGTCTTCGAGCGGAATCTTATGGAAGCGTCCTTCCCAGTGCTTTAGTGCGTCACTGAAATTCAGCTTATCTGCACCCGTGATGCTATCGCCCACCAACTCGCCAAGGTCTCGCTGACGGGCAACAAAGCTGATAAGAGGAATGGGCCGAAGAGCATTTTGCGCTTCGACCAGCTTAGACAGCTTTTGCCCCTCTTTGTGCATAAAGTCTATATTGGCAGCATGGCTCGCGAGCCACAGGATGAGCTCGTCCAAGAATAGAATAACGCCGTGATACTTGAGTTTGGCAGCATGCTGGCTGATGACCGATAAGCCGGCGTCGAGTGACACGTAGGCTTCCCCATCACCGCGGCTGACATTTTCGTAGGACTTGAAGTATGTTTTGATCAATGCGCTCGCCAAATCTCGCCTGGGTTCTGATGGTGCGTAATTCGGGTCGCTTTCCGGAACTGGCGGCGACGCGATTGCCAATTCAAAACGAACAGCATCCCATTCGCTTTCGACTTCGCCCCACTCACTGTCTGCCTCCGCCTTATTCAGGCCAGCGAAGAAGGAGTCATCTCCCATGGTCGTGCGCAAGTTCTGCGCGTCGACAAACAAGTCATCGATCAAATACACTGCGGGGATAGGTGCCTCTGGATGTTTCTTTCGAATGTAGTCGGCGTAGCCACCCAGGATGCCGGCCTCCATATTCTTGGCGCCGATCATGTGATATGGCACCAGGAGGAATCGCTTGCCATCCGTCCACGAATTGGCGGTCTCGATGATGGGAGCGAGCTTTGTTAGCCGGCCTACGGCAGGATTGCGATCTAGGATTAAATCCAGAATGGCCATAAAGTGCGATTTACCGCTTCCGAAACTGCCGTGCAGATAGGCCGCCTTGCTCGTATTCTCTTTGATGGCATCCCGAATGTAGTTCAACGCTTCGCGAAAGCACTTGGCAAGCTCATCGGTCACCACGTAATCGGCAACCGTCTCCTCAGCGCGTGTAACACCCTCGGTCAGCTTCAGGACGAACTGCCCCTTGTCCACCGACTCGGGAATGTTGATTAGGTCTTTGATGTAGATGGTCATTTAGAGGTTATCAGTGGTCAGTGGTCTGTGGCGGCGAGTCAGGTTGCGTAGTTGGCTCACTTCTTGGGAATTGTTCATCTCCCGAGAGAGCTGAATACGGCGTTCGCCGCCAAGCATCTGGCGGTCGATTTAATGCGTGGAAAAGGTATCCCGGCATTAACACAGGCCACGGACCGTCGCCCTTAAGCCCCCCAAATGCTCTCAATCGCGGATGGCGCAAACGAGCTTCTTGATCGGGATAAGCGAGAATCAGTGACTCAATTTCGACGCCAGGTAGGCTTGGCAAGTCAATGAGATCGAGGTCTGTATCTCGATAGGCTTCGTAAACAAAACCAACGCAACTGTAGCGACGAACGGAATCATCGCCATTCCGATCACGAAAATGCGGCAATATCGTGTACTGCTCGTGGTCTGTAGCCCTGGCCACCGAATACTCATCGACAAGCTCATCGATAAACATCTTGATCCGCGATATCTCGGAAGCACTGAGCTCCATGTTCGAAACGATGTCGATGGCAACTGCCGTCTGCGCTTCACTATCAGCTTCGCCAGGCACACTTAAGGGTGGGATCATCTCGATGAGGCTTGCAGTAATTGTTTCGCCTGCATTGAATTCGAACGCACGCAAGGATAACCCAATGTGCCGAATGAAGTGCCTTGCTGTTTCTGAGTCTTGCCCCATTGGGTCATAGACCCCAACACTGCCATTCGCTTCGTTCAATCTTGACGTACTCATTCTCGACAATTCAACTTTCTTTCCGCTGCTCATTTAGAACCAGCCATGATCGGCAGCGACTGAATCCATTGGGTCAGACCAGCGAAACTGTCACCCTCTTTCTCCCGAATATCTGCAAGCAGCCTTCGTAAACGGCTTCGAACTGAGTCGAGAAACCAGGCTGGAGCCGTCCGACCTATCTGCTCGCAGAGGCTGTTTGAATCGGGATGTTGCATCAACAAAACAGCAAGAAACGAATTCAGTGCGGTCGCTCCGTACTTGTCTCGGTTAATTAGATTCGGATGGCTGTACAGGGTTGCGAGTTTTGCGAGCAACGATGCAAGTTCCGACAAAGAGGCCGACTCAATATCGGGCGAGTATCGGAACCTATGAACAACCATCTTGGCCACCTCAAGTTCCACCTCAATTGGAATTGTCAGGCTACCTTCAGATTTTAACAATTCCGAAGCCAATGCGATTTCATCTGAAGGAAGGTTTAGAAGGACTTTTCGAATCGCCGCACCTACTGCAACCAGAACCTTTTGTGAATTAGTTCCACGATGCTTCTGAATGAAATCCACGAGAGTCAGGATGGTTTCGGTTTGAAGTTCCTCAGGAATGGCCTTGGACTGAATCTCGAACATAGCTTCCAATGCTTCTCCGCTTGGAGCTTCCATCCCCTCGCGCACAGCATTCAACAATTGGCGAAAAACTAGATCAGTGGGCTCGCGCGAGGCATCCGCAATCTCTAACTGTGCCTGAATAGCTTGCTTGATCGCGTTGCGATGCGCGTCCAATACTTCTGCCAACGCAATGGAGACAGATTCTCGATAAACGCGATGCACATCAAACAGTTTGTCAAATGCGTTCGAACGGTAGCTCACCGCTCGTAGAATTTCAGTGAGACGCGATTGGATTTGCAACGCATCTCGCATTGCACCAGATTGCGAAGACGACATTGCTCCCACCACGTTCGACACTGCGTCTTTGTGGATGCGTTTTACATCGAGAAGATGATCAAATTTGAACTCAAAAAACTTTAGCTTGGGAATCACAATCGCCTCACGAATCGACGATTCCAACCTCGTTTGCATTTCGGAAAACGGCTTCGTGATTTCGAATGAGAGTGCACGTAGTCTACGATTCTGTGACTCTTCTAGCTTCGCAACCAAGCGCTCGAGAGCGACACTTATCGCTTGTCTCTGCATTTCTTGATTGGGTTGTTCAACTCCGTCCTTGCGTCGTTCTGCTTGCGTTTGGGTATGCAATGGCTGAAGCGAAACATCACGCATGTCTTTCGACTTCTTGCGTCGTCTACGATGGTAACTCCGTACATAAACTGTCTTGGTCACCAACGTTTCTTTGTCGACGAGTTCAAAGCGCTTGGCAAACCACGAACCTAATTGAGAAGCCTTTTGACTGGGGTGTTCAGGAATGGAAATACTCACGACATATTCTCCCCTGTGCCATTTGGGATCCATGCAGAGAAAGTCTTTTGCATCAAATTGATTTTCGCCCGAGCTTGGGTGGCTCGCTCAATGACTGCATCGAGCTCCCCTGGTGTGAGCACAAACTCTATTGCGTCACTTTCGTCATTCGGGCGTTCAAAATAGATTTTCATCGTTGCGAGAGGAATATAACCTTCGATCTCCGTTCTGGCGTCGTTGTACACTGGCCTAGCATCGCAAATGAATGACAGGCCAGTCACCTCGTTACCTGTTGCAGTCATCAACGCTGCCGCTTTCTGCGTGCGTCCAATAACACCTGCCGTGGCGGGCTGTATGAGCGACTCAAGGTTTTGCTTAAGCAATTCAAAGCCATCATCGTTTAATGGGTTCTCATCTTCCAGCGATTCTCGCCACGCTTGAACCATCTCTGTAACGACGGGAACCGATTCGACATCCAGGTTCGCAATTAACCTGGCGACGGCACTATTAGCCTCTGGTACAGCAACATGTTTAGCGACGAGCTTGTCGAGCGAAACAAACGGAGCTTTTCCCTTTAACTCCGTACTAATTGCAGAGATCAATTCGTGCGGTACCGAGGATAGGACGAGCAAGTCGCTCAGCAACTGTCGCGATTCGTCATCATTTTGCATAAAGTCCGGCATGTCAGCTTCTCAATTGTCTCTTTGATTTATTGTAAATTCTAACGTTGATTGTCAGTTGTCAGGCACGTACGGACTTAGGGGGAGCTACTGGTCCAGAGAACGAACGCTCTCTGGGCAACGCTCGCGGCTTCGGCAGGATCGTTTCCATAGAGGCGGCGGAATGAACGGAGGCAATTCGTGTGTTCGCTTGCAGGTGAAGTGAGAAAGTCTACAACCGTCTGTGCCTCGGCACGCTCAGCCGCGTTTCCCGCATCTATCTGTATCAAACATTTGTGCAGCAACCATACGTTCTTTGCTCGCGTCTTGAATAAGTAGGGCCGCCCGTTTGGGTCATCAAGTTGAAATAACTCAATTGTGACAAGTGCCCGTTTACGTCCAAATCCAGCAACCTGCTTTGCTTGCGGGGACAGCGCTCGGAACTCGATTAGATCCTCTGGATCGTCGTCTAAGTCACTAATCGGATAGATCAGGTAGGCTTTCTCACTCCGCAGCCGTGCGGGGTTCTTTGAACTGCTCTTCCTAGACGGGCCGGCGATGGGAAAGTAATCACTCTTACGCGTGGAATTACACGTCTTGCATGCGGCTGCATAATTCAGAAAGTTATACGCCAACAGACGATAGCCCGGCTCCGAACCATTTGTCGGCTGTTTCACGCTGATGCCTTCCTCGTTTTCCATCCATTCCGGGACCGACCACCTCCTCACATTATTCTTTGGCCGAAAATGCTCGACGTCCTGTTCTATGGGCTGATCTTCAACCTCTTTTTCGCAGAAAATGCACTTCGAGTGTTGGAGATTCATGAAGACTTCTTTGATAGGGCTCCAAATACTTGTGACCTCTAAAGCCGGATCAGACTCCAGATCCTGCGTTTTAGACTTGGCTGTGTCCAACCATGTCGCGTTGTGATCGCGAATCTTTTGTTCTAAGTCGTCACGATCAATTTCGACTCGAATCATTTCTTGGCCTCCAATCCTTTGGCCATCTCCGAGATCAATTGTTTGGCAGCCTCGTCGTCACCACGACGAGCACGAATGGTAAGGTCGTGCAGTTGCTTTTGTTTCGGCTGGGCGCGAGTCGATTCCAAGCCGAATAGACTTGAGACTAAGATCTGATCCGCATCGAGACCATGGATGGACTCTTCGAATTGCTCCACCACGGTTCGGTGTTGCTTCCCCAGACGCAAGTGAACGATATTCATCCACTCAACGCTTCCCGCAATCAGCGGGCTGTGCGAAGTGAAAATGAACTGCAACTTAGGAAACGTCTTTGCAACTGTCGCAATGACACTCATTTGCCATTTGGGGTGAAGATGCAAATCGATCTCATCCACCAACACGACACCGCGAATATCAGTTAACTCCCCATTTTTGCGGCCGTGAGAAGCAAAGTCCAAATGAAAGAGGAGGTCGGTCGTCCATCCTAGAAAAGCGCGATAGCCATCGGAAAGGCTTTTTGAAGGGATATCCAGGCCCCCTTTCGAATAGAGGAAGTCGTCACCGCGTTTCATTCCGGAAAACGAGAAATTGTCTTTTCCAAGAAGCTGGTTGACCAATGTGATGATTTCGTCATGACGTCTTACCTTCCGAGTACTGGAAAACCAGCTCTGCAAAGGAGTCAGTGGGTATCCCTCAAGTATGACACTTTCGATCCGATTAGCTCTTCCAAAATCTGAACGCTTGCGCATTGACTCTCCATGCACCGCTTTGGGGTCAACGCGACGCGTCGAACCGTAGGCCACAATGAAGAACAAGTCGTTGTCAGATTGGTAGGCTGACTCCCAATTGACCGGTGCGCCTTGTTCACGCTCTTCATGGAAAGAAAAACTTTCAAGTTCACCGCGTTTTTGTACTCGAAGCTCGGATACGCCTATACCGTCGCTATTTGGTTCTTTGGATAATCGCTCCTCACCGTGGAGTACAAGATTTTCCTGAATGCGTGCATCCCATTTTCGCAGACTGACCTTTGGCTTGGTCGAAGGCTTTTCCGGTTTGAAGCGAACCAAAGGACGGGGAGATATTCGCGAATCGGTCGCGGTTGGACCGAGCGCCGCAATCGCGATCGCCTCTAGCAGAGTTGTTTTTCCTGCTGCATTGTCTCCAAATAGTAAATTCACATTATCCAGAACCGGCCGAGGCACCGATTTCGATGACTCTTCGCCGTTTTCCCGAAACGCCTTGTCCGGGTGAACAAACTCGATCCGAGTCTTTTTTTCAAACGTACGTATGTTCTCAAGTTCAATTGAGTCGATGTACATGCCATTCTTTCGTTGGTTGCGAGCAGCCTAGTCGGTCTCGGTTTCGGCGGATGCTTTCTTGGCGGACTTCGCCGTTCTCTTCTTGGCTTTTGTCTTTTCGGGCGGGATCCATTTTCTAATATCTTCGACGGTGAGGTTGAGGTTGCGGGCTTCGTCGTTGATGAAGTTCTCGAAATAGTCGCCGAGGCGGAGGCCAAAGTCGGGGTCGATGTCGTTGTGCCATTGCTTGACCCAGGGGATTTGCTGGTCCATGGCGGCGAGCAAGGGGACCAAGCGCGGATCTTGGCTGCCGCCGCGCTCTTGGACTTCAGCGAAGTAGGCGGCGATGCCGCGGGTGAGTTGCAAGTGGTCGTAACCGGCCCAAGCGATCGGCAGCGTTTGGTCTTCGCCTTGACAATGCGGGAAGCTGACCCAGCGTTCTTTGGGAACGTCCAGTTTGCCTCGCAGATTCCAGTAGCGGGCGCCGCCGCTGGAGATGAAATCGGCACTGGCGTATTTCGGTGGAACCGGGATCTCGCCCAGGATCTCGAGCGTTACCAAGCGGGCCACGTCGGAGATTTTGGGCTGCGCGATTCCACGCACGGCATGGTCAATTCGCTGTTGAACTGCGGCAACGGACTCGGGGGACTTGTCGTCTGGCTTGCTCGCTTTGTGCCCAGTGATGATGATATCCGACAATTCGGCGAAGTCGAGTTTGTCGACGATAATACGATAGGAGCCAGAATCACCGGGAGACTCGGAAGCTTTTTTGGCTTGAGCCTCTTCGGTTAAGGCGCCCGCACAAGCGGTCTGAACCTGCGCGTGGATGCGGTCCTCGGCGCGTTGGAGTTCCCACGTCTGCTCCCATTCCTTGCGTTTATCGAGTCCCGCTGGCTTGTAACGCAGGATCGGCAGGGCAGGCAGGTGCTCTTCGGCCACAAGCTCCTCCACGAGCTTGACGACATCGAAGTCTGCTCGGTCGCGATAGACCTGCGCCACCTCCATGAAGCGTTCATCCTTCGCTGCGACATCGGCAAGTTTGGCTACGCTGTAAACAGCGATAGTTTTCAGTGGACAGTTATCAGTTTTCGGTTGCGAGTCATCAGTTTTCAGTTCTGGGGCATCCGCCTTTTCTTCACTGACAACTGCCGACTGACCACTGACAACGTCTTGCATCCTGCCATCAAAATCAAAGTACGACTCGAGCCGATCGAGTAAACAACTTTTTAGAGCTCGCTGCACCTGCGAGTCCCAGGGTTCGGTATTCCAGCGGCGTTTGTATTCGGGCTGCTCGATCAGTGCGATGTTTGGATTCGACTCGATGACGTCGATGCGTTTCTGGACGAGCGCCTTGTAATCGTCTGACCAGTGTTCAGGGATTTCCGTAATCGGTGTGATGCCGTGACGCTCGAACCAAGTTGTCTGAAGATCATCCGCCGCCATTTTGCGCGCCAATACGATTTCGAAAGCACGCTGGCCTTTATAAATTCCGATTGATTTCATCCCGAAGGGATTGGAGCTATTAGCCCCGGGTCGCGCAGCGCACCCGGGGTTTGCATGCGACGACAAATCATTCGACCCCGGTGGGGTCGCAGCATCGGCGGCTGTGACCCCTGCGGGGTCAGCGTGCGTGGTCGCGTCGCTTCCCGGGGGTGTCGCTGTGCTCGACCCCCGGCTAATGGCTGTGACCCCTGCGGGGTCAAAAAGTTCGTCGTCAATCAAGCCGTAGAGTTGGTAGCACTGCCAATCCAGGTCTTCTTGCAGACGGACCATTTCACTGCGGATTCGTACGGCGGTCGTGCGCGCGATTTCAAGTCCGTGGAAAACGTTGGTTGTGTTGACAAACATGCTCGTCGGATGAACCGCCGCGAGTTGTTGGCTAAGTGCATCCAGTCGACGAGCGATTTCAAGCGGGCGATCAGCTGGTAGCGGCAATTGCTTGATTAGGGTCGCGTTAAATGCGTAAGTATCAAATGCAGCGTCGCCAGTAGTTCTCGCGCCGTGTTGGTCTGTTCTATCACCCTTGTTGTGCGCCACTTGTTTCATCCAGAAGCAGGCGGTGGAGGAATTGAGGAGTCCGAGGAGAGCGAGATGGTCGTCTTCGGTCACTGGCCGCCGCGAGCCGTCTTCGCTTTCGATGTCCGCCGGCAGCTTGATCACCGGGGCCGTCTGCTTAAATACCTTCCCACCGCGATCCAACACAAAATGATTGTGGGTAGCTACTTCGGCGTAGGTGAGGGTCAGTGGCACTTTGAACTTGTTTGGATAGAGCTCTTGCCATTCATACCACTTAAAGCCACGTTCGATCATAGGAGTACCAAATCGTTTTCGCCTGGCCAACCAAGCTCGATAACACCACATCTTCCGAACGAGATTAGGGATTGTATGCGGCTCAACGACCGTCAACGAATCGTTGTATGTCCAGAACGCAATTTCACAGCCTTCATAAACCCAATCGCGAAGGACATCGCCGACGACTAGTGGCCTCGTAAGTTCAGCCTTGTATCTGGCAACTACTTGCTTGCTTTGGACGAAGAACTCGTCCTCTCCTGTGACAGATGCAATTCCTAATTCGTCGCTCAAGTCCTTCAGGATTGACTGGCAGTTTTCTTCAATCTCCTCTTTCAACTCCGCTGCTCCGCCTCCACCGATGGACCAAGGGTGCGTGCCGAAACGAGCTCTTTCCGAATCGCCCGCACTCACAAAATCGCTTTCGCTTCCTGGTTGGTCGACTTGATCGACGATGGCGGTCCACACCAACCCTTCCGCAGGATTATTGGGCGTGGCGGGTTCTCCCTTGATGCCCATCACTGTGCGAATGGTCGATTGCACCGGCAGACGATTCCGGCCAAACAAAATCGTCGTGGGCGTGCCATGACCTGGAATATAAGCACCACTGGTATCAATCACATGTGTCAAGTCCATCGTGGGAAAAAAAGACTCGATCAGCTTTTTCCCAAACTCGCGCTTCATAAAACTATTGGCCGTAATCTGGCCCGTGTAGCCCGCTTCTGTTCCACGAATGTCACTGGGAATGGATCCTTGACCCTTTGTCCTAAGTTCGTGGTCTTTTGTTTCTAATGAGAACTGACCTGGCGTAGCCAATTGAAAGATGCGTTCCATGAATGGCACGGAGAGCGAATACTTCATGTGACACGATTTCGAATACAAATCGCGATACGCTTGATTGGCAGCACGATCCTTTGGCACGATGTACGGTGGATTGGCGACAACGGCATGGTATCTGCCCTCTACCAAGATGCGTTTCAGCTCATCGACGTTTTCGGTGCGGAAGTAGTGCGACTCGTCGCTTTCAATGCCCGCCAACATGAGCTGCCGCTGTCTACCGTGATACAGCGAATCGCCACAGGCAACGTTGAGATGAAAATCGATCGGTTGATCAAGTCGCTCAACGTGGCAGGCGCGAAAGGCGGCGAGTAATAAACGGAATCGAGCAATGGCAACGGCAAAGGGATTGATATCGACGCCATGAATGGATGCCAGGGTGCGTTCGACGAGCTTGTCGACTTTGGTACCTGGCTCTTTCCGCTGCCAACGACTTAGAATGCGATCGAAGGCACCCAATAAGAAGTGACCACTACCGCAGGCAGGGTCGATCATGCGGAAGTAGTTTTCAGTTTTCAGTTGTCGGTTATCAGTTTCTGAAGTCTGAGAACTGACTACGAGACCGAACTCGTCGAGGGCGGGTTCGAGGGTGCGGTCGAGGATAAATTCCTCGACGAAGTCGGGTGTTTGTAATAGTGCGTATTTTTTGCGAGCTGCTTCGGAAAGGTCTTGGTATAGGTCGCCTAAGAAGCGAGTGTCGAAAGGTTGGCCGGCCGGTGCGTCGTCAGTGAAGTCGTGGATTAGTTTGCCAGTCGCGGGCTCGATCTTTTGCCAGAAGTTGTACAACGCCTTGCCCGCATCGTTGCTCAACCAACCGCGTTGCTGATGGATGAGGTTGTTCTTTCCAAAAACCTCCTTGCCACCCGACAACGTCGCCAAGTCATCCACGACGCTGAGAATATATTGCCTGAACGAATGCTCTGGATTCGCTTGGACGTAAATATCGCGTTCGTCACGCGCACGTTGTAAGGAGTTTTCAGTTTTCAGTTGTCGGTTATCAATTTCTTCACTGAACACTGATGACTGACCACTGACAACTCCTGTCGGCCCGCTGAGCCGTGGAGGGTCGACCAACCGATTGTCTTCCAGGAATCGAATAAAGACGCAGGAAAGCACCCAAGCGACACCGATCTGGGTGATATAGTCCGATCGCCAATCGGTATAGTTCAGCGCTGTCCGCTTTGCCTTCTTGGCTTTTTCGAACTCTGCCTTTAACTCCCTTTCGATCTCCGGCAGCTCACTTCGCTGACGAAGGTCCGGTTCAATCTCCTTGCGGAGAAGCGTTTGCAGGTCGGATAGGAGTTTTTTTCTGTCGAGCATTTATTTTTCTGGATTCAACATCCCGAAGGGATTCCCAGCCATTAGCCGGTGGTAAGCGCAGCGCCACCACCGGATTACCGGCGTCATGTCAGTTCGTTTGACCCTGAAAGGGTCACAGCGTCGTCCGCGCTGCGACCCCTTCGGGGTCGGTTCCCGTCTGTTTCGTTCCCGGAGGTGTCGCTGCGCTCAACCTCCGGCTAATCGCTGCAACGCCTTCGGCGTACGGCTGTATGCTTGCATGGTCAAACTCCCTCTGCTGATAACTGATTACTGACAACTGACGACTCCAAACCAAGGCGTAGCCATCGGTCGGGTATACGGGCCCATTCGGCGGGGCCAATGACGGGTATCGCAGTACCATCCATGATTGGCATCGGAGACTGTTCATCAGTTGCGATCAGCATCCATAGGCCAGGGATGCCGTCACGTTTACCAACGTGCTCACGAATTCGAGTCAATAGATCCATCTGCTCGTATCTAGCCAACAAACCAGGGTAAATGAGCAATACGGGCTTCGCCGTCAGCTTCTCTTTTCCGACCGCTGACGACTGATCACTGACGACTGACGACTGACTACTGAGCACTATGGTCTGCTCAACCTCGGGCATTACCAAACGGATTAACTTCATGAGCCGAGTCCAATCTTCGCTTCCCCGCTCAGCGTCAGCCTGCAAGACTCGTTCCCACTTCACCTTTTTACTTTCTGCAACTTGCTTCAATGTACGCAGAATCTGCGATTCGATATCGATGACCTGAATCGGGAACCTAGCGGTTAGCCGTTTTACGGCTCGCTCGTAACCACGGGGTTCGACGGTCATGGCGATAAATGTGCCCGCCGCAAGTCCACGCTCCAGGCGTTCATCAAACTGCCTCGCCTCCGCCACGTCGGGAGTGATTTGTGCCGTGGGATCGCTGAGATCCAAGTGACTGGTGTTGAGCTGTGACGTTCCCTGAGATGAAACGAGCGGATCGCGCGTCGGCAGCTTGTAGGCACCGCGCGGGCTAATCGAGGGATCCCAAACAAAACCAAGCCCCACCGACTCCAGTAACTTATCCAGCTCAGTACGATCGGGCAGCGGCTCGCTCTCGGGATAGCGACCCATCACACGATCTTTGAGATCGCTGATGGTTAGACGGTTTGTTCCCAACAGTGCGCCCTGGGAAAGCATCAAGGCACGCCGCGCTTTCATGCCGCACGGATAGATCTCTTGCCGGCTAGAAATCGCTGCATGTTCGCTCGCGCCAGCGGCAACCCGTAACAAGCGGCTATCCGGCAACGGGGTTTCATCGAATGGAACTTGCACTGTTCGTAACCGCTCAATGGCTCGATCTGGCGGCACCAATGGATCTTGGTCTGCCAGTTCATCAGCCTGTTTGCCAACGCTCATAGCGTAGTCTGCCAAGGCTTGGGTCTTGGCAATCACGATCCTCGATTCATCGCGGCGGACAACAAAGGTCGGTGCAGCTGTAATACTCTCGGTTTCGACCGCAGCTCGAACCACGGCGATTGCTTGTCGTGTTCGAACGGGCTCTTCTTCGATACTGCCACGCAGCATCAAAACAGCGGTCGCCAATTCCTTCAGAGACATCACGCCCCCCTCACGCGCAACGATCGAGGCGATGTCTTGTCGCAGGCGGGTAACCAGCGGATCCCGCTTCCAGCGTCCATGTGCCGTGGAAAGATGACTGCTTACCTGCTGACGATCCACCGCCAGATGAGTCGCCAGCTCTGCTTGGCTGGGCCATGTGGTCCCAATACTTTCATCCAGCCCAAGCAGCGATTGCACGGACCTCTGCTCGTTGTCGCCAGCACGCGGATTGCCTTTAGCAATTCGAGCCACCAGCCGATCCACGCTGGCTGTTGCGGTGGACTGTTCGTCCAATTCTGTTTCTGGAGCAACGAAATCCGTGACCTCGGAGTCCTCCGGAATGCCCAAACGCTGGCGAAGGATATCTGCGACATGGATGATTTCACGGCGGACATCCCCCACAATGCCACTCATGCGCTTCAAGCGACCGGGCTTTCGCAGCAATAGATCCCGGACCGTAAGAATGTTTTTCGTATCGAGAGCTTCCAAGGCCGTATTGGTCAGTCCGATTTCCGTGATCGGAGTTTCATACGTGGCCGCTTCCAACAGTTTGTTCTGTTCGCTTACCTCGTGGTGCGTCGACGGTTTCTCTTCAACCGATTCGAAGCATTTTCGCCACTTGGCGAGCATCTTCTCAGCGTTGTCAAATCGCTCGGTGGCTTTCCGCCGCAGCGCAATGGTAAAGAACTCGGTCAAACCCTCGCGTACACTACTACTGAACTGTTCAGGGTCAATAGAGGCCTCGCCATCCACGACCGATGGGTTATTGCCGTCGCCCCATTTTGGAAGTTTTCCTGTGGCTAGTTCAAACAGCGTAACGGCTGCAGCATACCTTTCAGCGTGCAAATCCCATTGCGGCGGCTTGCGCTGGGAAAGAAACGGGTCGAGATACCCGGTTGTTCCCGCATAGATATTGTCCGGCGGCGTGCGCGATAGGGAAAAGTCGAACAGTGTGAGGTGCAGTTTGTCACCGCTACCGACCTTGCCCACGCCAATGTTGTGAGGTTTGATGTCGCGGTGGTTGATGCCTTGCTCGTCAAGAAATAGTACGACGCCGAGCAGATCCTCACCAAAGCGATGCAATAGACCGGCGTGAAGTCGACCGACTTTGTGCAAACGGTCTGCCAGCGTCTCCGTTCCCGCTCGACTAATCAACAAGCAGACACGGCCGCCCAATTCCAGCGTCTTAATATGCTTGACGATGTGCTGGTGCTGGTGAAGTTTCTGCAGCACCTCACCTTCGCCGCGCAGTCGATCGTTGTGCTCGTGACTACAGGCTACTTTGAGTACATATTCCTTGTCGTCATAGCTGACGAGGAATGCCTTCGAACTCGCTCCACTTCCAAGCTCGGCAATGACCGTCAAGCCTTCCAGCAGCCGATCGCCGGTTCGCGCCTGCAACGGGTCTTCGACGATCTCCTCGTCGGACATCAGCAGTTCTTGCTCGACGCTATCCAGGTCTTCAAGGAATTCCCGTGTCGTGTCGGTGCGCTGAGCTATGTCCGGATGAGTCGCATATTGAATCAGCAACTGCATGCATTCACCTGCACCGTTGACGACGCTGCTAATTTGCAACCCCTTGGAACTGCGGATCTTTTCTGCCAGTTCCAATCCGTTTTGAGCCGGTGCTTTATTGGAGAAGATGTGATAAGCGATCGCACCGAGCGAAAACAGATCCAGATGCTCGCCTTCGCCCTCAGTATCGTTGAGCGCTTCTGGAGCCATGTAGGCTGTGCTTGCGTCTTCGACCAAGCCATCCAAGTGACGAGTCGCAGTGATGGCGCTGCCAGACTCACCAGCGGCGGAGGAGGATGTACGGTATCCAATCTGCCAATTAAAGATCTTGATCTTTGGATGTGGGGTATCAATGTCCACAACCAAGATGCTTTGGGGCGAAAGCGAACGGTGGACGACCCGTTTGCTGTGGGCAAAACGAATGACATTCGCGATCTGTCGAATCAGATCGAGTCGCACTTCTGGCTCCAGTCGCTCTCCACGCTGAGCAAGAAAATGGTCCAGCCGCAGACAGTTCGCCTCCGGGTAGTGTTCGAAAATAATGGCAGACCCGAGCTCATGCTCGGTGAATCCATGGGTCCTCAAAATGCCCGGATGCTGTAGAGTCTCGAGCAGTTGAAACTCTCGCAAGGCTGCACGCTCAATCGCCGAGCGCTCTTCGGTCGATTGATCTGGGCGAGCCTGATATATCCGAATTCGTCGCTTGACTTCCTCAAGCTTCACGTGCTCTGCAGCCCAATCCTGGAAGCTGGGGCCTTCCATGATCAATTTTTGGATGACGAAATCGCTAACCTTTCGCGATTTGCGTGAAGGTCGAATGCCGGCTTGCTCTAACGCTTGCGAAAACGCTTTGGCGATTGGCTTGTCGATGTTTCCGGAGGGCTGAATACCGATGCCTTCACCGCGGACAATCGCAGCCATGACTCCAAGGCGGGCGGGCTGGTCACTAGTAGCCTCGCGATCACGCAGAACCACGTTCTCGCGCACATCGGTCGGTAGCTGCAACCTCTGATTTTCAGCTGAACAGAAAACCAGAGGCTCGATGCGCGGCAGCTTGCCCTTGAATTTGGAGGCAACCTTTTGCCGCAAGATCAACGATTTCAGTTTCTTGCATTTGCGATTGGCAAGCAGAACTGGGTTGTCGTCCGTGAATCGTTTGCCGTTCTCGTCCCAGGTCCATGTTCCCGCGTCGCCAATGATCGTTCCGGGTCGACTCTTTATTTCGATCAGGAAGATGCCGACTTTGGTAAGCACCAGCAAGTCAACTTCATTGATACTGCCGTCGTCCCCAAAGAATTCAAAGTTCGCCCACGCGCGATACGGTTCATGCGCAGGAAATTCCTGACGCACAAATTCAAGCGCCTCCCGTTCCCAGGGAAACTGCGACTCAGTAACAGTGATCCAGTTGTTCGACATTCAATCACAGGTTTGGACAAACGGAGTTCAGCGTGGTTTCTTGTTGACAGTGTGGTTGGCTCTTTCCGCCGCTCGATCAAGCAAGTCTTGCAAGTCTTCGCGACGGAAAAGTCGATAGCCGTTGACCGGGTGACGGTGCATATTGACTTTGCCATCGCGTCCCCAATTGCGCAGCGTGTTCGGCGAAACCGACAGGAAATCCGCTGCTTCTTTGATGGTCAGATAATCGCTTAGCTTCTCGGCCACTGCTGAATCCTTTACACTGCTTTCAGGTGGGAACCAACCTTACCAAAACTTTGGCTAGCTGAGTAGCTGGCAGACGGCGTTCAATCGGGGCAATTACCTCAATGCACTCTGTCCATTTTTCCCGCCAACTGCTATTTCGTGCGAGAAAACGCATGACAAGATGCTCCGGACTCACTCTCGAAGAACTAGAGTCCGACGTAATCCACGCTCCAGCCGATTCAACTGTCTTGAGTGAATTGCATTCCGAGTTGCTGGACAGAAACCATAAGTCTTCCGCTCCAAGTTAGTGTGACAATTCGTCGGCTGGCCGCAGCTACTGGCTGGAATACTCCGCGACTGGATGAGAGCTCACGCACCGGAATCTTGCTACTGCGTCCGAACGAGAAGCAAGGGCAAGTCACAACGAGTGATTCCTTGAAATTATCGCTTGCCGAAGGTGGGATTACGGCTTCGACGTATGATCCCGTCACCGTTCGTTTGTCGATGCCCAAGAGACGGCTTGATAGCACCCAATTGCATCGAATCGATACTGCCTTGGCTAGAGCCGGCGAAATGATTTTGGCGCAAGTCTGAACCGTCGCCCTACGAGGACGGCGACATTTGCCATCTGCATTTATTCGTCAATAGCCCCCGAGTTAAACTCGTTGGATTATCGCGGGGCATTACATTCGAGAGTAGCCGGGGACAACTGCATTCTGCAAAGAAACGTGCTAAGGGGGCGGGTTGTTCTGTTGTATGGAAGTTGAGAATGCAAGGGGTCAGCTTGAATCTGCCATCCGGAAGGAATATGATGAACAACCCGTTTCATGCCCTCCTCCCTTTATCTGCAGAACATGTCTAGCCGCTTGAGCATCCTCGCTATCAGTCTGTTTTCTATATTGCTGTGCGCTCAATTGCGCGGCGTACATCTAGTATCAGTCGGGCAGGTATTCAGTGGGCAGGTATTGGCAGCCGAGCTTGACGAAAAATTTCGGGTCACGAAAGCCAGTGAACTTCTTCGCGACAATTGCTTTGGATGTCATGGCGCGAACCACGCCAAAGCTGATTTGCGGTTGGATTTACTTCAAGCAGATTTTCAGAGCGACACAGGTTTTCAAAACGACGCGGCAGCCGCCGAAAAGTGGAAGCTCGTGCTGGAGGCACTTCGACAAGAAGAGATGCCGCCTCCAGATGAAAGGCAACTAACTGCCGACGATCGCGAGTTGCTGGTGAAATGGATCGAAGACGAGCTTCGAAACTATATCGAGACATCAAGGGTTGAACGATTGCCGCGCAGGAAGCTGACGCGCGGTGAATACCAAATCACCATGCGCGATCTACTGGGAATCGATATGGATTTTGCTCGCGACTTGCCGGCTGATCCAGTCTCATCCGATGGATTCACTAACGATAGTAGTCTGCTCGAGTTGACACCTGTGCATTTGGAGGCCTACCTGGATAGTGCACGCAATGCCTTGCAACGCGTTATCGTTTCGCAGGAGCGGCCCCAAGAATTTCATTACACCTTCGAGCGCTCCAATGTATCCAGCTGGCATGGCCAAACACACATCTCCAGTAAGCTGGGGCGACAGCAACAATTTTTGGCGAAAATGGAAACAGCCTACCCGGAGCAAGGCGAGTTTTTGGTGCGCGTATGTGTAACGGCGGAACTAAAGCCAGATCGTGGCTTCCCACTTTTGCAGGTTGCCGTTGGTTATCGCCCAGATACCGAAATTTTGTTCCGAGAATTCCCAGTTGTCGAAGTCGATGCACCGGGCCAGCGGACGTACGAGTTCAAGGGACGTATCGAGGACTTTCCTCTACCAGTCCGCGGGCAAGGGAAATTCCCGGGCTTGGTTGTGCGTGTACGCAATACCTATGACGACGGTTCGCCGCTACCCAAGTTAGCCAAAGGGGAGGATAAAAAATTTGTTTATCCAGCCGAGCCACACTTGCCGCTGCTGCACGTGCAGTCTGTCGAGTTTCATGGACCAATCTTTGATACCTGGCCACCTGCGCATCATGCAGACATTGTCTTAGCAACTGAAAAAGGAGGAGAACCCAAGCGAGCTGACGTACGTCGAATTCTCTCCAAGTTTACACAGCGAGCATTTCGTCGACCTGCGTCTAAAAGTGAGTTGCGTTCTCTGTTGTTGTTCTATGACGAGGTTAAAGATGACTTTCCCAAATTCGAAGACGCGATCCGCGAGACACTGGCCTTTGTGCTAATCCAGCCGGGGTTTCTCTACGTCCCATGTGCTGACCAGCCAACATCGGCCGACCAGCAGGCGCTCAGCGATGGCGACTGGTCATTGGCCTCGAAATTGTCTTATTTCCTGTGGAGTTCGATGCCTGACGAGCGATTGTTTGACCTGGCTAAAGCTGGCTTGCTCAAACAACCTGAGCTACTCCAAGCGGAAGTCGAGCGGATGCTGCGCAGTCCAAAGTCGGCAGCCTTCCTGGCGCAGTTCCCCGATCAATGGCTGGCGCTCGATTTGATCAACAATGTCGAGGTTAGTAGCGAGTTCTATCCGAACTTCGATGCAGCGCTTAAGGCCGAGATGATCGGGGAATGCCGGGCGTTTTTTGCTGAAATGGTTCGCTCCAATCGGAGCGTCCAGGATTTCCTGGTGGCCGATTTCAGTTTGTTAAACGAACCGCTGGCCAGGCACTATGGAGTTGACGGTGTGTTTGGAATTCAGTTTCGACCGGTAAAATTTTCCGCTGCTCAACACCGCGGTGGACTGCTGGGGCAAGCCGGGTTTTTGTTGGCAGGTTCGACCGGTGCGGATTCGCACCCCGTGCGGCGAGCTGTTTGGATTCGCGATCGATTGCTCAATGACCCTCCACCGCCGCCTCCTGCCAACGTCCCTAGCCTCGAATCGATCGATCCTAAATTTCACCAACTTTCGATGCGAGAAAAGTTGGCAGCGCATCGCCATGATCCATCGTGTGCCAGTTGCCATCGAGATCTTGACCCGTGGGGCATCGCCTTGGAGAATTTCGATGCAGTTGGACTGTGGCGAGAGGAGATACGGACTAAGCAGGGCGACAAATTTATGACGTCACCGATTGTCGCCCAAGACACTTTTTCCGATGGATCTGAGCTCGCCGGACCTGATATACTCAAAGAGCGTTTAGCGTGCGAGTTTGGCGATGAATTCGCGCGGTCGGTGTTGGAGCGGATGTTGACTTATGCACTTGGGCGGCCCCTCGATGTGGTTGACCAAAAATCGGTGCAAGAGTTAGCACAACGTTTTGCCGATCAAAACTACCGGATGCGCGATTTGATACAACTTGTCGTATCCAGCCAATTATTTCAGGGACCATCCTTAGGGAGCGATCCGAATGTCGAATAAGTCTTGGCACCTTGACCGCCGTACTTTCTTACGGAGCACCAGCCTGGTCGGGGCCAGTGTATCACTGGGGCTACCGTGGCTGGAGTGTATGGGCAAGGAACAGTTAGCGGCTGGGGCACCGACAGAGCGTCCGTCCAAGCGATTCTGCTCGATGTACTTTGGCTTCGGCGTCAGTCTTCCTAAAGAGGACGGTGAGAATGCAAAGTGGCGTTGGTTTCCAAAGGCTGAAGGCGCTGACTACGAACTCTCACATACGCTGCAGCCCGTTGAGCCGCTGCGCGATAAAGTGACGGTGCTCGGCGGTTTGTCACATCCCCTGGGACGAAAGATGGGTGCTCACGATACGGCGGATACATTTCTTACCGGAGCTTATCTGCAAAACCAGTTCCTAAGAAATTCTGTTTCGGCCGACCAGATTGCGGCGGAGTCGTTGCGCGATCAAACACGCTTCCCGTCCATAGTGATGTCTACAGATGGCGGTGTTGGTGAGCCGACGCGTTCCAGTACGCTTTCTTACGATGCCAAAGGCCGACCGATTCCCGCCTTAAATCAACCGCAACAGATCTTCAATCGATTTTTTGGTGCAGGCGACCAGGGTTCGATTACCGAGAGCAAGCTGCTGCGAAGCAAAGCCAAGATGTTGGACCGTGTTTTGGCGGATGCGAAATCGATGCGGCTTCGGCTAGGGGATCGAGATCAACAAAAGTTAGACGAGTATTTATTTTCTGTGCGACAGATTGAGCAAAGTGTCGAACGATCGCAAAAGTGGTTAGAGATTCCACGGCCTGAATTGCGAGACGAAGAGCGTGACATGTTGCACTTGGATGCAGACGATCAAGCGCCGTTGACCTATATCCGCACGATGTACGACTTGATCTATCTTGCTTTTCGAACCGATTCTACACGCGTGGCGACTTACCAGATCACGAACATGGCCGATGCTTCCTCAAAAGCAGGAAAGTTTCCTCAGTTGGAAGGTTTTAAGAGCTCTTTGCATACGCTGGCTCACGATTGGGACAAGCCTGGTGGAGCTGAGGCGCTAGGTCGATGGGACCGGCTAATGGTTGAACAGTTTTGCTACTTTATCTCGCGGCTGGCCAATGCGCCCGAGCAACACGGTTCGGTGTTAGACAATTCGGTTGTGCTCTATGGCAGTAGTAACAGCAATACGCACAACAACCGAAACTATCCGCTGCTGTTGGCTGGCGGTGCTGGCATGGGGCTGAAGCATGGGCGCTACATGCGTTTGGATGAAGAGATACCAATGTCCAATCTACTGCTAACGATGCTCAATTGTGTTGGGGTTAGAACGGAACGATTTTCTGATAGCACAGATCAACTTTCGGTCTTGACCCAGGTGTAGCAGATTGGCCAAATCTGTAGCGGAATTCGCCAGTGCGAGATTAGCCGGCTAGTACGTACATCTCTGTAGATCGGCTGAATCTTGATGAAAAAAGAAATCCTCTCCAAGACATCGATTGCGTGCCTGTCAAACTCCAATCGTAGAGAACTCCTTCGCGGATTGGGGCTGACGATCGGAGCATCATCGCTTATCGGATTAAATATTCAGTCCGTTGTGGCAGCGCCCGCAACACGCAGAATGACGGTTGCATTGACTCCTGGAAGCATAGGTGTATCGGTAAGATCGCAACGAGAACTTAACGAGCTGGCTCATACATACGATGGCTGAGACCAAAGAGTTGATTGCTGATATCGGGACTGGCAACGTCGGCTTCGTGCTCGATTCGTGGCACTGGTGGACCGCCCGCGACAATGAATCGGATCTGTTGTCGCTAACCACCGCCGATATTGTTAGCGTGGATTTGAACGACGCTCCCAAGGGGGTTCCACGAGAGCAGCAAAAAGACAACGAGCGCGAGCTACCGACTGCGACTGGAGTTATTGATGTAGGAGTATTCTTGTCCGCCCTTCACAAACTGGGATATGACGGGCCAGTGCGATGCGAACCCTTCAATGCCGCGTTGAACAAATTAGAGAACGACCCAGCTTGCACCGCCGTTTCCACGGCGATGCATAAAGCCATGGGCCTCATTCACTGAAGCCAGTTATTGGGCATTGTCGGGTGGATGGTCCACCTAGGGATGTGAAACTATTCTTCGGATCGTGTGATGCTCCCCGTATGGCAGAATTCCTGCCACTGCCGAGCATACTCATCCGACGGCAACCACGACGCCTCACTCTTGTCTCCGGCAAACTCCGCATACGACGCGATCTCCAGCAATTGCCCGACAACCACCGGCGTCTCCCAGGACCATTGGAACTTCTCGTCCCGCACGCGCACTCCGTCCAGATTCTTCCCCAGCCAAAGATGAAACAGCCCGTTCTCCGTCGTAAACGGCCACGCATACGGCACCTTCGGATCGGCGGCGGAGGAGTTCGGCAACAGGCCCAGCGGCGTAAGGAGCAGAGCGGTGAGGAGGGTGAGGATGAGTTTCATGTTGTTGATTCTTGGTTTGACGGTCTATTGGAATTCGAGTTTGGTCTTCGGGAGCAAGGCTTGGATTTTCGCCTGGGTCTCGGGGCTGAAGGGTTTCTTGGCCGGAACGAGACGCAGAGACTTCAGGAACGAGAAGGCCTGCAACCGCGGCAGACGCTCGTCGGGCAGATCGAGGATACCGAAGGAGAGTTCTTCGAGCTGAGTCGCGCCAGCGAGCGAGGTAAGATCAGAGTCGGTGAGTGAAGTGCCTCCCAGCTTGAGCCGGCGGAGCGTGGGGATGGATTTGACCGTGTCGATGGCGTCAGACGCCGGGGTGTTAACCCCATATTCAAGCGCCACATATTCCATCGGTAATTGGCCCAGGTGCTTGACCAAGGCAGCCGTGGCCTTCGAGCAGCTGATCTCCATGCCTTTCAGATTTTTCAGCTTTTTCAGGTGTTCGGCACTGGCGTCGGTGATGAGCTGGGAGTGCCATAACTTGATGAACTCAAGGTTGGGGAAGTTCTCACAAACGTAGCCCAGCCCTTCGTCATCGAGACTGTTGCTGTGGAAATTGATGTTTTTGAGTTTGGTCCAACCCTTGAACTTTGCGAAGCAATGGCCCGGGAAACGAGCGCCCCGTGGAGAGAAAAATTCAAGGTTTTTGAGGTCGGCAAGCTGTTCCCAACCCGCATCAGTGGCGGCGCCAAAATAAGCCAGTTCGAGATGGGTGAGATTGGGACACTCGGTGAGCTGCTGGAGTTGCGCGAGGCTGGGATCGCCGAGCGCGGGTTTGCCGGGCAGTCCCCTGGCGGTTCCTTCCATGCTCAGGGATTTCAGGTTCTTGAGTTTCAGCAGTGGCGGCAACCATGAATCTTCAATTTTGGTCGCCACGATCTTCACCGACTCCAAAGCCGAAATGTATCCGAGATGCTCGATGAAGGCGGCGTCGTAGGGATCATCGTTGGTCTCGCGATAGTCATGCGCTTTGCCACCCTGAATACTGGTACTGACGAGTGTCAGGGTGTCAAAGATCGCGATCTCACCTCCCGCCGCCTTCTTCAGCGCCTCGGGCGTGGTATTCACCTTCGTGACCGTGCCAGGCGCACTCTCAATGGCACGGACGACGGCCACGACATGCGGGTGCTGCTCGGCCGCGGCAAGAATGGCGGCGGCGTGGTCGGTGAGCGCTTTCTTGGATGCGGCATCGGTAGTGGCAGCGATGACGGCATCGAGGTCAGCCCGCGAGGTGATCTTGGAAAGATCCGGCGCAGCGGTGGCCAGAGCGGCCTGCGATGTGAGTAAGAGTGCGGTGAGGAGTGGGAAGATGGTTTTCATGCGATTCATTGGTGTTTCTTGGTTCTTGGTTCTTGGTTCTTGGTTCTTGGTTCTTGGTTCGGCGTTTCCCTGGGCAATGATGAGCCACGAACGAGGACGCTCATTCGCGTCCCTCGAAACGTTCTTCACGCGGCAGCGCATCGACTTTCCAGGTGGCGGGATAGAAGCGGACGATGCGGCGCGGGCGATAACCTTCCAGCATCATGCCGCATTTCACTTTGATCTGCACGCCGCTGCTGCCGGGCTCGAGGGGCACGTTGCCGATGTGCAGGATGTTCCCGCCCTTACGGTCGTTGCTGGGGTCGTAAGTCATGAGCGATTCGAGCGCGACGGCGATGCCGCCCTTCGGCGCTTTCGGATCATCTTCAGGAAAGGAAAACGGCCAGCCCTGCGGCTCTTCGTTGATGCCTTTCAAGTCGTCGAAAAGCTTCGGATCAACCCCGCCGAAAAAGGTGATGGTGACGCTTTGCTTCGCGTCGTCCACGGCGCTAACCCAGCCAGGCAGGCCGCGCTCGCGGATGTGGTTGCGATGGCGTTCGAGTTGGTTCTCGGTGGCGAGTGCTCGGGCGGGTTCATCGAGCCACACGTCGGTGATGCGGCCAGGGCCGTAGAGCGTAGCCCAGGTGAGGTTGAAGAGCACGGTCTGGCCGGGTTGGATGGCTTTGAGATTCGCGATGGTGTTGGCTTTGAAGACGCGCGTGCTGGTGAGCAGATCAAAGAGCTTCGGCTGGCCGCTGGGCTGGCCGTTGTCCTGCAAGGTGGCGGTGAGCTTCATTGTCTCGAGATCCACGCTGTCGATTTTCCAAAGCTGCTTCTGCCGTGCGTGGAAGGTAAAATCATCCTCGATGCGGAAGCAGCGGCGGAACTCCCATTCGGGTGTCTTGCGTTTATACCATGTGTCTGGCAGGGGCGTAGTGTCGCCAGGATCGCTCAGGTAAAACTGGCCGTGCAGGTGCGTGCCGAGCGGGACGTCCTGCAGTGCGGCAGGTGCGCCCTGAAACCAAATGGCACCATATGGCAGCATAGTTGCATCCAGAGGAAGGTCCCACACGCCACGCTGCTGGCTGTCATTGCGATCCACGCGGATTTGGAACCGCCGCTCGACGTGATCCATCTGGATCAGTTCGCCGGAAATCGCGTGCGCGGAGCCCTCCGGCGGAAACTGCCCTTCGACGACTTGGAACCAATCCGGCTTATCGTTGGGCTTTCGGGCTTTCGGATTCTTGCGCTTATCATCGGCCTCCACCGGGCCATCGGCGTCGGTGCGGAACATGGGGTTGTCCTCGGCGTGGAGCAGAGTGGGTGATAGGATGAAGGCCAGGAGGCCGAGGCTGATGAGGAGTCGCATGTTCTTAGTTCTGCACTTCCGCCGCCCGCGACCAAGCTGAGGCACACAACACGAGGATGGCTGAGAGGCTGAAAACGAAAGGTGTCATAGTCACGGGACGTGTTAGGATGCTTTTCATTATTTGTACTTATAGTTCGGAAAGATGGCCGGGGTCGGGAAGAGCTCGTCTAAATGGCCATCTGTGTATTCCTCCCGCGGCACCGCGTCATCGGGCCAGTTCATCGGGCGGATGCGGACAATCTTGCCGGGGCGAAAGCCAACGCTGTGAAGCATTTTTATTTGGGAAAATTGGGGTTTCGCTAGAATTGAGAGTATGAAAAAAGGCCAGATTCCTACACCCACCAACTGAAACGTATCAGTCAGAAAGGAATCTGGCCATGAGTCGCAAGAAGCGCG
>JBGSJT010000512.1:0-3056 GCA_041741715.1 Pirellulaceae bacterium | reverse complement strand
CCAGTTGGATATGCGCAATAGTGGACAGGCCGACGGATTTCCGACGTTGGAGTCGGCTGCCGTGGCACGCCGCTGGACGGAGGTCATGCCTGCCGCCTTTGAGGAGCACCAGTACCGCTGTCAGCATCACGACCCCTCAGTCCTCGATTGTTATGGTGCCACCAGCCCCGCCGAATTCTTTGCAGTTGCCAGCGAAAGTTATTTCGAACAACCCGAAGCCCTCGAATTCCAATGGCCCCACGTGTTTGAATTGCTGGCGGACTTCTATCGCGGTACTTATAGGTAGCGTTAGAAGCAGTGATCAACTAGCCGAAGCACGCAACCGGCAATTCAGAGCTTGAGTACTCAACTTCAGAGACCAAAACATTGAAAATCGGACACTTCTCGCTGATCGCCGGTTTAGTGTCGGTGCAACTCACCCTCCCACCATGAGTTACGTCGTATTCGACGTAACTTACGGTGGGAGGGTCGGAGCCCCAGCGACGGGGAGGGCAATCCCCCCTCACCGCTCGCCGATTTTTCTGATGTCCAATTGGTAGATTACTTGCAATCTGCGTCATTCGTGTTTCAAGAATTACGGAAGCAACGCGTGCGGGTCGGCACGTTGGATCTTCGCATTGCAGCGATTGCCATCGCTGGTGGCTTTGCACTCTTATCAAGCAAACTACATCTCACCTTTTCCGACGGCAAAGCAAAGACGGTCGATGTTCGTCCGCTTTTGACTGGGCCTGTATTTAGACCGTTACTCGTCCAAGAGTTTTTTGAAAGAGTTCAAGTTGATCCGATTTGTCGAACTGTCGCCTGGCCCAATGGGGCCGATATTGCACCCGAAGCACTCCACGCGCTCCAGCCCTGCTCTGCGTCTGCGGCTCAGTAACAACATCTCATTGCGTGCCGTGTCGAAGTTATTGACAAAATGATGGAGGCAGAATGATACCAGTGCGTCATCTCTCTGCCTCCTTTATTCTGTCATTCAATTTTTTCCGCATGAATTCGGCGTTATTGCAATCTGATTGTTCTCCCGCTACGATGTAGACATTGCGTCTGTTACTAAGCATGAAGTTTGTGAATACATAGTCCGACTATCAAGGGACCAAAATGAGCAGCGACCGAATTTGTCAGGGACTGAATGTGCTGAAGTTGGTGTTGATGAGCGTCGTTTTACTGGCGGGCACGAGTGCTGCGGATGAACCCTACAATGGCGTGACCACGGGAATGGCAGATCGCTGGAATGCCGTCTTTGACGAAATTAGCACGAGCTTTCAAGTGAACCGACACGCTATGCCGCTGGCAGATTTGCAGAAATCGACTGTCTTAAATCTGTGGAATCCCAATCGAGTGGGCGCACCACGAGTGGGACGAATCTACCTATGGACGGAACAGGGGTGCCCAGTCTTAATTGGAGGGGTCTTTACTGAAACACTGGGGTTCCGCGAGGCGGTAAATGTTATCTACGAATTTCACTCGTTGGATTCCAAATCGCTGCAAGTCGAACAACGCGAAATACTGTTGGATTGTCCGACGGCAGGTATCAAGTGGCTACCGTTGGAGGGAATTCGGTCACCTCAGCCCAGCCGTGTTTTCCGGATGGTACAGATGCGGGACATTGCGAGAAGCTTCCAGGTCAGTGGCATCCATCCAAGGCTGGGCCCTGTGACCTACGAGTTGCTCCCCAATCCCATTTATCGATACGAGAAAGAAACGTCAATGGCGACCGACGGTGCGATATTTGCCATTGGCGCGTCAACAGATCCATCCGTTTTCGTACTGATTGAAGGACGCGACAACGCGTGGTGGGTAGCATTCGCACGTTCCAATGTCATGGCATTCAAAATCGAAAGAAATAATCAGCCGTTCTACGAATTTGCCAAGACTACTGAGAAACAGCGCAATACTCCCTTTTACATCGATTGGCACGGCGAAATCAGGTCCGCCAGTTCACCCGAAACCGGAGGGTCGAGTTTAAAGTGAGCTTACCAGCACAATCGCGACATCTCATTGCGTAGCGTGATGAAGTGATTGGCAGAATGATATCAGTGCGCCATTAACATTCTTCGACAGGAAAATTGGTCAAGCCGCGCAGCCATTTTCCTGTCTTCAAATCTTCCTGTCGCGTGGGATGGCACGGAGAAGCAAACCTGTCTGCTGTCACACATCAGTTGGCGGAAACCGATCGCAGTTAATTAAATCTCGACGTTCAGCAACACGCTGATCGGAATTGAGTTGAAGAAAGTGAACCGTCGTCCTACCTACGGGAGTGAGACCAACTATGCAATCGTCGTCAATCAAAAAATGTTCCGGCCATAGTTGGGTCCGCGGGTTGAACAGAGGAGTTACTCTGTCATTCTCAGAATCGAGCGAACTTAGGTCGCTCGCCTTTCTGCGATTGCACAGCACACAAGACAATGCAAGATTCTCAAGAGAAGTTGCGCCTCCATGTTTTTCTGCGATCACGTGATCAATCTGATGCGCGGCAATCGCGTCCTCTTGGTGAATCAAACAATACTCGCAACGATTGCTCGAGCGGATCACAACCTGTCGTCGCAAATCAGCCGAGGGGCGCAGGCTCACGCTCCATTCTTTCGACGCAAGCGAGCCTTGAGCATACGTCCGAAGTGTTCTAGGCGTTCATATTCATCGAGCTCGGCTCGATCCGTCGCTGATAATTCTCCATCGCGATTTTTTTGCAGCAGTTCATCTAGCTGCGTTTGCCTTTCCAATGACAGTTGGAAATTCTGCAGTCGATCTGCATTCACGGACCCCACAAAGAGATCAAGGAGCTCATCATAAATCGTTGGCTGATCAGTTGTGGACATCTGTCGCTGAATCCCTTGACTGTCACTTACCCGCATAATCGAACAGTTCAAACATCTGTCTCTAGTATAGCACGCAGGCTCAAGAAAAAGCTCAACGGTCATTTTCCTGTCTTCAAATATTCCTGTCGCGCCTGTTGCAGGGGATGGAACACGACGACGTTAGCCCTCGCCCACCACTCCTTCAGCAGTTTGTGTCTGGCCGGCAGTGGTCAGACGCTCGACGACGGTGGTGCCGCAGCA
>JBGSJT010000511.1:0-2005 GCA_041741715.1 Pirellulaceae bacterium | reverse complement strand
GAGTCTGCTCGCGCGTCGAACTGTTGGCCGACCAACCCGATCGGAACGCGGGACGCGATGATTACCAGAAATACATGGCCGCGGTTCAGCGATCTCAAAACCAGGACGGAATGCTCTGGTCGCTAAGACTCGTCCATGCCCAACAGTACCGTGACGCCTTAGCCGATGCACTTGTCCAAATAATGCAAACCCCGGAACAGATCGAATCGATCATGGCCGCGTGCAGTAACAAGTGGGACTCCCTTACGGAAACTTTAGGGAAAGACCAGCAAAGGAATTCCGAAGAGCGGTCGCAAGGGTTTCAAAAATAGACGTGTTATCGATCGGCCGAGACCACAACGTATTTTTTGAGTGAAGCGAGGCGAGCATCTTTAATGCCTCGTATTTTGGTTAGCTCATCAATGGATGAAAACCTACCTTGGCTTGCTCGCAAATTTAGAATTTCACTGGCTAGCTTCGGCCCCACTCCGGGTAGCAGATTGAGCTCTGCATGTGTGGCATGATTGAGATCCACCACAAAGTTAGATCGGTCGAATTCAAAATGTTTCTTTTGGATCGAATCCGATGCATACGATCCCAAGTAGATTGAAATCAAAATCAATAAAGCAACCGCGAGTGTACGGTTGCGTATCCTCAGAAATTCCGACGTATCCAATTTCGAAAGCTGAACCTGCTTGCATTCGGCTTCGGCTTTTGATTGTTGGGAACTACCGTCCTTCATGTTTTGCTCCGAAGGAATTGCGGCGAAAAATCTAGCGAGAACGAAGTTGTTGGAGCACTTCATTCACAATCCTGTCGATGACTCCATCTTCCGCTTGGTTGGCCGCATCGATGGTGCTCGACTTCGGCTTGGTTGTCGATGCCTGCATAAAATCGAAGCCCGCCAGCAGCTGCTGAATTTTACTTTGAGCCATATCGGCAGCGGTGGATTGTTGCGGCGTAAGAGGTTGTCTTGATTGTCCTAAGTCCCAGCCCCTTATCTTTGCCCCACGGCGGAAGCCTTCAGGAAACTCGGACGTACCAAGCATCGCGTCGAACAAAGGCAACAAGCGATATTGTAAGTTCATCGCTCGTTCCCACTGTCCCGCTTTGGCTGCTTCATAGATTGCGCGTGTCAATTCTGGAACGACACCGCTTGTCGCATTGGTCCCACCGTCGCAACCTACCATCAGCATGGGGACAAGTGAGGCGTCCCAGCCGGTCATGAAAAAGAAGTCGCTTCGAATGGGCCGAACTTCTGCAATCATTCGCATCATGTGGGGGATATCTCCGGAGCTATCTTTGATACCAACAATGCGAGGGCATTCGATTGCGAGCCTCTTCACCGTGGCAACATCGATGGGTGATGCAAACATGGGTATGTTGTACAAAGTGACGTCCACGGAAACTCGATCGGCGATTTCCTTGAAGTAGGCATAGACACCATCGGGAGCCAACCGATAGTAAAAGGGGGCAACGATAGCCACGGCTCGCACCCCTAATGCACCGTATGTATCGCACGCGCGTATGGTCTCTTCAATGTTGGCTTCAGCCGCACCGGCCAAAATGGGGACCCGACCTCGCGTTTGGTCCACCACGATTTCAATCACCCGCTTTCGTTCTTCCGGCGTGAACCGTACAAACTCGCCCGTGCTTCCGTTCGGGTAAAGGCCGTGAACCCCATGTTCAATAAGCCAGTCGACATACGCGCGAAGCGTTTCCTCATCGAGCTGACCACGGGAATTAACAGGAGTGATGTTGGGTGTAAAAACCCCGGAGAGTGGTTGTTTATTCATAGTAAAACAATAACACACTCGGGCATGTCATTGCAAGAACCCTCAAGATTTGCCGGCTTTAGCTATCTCTTTTGATAGGATTTTTAGGATTTTTCGGCCATTCTCAAAATCCCATGGCCGCCGCCGCCGTTGCCAAAACCTGGCTAAGGAATCAGAAGTTTTGGTGTTTGCTGGCCGACTGAACTCATGGGCTTTCTAGCCTTGACTCGAATGTAAGGGGCAATGTAACG
>JBGSJT010000510.1:0-2972 GCA_041741715.1 Pirellulaceae bacterium | reverse complement strand
GCTTCAAACAGATTGTGAATTGGCGTTTCGCGCACAATCGTAAAGCAAGTACAAGTATAGCTCCAGTACGCTTGCGCTTCGAGAGCAAGTACTACGCATATCATTCCTTCTGCGGGAAACGACGGTAACCGACTAGCCATTCGAACCTGCGGCAATGCTAAGGGGGGCAGTAAATGATTGAAACCGGATCCCCCGGGCGGAGAATTCCGTCAGTCCACCCCTGCAATTTTGATAAACTGCTGTGTGCCCGCTAATGCGCACGAGAAAAAGAAAAGGATCGATTTGATGAACATGCTACGCATAGTCGCTAGTGTTCTAATGCTGTATGGCAGCCAAGTGACGATAGCAGCGGACACCGAACATCAGCTTGGAGCGGATTCAGTCAAGGTGGCGGCTGTTCAGATCAGTGGTTACGACAAGGGCGATCTTCCAAGGGAAGGATATGATCCAACCGACGCGATAATCCCATACATTAACCAGGCCGGAAATGATGGAGCACAACTGGTTGTTTTCCCCGAGTATGTGCTCGGAAGAATTTCTGTACCTGGGACGGCAACGGAGAAGTTGGCTGCCGCCGCTGCCGCGAATCAGATTTACGTGATCATCGGTTGCTGGGAGATCTACGACGATGACTCTTTTGCGAATACCGCATTGATCTTTGGTCGCGATGGCAAGATCGAAGGCAAGTATCATAAGACGCATGCTGCTGTCGACAACTACGAAGGTAATCCTCCGTGGTCTAAGCCACCAAGCGGAAAGGACAAGGCTTGGTTTGTCGAAAATGATCCTGAGTGGACAATGAACAAAGGCAATGAAATTCCGGTCTTCCAATTCGACTTTGGCAAAGTTGGCATCATGACCTGCTACGACGGTTGGTTTCCTGAACCCCCTCGCATTATGTCGCTCAAGGGCGCGGAATTGATTGTCTGGATCAACGGACGCGGCGGTAGTGTGGAGGACTTCATTATCAAGTCCATCATGTTTCAGAGTCATGTCGCCATGATTTCAACGAATCAAGCATACGGAAGCGGGACAATGATCGCTGACTGGCCGACACAAATTGTCGCGAGGTGCCCAGACAAGAGCGAGTCCTATATTTCCGCTACCATCGATTTGACGCGAATTCGTCAACGACGGACACAGAGCAGAAACTTCCAACAGCGCCGCCCCGATCTTTACGACTATATCTCTAGGCCAATTGCTATTGGTCCGTGATTTTCTGGTTGACATTAACTCCAGACATGTTGCATCGCAAGCAGCAGGCGATTGGACGTAAACAATGTTGAGTTCCGCAGTTCATGCCAAAATCTGACGTGAAACATAGAACCAACAGCGTGGTCGATGCAAACCGAGGTGTTAGAGACTTGATGTCGTGCTTTATCGGTGGTCAGACACGTCATCCGCGTCCGCCGACAATAGCATCGACGACCGATCGACATTTCAGAATGTACCCCGTTGCATGATAGGGCCAATCACCACGCGATTTTGTTGCCTCATACTTCCAGACACTTCTACGATTCTTGTCTGAGTTGGGGTTTCCTTCCGTTCACATTAACAGCGGCGATAAACAACCAAATAAATCTCAAGGACAATTTTCGTGAGACATCTCTACATCTTGCTCCCACTGTTATTGATCGTTCAATTCGCATCTGCTGATGAGCCAGTGCGAGAGCGGATCGAATGGATTGACATCTGGGTAACGGACGCCGAAAAAGACGATTTACCCAGAGTCCTGCTGGTTGGCGATTCGATCACCAGAGGATACTTCGGTGCCGTGGAAAAGCATCTCGCTGGGAAAGCCTATTGTGCCCGGCTCACCACATCGAAATGCGTGTCCGACCCCACGTTTAACGACGATCTAAGACTGATGGTGAAGCAGTACAAGTTTTCAGTGATTCACTTCAACAATGGTCTTCACGGATGGGGCTACACCGAAGATCAATACCGTGATGGGCTCGCAAAAACGGTCGTCGCCGTGAAAGAACATGCTGGTGAAGCCAAGTTGATCTGGGCGACCACGACGCCTGTGCGTGAAAAGACCGACCTGCAAAAGTTCAGCGAACGGACAGATCGGGTCAAAGTGCGGAACAAACTCGCCTCAGAAATCATGATGGAACAACACATCCCAACCAACGACCTTTTTGAATTGGCCAAGGATCATGCTGAGTGGACTTCTGGCGATGGAGTTCATTTCAATGGACAGGGAAACGAAGCTCTGGCGAAGCAGGTGGCAACAAGTGTCTTAGAGAATTTGTCCTCAGCCGAATTGCCTAAGAAATGATCCTGCGAATTTCTCAAAAGTTGAACACGAAGATCAAAGCTGGCAAGCTGGTTGAGATGCCGCTGGATGAAAATCCCTACGCCGATTGGTCGTGCCATCTCTTCACCGCTGATCGCACCCAGTACATCATCCTAATGAATACGGCCTCGCTCTATTCGCGCGTCATGTACGGACGGGGAATCTCCGACGACAGCACCTTCATTGCCCAAGCTTTGGATACGATTCGGGAATTCACGGCGGACGACGGCAAGCAGTTCATTTATCGCAAATTCATCGCACCATCGAGCGGCACGGTCAGTTTTGCCAAGGCCCTAGATCGCTCCGTCACTGGGTCAATGAATGACCACATCCATGCGGCCAAGTTCATGCTCGCGGACGACATGGCCCCGAGCGATATCGGGTATCGTTTGAATGAGACGCCGATGTCCGCATTAAATGGCCCGGATGGCCGGAAATACGGCTATCCCAAAAGACGTGTTTTCGAATCTCGTGGATCGGATGGGCGATGAATAGCGTCGAGGGCGACAATCAATGGCGTATCGTCGGTCGGAGTTTGACGATCTGGCTCGTCCTGATTGTTGCCGAGATCGCTCACGGCATTCTTCGAGCGATTGTCCTCGTGCCTGTCGTCGGTGAGTTCCGCTCGAATCAGATTGGCGTGTTCACTGGTTCGGCGATCATCCTTGCAATT
>JBGSJT010000509.1:0-4337 GCA_041741715.1 Pirellulaceae bacterium | reverse complement strand
CTGAATCTCGGACATCATAGCGGACTTTGCGCAAGCGACTGGAAGCGTGTAAAAGCTGCCAACAATCATCGCTTAAAAGCCCCGCGGGCGCAACTCTACCCATATTGCCTATCTATCTCAAAGTGCGCGTTGGCCCTGGGGTTCTAGGCGTCAGTCCACACGGCATTACCCAAGCCTTCGCATCGAAGGAATTTGAAATACCCGGACTCGGTAAATGCCGCGTCAAGGCACGGGAGAAAGGCAAGGGCGGCCTGCAGAATGGAAAGCTCGGCTGGGCGAACTGGCTTGATCTGTACTCCAAGGTCTGCGGGATTCCATTTGCTGCTGCGTGTAGCGAACTGCGAAAGTCGGCGAGTCCATCACCTCACATCTTCCCAGCCTCCACAAACGCCGCGACACCTACGGCTGCCGTAACTGATCAGCCGGACGAACCGCCGCGAATTCGGTTTACAGACAAAGGGCCAGTTTCAGGAATGGGCCTCGGCTATTTGTCGCATTTTCACCGTGGCACGTCGCCAGAAAGTTGGGCCGCACACGATGCACGGGATGGCCGCTGGAAGCAATACGAGAAGAGTCAGGGGCAAAGTGTTGTTGGGATTCCCGCTTACGATTTTGAATCACTCGAAGCGATCGATCACGAGATTTTCGACGCGGCCGGAGGGAAGATTCGGTATCGTGATCAAGATCCTAAGACGGGTGAATACTTCACCTCGCTTGAAAAGGTCATGCACGCTGAGAAATCAAGTCGTGAGTGCATATTGTGCTCCGTCGAGTCCCTGGAATGGCTCAGGACTCAGCGGCGGATTGATGGGCTGATCGCGGTCAAAACCGAAGGTCCGAAAGACCTGCTTGTCGCCTGGGAGTTGGCCCGTCAATCTGATCGGACGGTGCTGGTTTTCACGAATCTATTCGGCTGCCGCACGTTGCACTCCGCTGACGTCATGCTCTCGCGACTAAAGGCGATGGGATGCGAGACTTTCATGGTTATGCACGATGCCGATCACGATGGCCAAGATGGAGCGAGAAAGTGGGCCGACGCCGCGAGCCCGATGTTCAGGGAGGTTCGCAATCTTCAGCTTCCTTACGAAGTTACCGAGAAACGCGGGAAGGATTTGCGGGATTGGGTAGTCGAGGCTCCGAGAACTTGGACAGAATTGATAAATCTGCCGACGGTTCAAGGAGGCGCGAAATGAGCGGAACGACAACGAAAGCGATAGTGAGCGAAGAGGTCGAGGGCCTGGAGGATCAGGACGAATTCTTTTGCGAGAAATGCTCAAATTGCGACGGCTGGTTACCGCGGTCGCCGGGTGTCGTCGCGTCGGAACTAGGCAACTGGCGGTGCCTGCATTGCCAGCCACCTCCAAGCCTTAATCTCGTCGCTCAACGTGTCGGGCCTATTCACGAGCAAGAGGAGGCGATGAGGCTGGAAGCGATCGCAAAGTCGGAGGAGGCTGGGGGCGAAAGTGACGGCCCTGTTGCCGCGGCTCATGCAGGCAGCGATGAAGCCACCAGAGCACAGATCGACGATCCTCACCGGCTTGCACGAATCAACCTCGAGCTGTACCGGACGACTTATGGTCGCGAGGTCAGGTACTGGAATGAGACGTGGTACTTATGGAAGGCGGGCCAGTACGTCGAGATCACTCGAGATCACTTCGAAGCGAGGTTGACGCAAGCGATCAAGCAGGAGTTTGATCGAGCGTGGGAAAGGGAAGACCAAGAATACGAAGACTGGAAAAAGTCCGAAAAGTACAATGTGGCCAAAGATAAAGGGCCTCCGACGGTACGAAAGGTAACGTCCAGTCTGGTTCGGAACGTAGTAGAGGCAACGCGTTCAATGTGTTTCGTTTCGTCGCGCGTCAGTATGCACTCTTGGACTGATGGCCGGCCGGCAGATGATACCTACGTTTCCGTCGCGAACGGAATGCTGAACGTTTCGAAGCGGATTAAAGGCGAACAGTCGGTCGATGCGGTAGTAACGAAGCACGATGCCGCGTGGTTCTCCACTTCGAAGCTTCCCTATGAGTACGACGTTGATGCTGCCTGCCCGTCTTGGGTCAAGTTTCTGGAAGACGTATTCAACGGTGACGAGGAGGCGATCTTAGCGCTCCAAATGTGGTTCGGCTACCTTCTGACGCCTGACATGAGCCTCCATAAAGTTCTATTTATCATCGGTCCTACGAGGTCAGGTAAAGGAACAATAATATCCGTCCTTCGGGAGCTACTTGGGCACGAAGCTATCGCGACGCCTACGCTTTCGAGTCTCGGGCAACCATTTGGACTCGCATCGCTCGTTGGGAAAACAGCGGCGATCATTGCCGATGCTCGAATGCCGAATAAGGGCGATGAGTCGATTATCACCGAGAGGTTGCTGAACATCACTGGCGGAGATCCAGTTGATGTCCAGCGGAAGCACAAGGGCGACCTAGCTAACTTCAAACTGTCTTGCCGCTTCACACTGTTCTCCAACCTTCTGCCGCGGCTGCGCGATGCCTCGGCGGTATTCGTCAATCGCTGCATCTTCCTGGCGATGCCAAACAGCTACCTCGGAAAGGAAGATCGCGATCTCCAGGGGCGGCTGCTGGCGGAGATGAGCGGCATCTTGAATTGGGCGATTGATGGCCGCAAGAAACTAAACGCTGCGGGGAAAATCACTCAGCCGACTTCGGGTTTTTCTTTATTGAATGAGCTGCAGTCGATTCTATCTCCGGTCTCGATGTTTTTAAGCGACTGCTGTGAAGTAGGTAGCGATCGAAAAGTCTCGACGCACGAACTATTCGCCCACTGGGAGGTGTGGTGCGAAGAAAACGATATTTCACATCCAGGCGACATCCAGAGTTTCGGAAGGAAGCTAAAGGCAGTGCTGCCTGGCTTGGGATATGGGCGACCGCGAGAGTCTGGGAAGGTATCACGTACTCGTCAATACATCGGATTGACTCTCCGGTCAGAGGATGAAATCGAGTCGATGAGGCTCGCACAATCATTCGCCGTCGCGGACCGCATCGCGGACCAGGCTGAAGACTACCGAGAGCACGACGAGTTAATGGACCTGTAGAACTGAAAAAGACTGTCGTGGTCCGCGAACGGTCCGCGAACGGTCCGCGAATGAATATGCGTTTCACCCTTGTTTTCTTTGAGTGGTCCGCGTGGTCCGCGTATTTTTCTATTAATTCTATAGAAATGAAAAAAGTAGTAGGTAGATGACCTGAAAGGGCAGTTTCTATATAGGGAGGTACTTAGCGGAGTTCTACGCGGACCACGCGGACCACGAAAACGCGACGACTAAGCCACTCTCTTTCCCAGCCCCTTTCGAGGCTTTCGCAGAAACGCACCTTCGCTATACGATGGCGTTCGCCCGGTGCGTATCGCACTGGTTATTGAGGCTTACATGCAAACGATTCAAGTTGCAGCACTTCGCAGCAACGCTAGATTTCAACTCAACTCGACCCAAAAGGAGACTCTCATGATGAACAGCGAACAGCACCTGCTACCGGTTGCAGACGCGATCCAGGCGGTTATCGGCCGGCGGGTCCATCGGAACACGTTCTCGCGATGGCGACGATCTGGCGAGCTGTCTTGCGTCCGCATTGGCGGGCGATGGTGCACGTCGCCAAAGGATGTGCGAAAGATGATTGATCAGCAAACGGCGAACGCGAAAGCTTCCGAGACTTCGCCAGCGTAATTGAGATGGCCAACGAAAAAAGCCGCCACGACTCTTGGGGAATCGCGACGGCCAAATGCACCCCCCACTTATCGCTAGATTTCGAGGAGCACTCAATGAGACTACCAAAACCGCCTAACCCTGACGCACCAAAAGATTTAACCCAACCACGCGATTTCGCTGAGACGTACCAGCTTCGCGAAATCACTTCAGATTGGCATGCCGAGGCGAACGCCCATCGGCCATGTGTGGGGATATTCAATGATCCTTCTGCTTGTGACGCGAGAACGATCGCGATCGATTTCGATGGCTTGGTGCAGCCAGCCTTTGAGTGTTACTTACCTCAGTCAATCGACGACATTCGGCCAAATCAGGACTATGTAGCTTTCCCGAAGGAGTTCAAAAACGTAACTATTTACGTCGCCAGAATCCTAACCACTGACAACACTCCCGAAGACCAAACGGTCTACTTTGAGTCTCAGTTGTCGAGCCATCCTAACGACGCGAGCGATCTTCAGCCGATTTTAGCGAGCGAGCTAGCTAGTGTCTGTCCGGAAATCTAAAACGCTTGTAATTTTGGGTTAAAATTGAAAAATAGCTCCTCGAAGACCGAACCCGCAAGCGGGTTCAAGCGTTGAATTTGTTGACAAAAACCAATTCCAACAACAAATCTTCG
>JBGSJT010000508.1:0-12528 GCA_041741715.1 Pirellulaceae bacterium | reverse complement strand
GCGAGCACGTTATCGTCCCAAGAACCCTGGCATCAAACCACTTGGAGATCCAACTATACGCAAGCTTACGCCCGAAGAGAAAAAGAAACTTCGATCCCACGAGCTAAAAAATGCTGCTTAAAAATGCTTCACAGCGTTGGCCAAAGGCCCGGCAGATTCCCCTCCCGCATCCTACGCCCAAACACGGTCGAAATGCGATTTGATTCGATTCGCGCGAGGTGCGTAACGTGTTTGTATGTCGCGAATCGTGCGCGGGTTCGGTGTAAATCTGCCGGGCCTTCAGCCCTAATTGGTTCGAACACCTACGCGTCCCCCAGGCCTTCAGCCTGGACTAGACAATCTGCCAGGCCTTCGGCCCTAAAATGCAACACCTTCAACCTTCAACCTTCAACCTCAAACCTCAAACCTTCAACCTCAAACCTCAAACCTCAAACTTGGAACTTGGAACTTGGAACTTGGAACTTGGAACTTGGAACTTGGAACTTGGAACTTGAAACCTGGAACCTGAAACCTGGAACTTGGAACCTGGAACCTTCAACCTTCTTCCTGTCTTCCTTAACAATTCGTCGACGATACGGCGCACGTGGGACAAGTCTCATTGATGACGTCGATCAACTGTCGCAGTCTTCCGAGATGTTTACGATCGAAGTGCATTTTGATACGCGGCAACTCGTTGAGCTCCGGTTCGTTGGCTTCTTCGGGTAGTGCGGCGACTTGTTCGATTTTCCCTTCGACCAGAATGTCGCTGAAGCGATCGTTTAAGCCTGCCAACTCTTCCTCGCTGAGCGACTGGCACACGCGAAGCACCAAAGTATCGCCGACATAGCGCAAGCTGTGGTAGACGCGGTAGAATTTCAGGACTTCCTCGACGGCCGATTCGACGCTATCGGTAATGGTATAGAGCGCGCGATCTTCGGGGCTGATCATGCCATCGGCCAGTAGTGTGTGGTCGATGAACTCGCCAAAGTGCTGCCAGAAATCACCACCCGGCTGATCGAGCAGCACGACGGGCAACATAGTTTGTTTGCCAGTTTGCAGCAGCGTTAGCACTTCGGCTGTTTCGTCGAGCGTCCCGAAGCCACCAGGGAGCGAGACCACCGCGCTACATTCCTTGACGAACATTAGTTTACGAGTGAAGAAGAATTTCATCGTCACTAGTTTCGGGTCACCATCGATAACTCGATTGGCGCTTTGTTCGAAGGGGAGCATGATATTGAGACCCATCGACAGATCTCGCCCCGCCCCGACATGACCCGCTTCCATGATGCCACCGCCAGCTCCGGTGATCACCATCCAATGGTGTTTTGCCATAGCCCGTCCGAACTCGACTGCTTGTTGGTAGGCCGGATGTTCGGGTTGCGTCCGTGCCGAACCGAAGACGGTAACTTTGCGTCGGCGTCGGTAGGGCTGGAAGACTTTGAACGCGTAGCGCAATTCTCGCAGGCTACGACTGAGAATTTTTAGATCACCGCGTGTCGTCCCATCTTTCTCTAGTCGATCGACGGTCCGGTGCATCATATCGAGCAGATCGGCCTGTTCGAGTTCTCCATCGGGACTTCCCGTTGGTTCGTCGGCCGGTTGCGGACGTTCCTTGACATCCTCCCCCTGTGCTTCCGGAAAGCTTTCGAAGTCGGCCGTATTGATCGCAGCGGGCTTGGGGAGCGAAGGGTCGGAATCTGGAGTCTTGGACATGGACTAGCGAACTCTTGCAGCATGGACGAACAAAATAAGAAGCGCCCATCTTACGTTAATCCTCCCCACCTGCGAAGACCGATCCCGCCCATCAGTCTTTCCCCCGTACGTCAGGCTTTCCCCCGTACGTCAGGCTTTCCTGCCTGACTTTGCATTCGCATTTGCATTTACATTTGTCACTAGCCACTCACTCCGCACACCAAATGGTGTCTTACGAGTCAAATGACTAATGAATAATGACCAACGAGGTCAGGCAAGAAAGCCTGACGTACGGTTAGCGATCATCGGTCTTTAGAAATCGCCTAAGTAAAATAGTCTTTTCGATGTTGTGATTCTCGCCAGTTTGAAAACCGACTGGAATCGAGCGATCTATAACATAAAAGGCTTTGTAGCGATGCGTCTGTCCCTTGTCGGCGCCAAACTCTTGCTCTAGGCCTCCGGTGGCTGAGTCATAGTTGAAGAATCCGATAGTGACGTACACCGCAAAGACGTTCGATCGATTCGTCGTGAGATTAGCCAAACGACTTATTGGATGCGAGTCAGTGAAAGCATTCCTTTGAGCGAAATTGACGTTAACGCCGTCGATTTGAGTCGTATCACGGAAAAGAGGTTGTCCAGCGTTAGCGCTATTATGGTCCTCTCGCATTAAAGTCACCTGCGCCGGCGCATTTGATGCTTGTTGCATGGACATAAAAGGAACACGTGTGGCAGGTTGATAGTTAGCTTCAGTGGAGGGTTTGAAAACTCCGGCGAATTGCGTGGGAATCTCAGAGTTGAGCGAGTTCACGTTGAAATAGCCTGGTGCCGCATTGAGTTGGTAACCACGCCGGCTATCCTGAAAGTCTGTTGCGATTTTGGTCATTGTACCGTTAGTGCTGATGGTGATTCGCTCATTGGGAGTGAGGGCATTAAACCAAAGACCCTGTAGTACGTTTTGTTCTGCGACGGTGTTCAAATTGACTCTACCAGGCTCCACATATCGTGAAATGCGGTTGTAAGGAGCGCGTAGTATCGACAGCGCACTGTTGGTTGACGCAACCACGGGGGCCCAGTTCGCGTTAAACACGGACGGATCCTTATATGCAAACCCGCGTGGGTCGGCGTAGTCGTTTGCATCGGCCCAGGGCGAAACTGTCTCCACCATTTCAAACAGTGTAGAAATAGGGATCTCTCGCGTCGTTCCAATTGAACTCTCTCGGAAAAATGACAACAGGTGTCCAGACGGCTGAATACTTGTTGCATCGAGAGTTAGAGGATTGGCCATCGAAAACTTTGGACGGTAACGACTATCTGTAGTGAGAGGGGACGCAGGCGAAAACTCTTGCATCAACTGTCCAGGACTCGAGATTGGAACATTGGCAAGTTCATAGGGATTGGCGAAAGTACGATTGGCCCAGTAGAGTGCGTCCGGAACCCAATTCGTATAGGAAGACCCTCGCGGGTCACCCGGCAAACTTGAATTCGCGATGTTGGCAACTTGATAGGTTGAATTCAAAAAGCCAAGCGTTGTGAAGGTATCGTTTGGAATTGTATCTGTCGGCATTGAGGGTAAGCCCACAAGTGACGGGCGCACTGGATTATTGTCATCCATATACATTTCATAGCTAAAGAATGTTTCCTTTCCCACTAGTGGCGTGATTGCCGAAGTCTTGCGAGGAGGATGCGTGGCTGCCGAGTAAAAAGTATTCCCAGTGGAGACGGGAGTTGTGGGATTTGTACTGGGTTGGTAATAGTAAACCTGCTTGTTACCGTTGGTCGTCGTGACGGTCGTCGGCGTAAGCGATTGTCCTGTTTTCTGGCGGCTAGCGAATTTAATATCGACTCCGTTTGGATAAACATCAGGTTTGAAATTTTCTTCCCCAGAAAACACGGTCAAGTCGATGGGGATCCAATCCACCGTGATATAAGGGTTGAAGGTGGCATTCCATGGTTTATCCGGATCGGCTAAGCGTTGAAGGTAGGCTGTAGACCAATCCTCTTGGGTTCCGACGTTGACTGCCTGAGTCTTCGAATTCTGACCAAGTAGCCAATAATCGAGCGGCGTTGGAGAGGTTGTAGGTGGCATCGCCTGCCCCTTATCAAACGGTACAAGTGCGGGTGGGTTCGCATTGGCTTGATAATCATGGTATGCATCATGATAAGTCAGGTCACCGAAACCAACCGCGTTATTGTCCGGATCAGTCGGATCGGTTGGAGCTTTGTTACTTACGTTCAAACGTGTAGTGGGAATCCGATAGTAATTCGTGTCGGTTGCCAAAGGTTCCGACAAATTCAATCCAATGACCGGATCCACGCGATCATTGGCATTGGCGCCGTTGTTATGCGTGATCCATGAATCCGGAGCGCGGCATGCGGCAATCATGTTAAAACTAGGCCGCATGGCATTTCCCTTGGAGACTACAACATTGTCGGTTCTATACATCTGCGCCCAAGTATTGGGACCCGACTGCAAGTCGATTCGATGATTGCTTGGATGATTCACCGGCTTGACTGGGTCCCAGGCCGATGTCTTGGATCCAAAGTAGGTGACCTCTCTCGGTCCCACTACCAAATACTGTCCACCTTGGACTCTCACATTTGGCGTTTGACTAACGAATACTTGTGACCAGGGTTCTGCCACTCCAGGGCAATTAGAAAAATCAGGAGCAAAGCCGCTCGCGAATACTAATACTCGCGCGTCTGGCAGTTTGGGCTCCAGGAGTGGACCAGGACTGTAACGATCGAATACTAACCCCGAGTCCAATGCGGCTTGATCGGCTTGTGAAACTAACGTCCCTGGGGTTCCCAGTGTCCCCTCGTATAAATAGTTAGACTGCCGCAATTGATACGTCAACGCATGTTTACGTGCTGTATCATTGTAGATTTCGAGCGGACTCTTCTTTGTAGCGGGAGCGACGATCGTCTGTGGGCCACTGATGTACACTCGCCATACCGGAAATCCATTAGAAAGTCGCGCTAAATTCAACCCGCTCGCGACATTGGCGGCAGCAGTGTAGAGTTTAGGGGAAACGCCCTGGGCATGTTGACTACCAGCTACATCGGTCGTGCGCGGACAGAAAAACTCGAGGAAAAGTGAGCCCTGCGGAATGCGGTATTGATCATATCGCGCTGTTCCTGTCGACATATCGCGTTTGATGCGCAAATCATGAGTTGCCAGCGACTCAGTCATCAGTAGTTCCGGTTGCTCCATGCCCCAGACCACGCTTTGCGGTGCCGGCTCCCAGGCAAAGTAAGCGCTGGTTTGGTCATTGGGGACCGCCAATTTCGAGTTTGGTCCCCAACCCATCGGATCGGGATCATACGGAAAGCGAGTCATGGCGGAGTCGGCATCGCGAAAATCGACGATATTGACCGCCCATTGCGCTAAAATCCTCCCACGTTCCGCAACCGTCAGTGCCGGAAGTTTGTTATTGGCGTCAAGAGTATAAAGCAGGCTGGGATCTGCATTTGGAAAAACATAATCGAGCGGGACGATCAATTGCGCTAAGCAGTACAAATGTCGAGCCAATAGCTGGCGTGACTCTAGGTTATGACGAAATACAAGCGGAGTATTTGTATAGTCGACATCGGGATCGAATAGATTCGTTCCACTACGGTTTTGCAACAGAGAGCCTGACGGATTGGTCGTACCGTTCGTCCCCGGAGTACCTATCTGCCCCTGTCGATATTCCTCGGGCACACTATTGGCTGTACTGGTTGTCGTCTGTGAGTTCGGGCCTGGATTGTTTACGAGTGCTAACTGCCCGTTGGTTAATTCGACGGATTCGTCGATCTCACCATTTCCGTTTGGATTAGCCTGAGTAGCCTCATCATCCAGACCATTTCCTAGCGGACGATTCAAATCCAAGGGAAGCCCACGCTGGAACTCCAACGGAAACAAACTTGCAAAGCCACGATCAACTTCGCGATCAAGCATTTGCAGCGTAGTTGCGCCACGCAATTGGCGGATAGTATTCACCACTTCCAGGAATGAGGTGGGAATCAAGGAGGTTTGCGTGCCGCGAGTGGCGAGTATCGGCACACGCAAATGGGAAGAGCGTGGCGCAATCTCGTGTCTCAGATTACGTGGGTCGAGAGGAGCCGCAGTACCATTGGCGGGTGAGAAACCATTGATTTGTCCGAACAGATCCTCAAGTCGTTGTGGAAGGGCGTTGCGATCACCGTCCCCGATTCGGTAAATGCGCTCCCATTCCGCAATCGTAAATGGGGAATCTTGGAAGGGAGCTGACAGCCAACGCGATTCATAGGGCTCGTCAATTCCCTGTCCCCATATGCTATCGACATTCCAGACTCGCGGGTTTCCAAGGCGATCGAGCCCGATTGCCATCCGCCCATGAGTTCCTAGAGGCAATCCCGGCAAAGTGAAATGGTCAAACACATTTCTCTGCTCGCGGAATCGGAAATGAGAGCTAGCATCATTTCCAACCGTGCCTGGCGCGCGATCCACCATAAACCCTCGGTTTTGATAGCGCGACTGCAACAACTGCTGGAATGCAATCTGCTTTCTCTGAATTTCCGTCGGCGTAGTGGTGGTCGTGAAAAAAGGAGGACCGAATGCTGGCGCTCTAGCCAACAAATGGCGGAAGGATGATTCGGCGGAGCCATAACCAACTCCCTGTGTCAAGTAAACTGGATTGCCCCCATTAAACTTAGCGAAGGTAGGATCGACAGGCTTAGTGTACGAAACGTTGTTGGGATAGGGTGTGGATAAGGGTGGCTGCGCATCGACCTGTGCGTAGGCGCTTGAGGCATTCACGTCTAGCTTGCTATCGAGATCTTCGACATAGTAGGCCACCATGGCTTTCAGCAATTGGCCATCTGGCGATGTTTGCAGTGGCAAGCCAGCATCGACCCACACACTATCCGCCAGTCCATCGGCATCGTTGTCCACGTCCCACGGCCCGGCTATCAGCCAAGAGACCCACTGTGTAAATGCAGGGAGTCCCTGGGTTGGCCAATTGGAATTCCAATTCCCACCTACATTGAAGGTTAATTGGGGTGTGGCAAAGGCGTTGCTTCCGGTGAAGGAGGGGTGCGTACTATAAACACCAATGGGTGTAGTTACATTAATCGACAATGGACGACCACAGGCCGATTCGATGCGTCGCAGCGTCGCAAACAAGTCTTGTGGCGTGTAAGTCGTTGGATCCTTCCAATTTACAATGTAGTTGATCAAGGCTGCACGGTGAAAACTCGGAATGATCTGATTGCTGGCCGTCGCCCCCTGCTGTCGAAACGACAAAAAGAAGTTGGCGGCGTCGGGCGCATCATACGGTTCGTCTGAATCACCAACGACGAAATTACTATTGCTCGGCAAGGTTCCTGCCGGTCCCAATCCTGGAATTGTCGGAGCCGTAGTCGGATCGATAAACCGTTGGTTTGGCAGCAGCCCACTCGCTATATTGTCGATGGGGGATCCAGAGACAACAGTGCCTGAGGCCGTAATCGGAACTAGCTGTGAATCGCCATTATTGGCGATTCCCATTCCATGCGAATTGAGAGGAACGGCATTAAGCAGCAAATTGAAACCACCATTCAAATCATGGGGCTGTATGTCGTTGACGAAACCGTAACAAGCATAAACCCCCGCTTGGGCACCCGATTGACCAGGTGGAAAGGAATTCACCCACTCTGCGAGCGACAGGGACTTAATTTGTTGCAGGCCAGCGTCATATTTAGCAAATATTTGCGACAAATCGGCTTCCTGCAAATCAATCGTGATCGAATAGTTTTGCGAAAAGTAGATCACTTCGTCGAGCGAAGGGCTGGCAAAAGGAGCAATCCGCCCAATGTAACGAAGGATGCGGAACGACAAGCCACTCAATGGGCCGTTTCCTTCAGGGAAGGTCACGATCCGACCGTTGAGCACGTCATGCTCCATAGGAAGATTAATAGGGAAAGTACTACTCGATGGGTCACCGTAACCCCCTGGGGTCAGAGGAATGCGCAAGTAGTGTCCGTTTGCCAAAACACCCCCACTGTTGTTCGTACTGGGGCCCAACAGCATCGGACGCTGCAGACTGTCGTATGTCATGGGACTCGTTTGCAATGGATTGCTCGGATTGTATTCGACATTGCGAATCGTGAGCAAAGCGGCTTGTCGATAAGCTGGATTGGACTGCGTGGGGTTAGTGATGAACTTAGAATCGCGGTCGCCGTACAAGTCTCCTAACAAGCTGTGACCGTAGGTCGCCACGGCTGGGTTATCCGAACCGCGAACCAGTTGCTTGATGGCCTCCTCGAACAATGGTTGGTAACTCTTATTGCCGCGCACGTCCTTGCGTGACAAGGCCACACTGGTCGCTCTCGATTGACTGGCGAAGACGACATAGGTCACTGCGAGCATACTGAACAAGGCCAACATGCCGAGCACGACCAACAAGATTAAACCTGGGCGTTGTGAATTGCGTGTAGCGTTCATAACATTACCTCCGCGATTGAATCAATCGCACTCTCGAGACAAGGCGAACTGCGTTTCGAAGCAGAAACGCTTGGTTCGTGTTTTAGTTCTATGGATAAGCCGACTACTCAATGGTCAGGCGTCGCTCGAGGACAGTGACCACGCCGCCAACGAGTGTTCCGGTGGTTGGTGTGGCGATCGTCCCCGTCATGCCTGTCATCGGATTGGTCACAGTGATCGACGTAGACATGTCGAAATCTGGGCCTTCGAGTACAACATCGCGTGACCAGACGGTTTGATTGGCCGCATTGCCGTAGGGGTCTGTTCCCGTGGGAGAAAGATTACTCAATAAATCAATCCGCGATTCTTGATCGACTGCGACGATGCGATACCAACGAAAATAGCTGTAGCGCTGAGTAGAGATGCTGGGATTAAAAGTAAAATGTTTGCCGAGCATTATCCAATCGCCAATGTGCACGGAATCGTCCGTCGCTGCGTTAGCCATCAAACGCACTCGCCCACCATTGCCGTCGATGAAACTCCCTGAAAGTGGATAGACCCAAACCAACCTCTCCCCTGCGGGTTTGTCTTCGGGCGTACCTGGAAGCGGCGTTACGCCAGGTGCGATGAATTGTCGGTCGCGACGATGTATGACCACCAGAGTGGTCGTGTAGTCTTGTGAAGTTGCGTTCAATGCGTCAGTCGTTGTTGGCAATGAACGTGGCTCTTCGGGCGAAGCGGTAATCAGCCAAGAGTACTCCGAGTTAGGAGACACTTTCTGCAAGGCACCGTTTGTAAGCGTCTGAAACAATCGCGTTGCTGGGATTGTGTCGTCCACGATCCGCTCGCCCGTATTCGGATCTTGAACGTAAGTACTCATTGCCAAGTCGTCTGAGGACGAAAAAATCTCGTCGACTAGCTTACGTGAGATTTGGCCTGCCGAACCAGCCAACGTCGTGCGGACCATTCGTGGTTGGTCCTGCCAAGGATCAGATGGCTGATAGGGATCAGTAACTGGGTTGTATCCATCTTCAAAATAGGGAAAAACCGCCGCACGATAGCCGAGCACACGTGAGGTACCCGATTGCATACGCTGCCGCACATCGGGTTCAGTAAAGAACGTGGGGTCGATGCAGACCGATTGATAACCCCAGATGCGAAAAATCTGACTTGACGTGACCGACGAACCCGACACGGAAACGTTGTTGGGTGCGGCAATTCCGATTGCAGTAATCTCAGCGGGTAGAGTATACGACTTGCGGAACATCCTAAAGCCTTGGCTATTGCCATAGTCTTGAAACCAACTCCAATCGTATCCTTGACCCTTGTCTTCAAACGAATTGATGACGTTTAGGCCACGTCCAGTAAAGCCGTGCAACCAGCTTGGCCCCAGTGATTGAGCATTATTGTGCGTATTGCTTTCGCTGGCGTTGCGTGCGGCCAGTGGGATGATCGAGGCGATCCCGAGCAACCCCACGATCACGACCATGATCGCAAACAGGACCTCAAGAATTGTGGTTCCAGAATGACGTTGGATGGTAGATTTCATCAGTTCCTCACCCCTGCTATGGCCAGCGACCGCGAGGCGCGGACGATCTCGACGATATTTTGATTGCTAAGCACTGTGTCGGAAACCGCCGCAGCTTGCGAAGTACGTACTTCGCCCGTGAAGGGATTGCAACTAATCCAGATGTTTTCAGGATCGAGCAGATTGGACTGGAACTGGTCGCGATCGGATGGTGAGCTGCGTTGCATCGTCGCGTTACCAATGGCCACCTGCTCTGACTTGCCTACCATCAAGTGCAGCACTTGCGAGGCCTCACTGCCGCCGTACGCCTTGACTCCACCGATGCTATTCTCCGCGACCACGCCACTGAGTCGCCCATCGGCGGAGAACATCACACCGATGCGACTGTAACTTCCGCTCTTCAATTGGCTTGCCGGACTATCAGCAACCCCAGGTAGCATGTTGGCGCTAAAGATCGAAGTCAAATCACCGGCACCGGCTGAATAGGGGCCAAAGCCCGAAGCCGCCAAGTCGATACAAACGCCACGAGGGAGCGCTATACTTCCCACCATCGACTTAGTAGGTCGCCGATAAACACGAAAAGCGACAGCCGACAAGCTGGTGGATGTGGATGCAACCGTACGACCCGTCAATGTCGCACCTGAGACTGGAATCTGAGGGGGGACGCGTGAATGAGTCGCTTCAAAGATTGCATCGCGATTATTGCTGGCGATCGGATAACGATTGACGTTGTACAATTCCGGGGGATTGAAAAACGTCACCGCAACTTCACCGCTGGCAGCCTGCTCGATAGCTTCAATGGTGAAACGTCCGTTGTAACCTTCGAATTCAATCGTATCTCCCACGGATACAAATCCACCAGGACCAAAACCCGAAGCGACATCCCACACGTTAAAACGAATTTGATCGGCAAAATTATCTCCTTGTCGCGGTTGATTGGGCGCACCAGCGTGGAGATCCATGTTGATATCCCACATCGTGCCCGTCGCCCCAATAACATCGCCGGTGTAAGGAGGGAAAACCTCTCCGATACTCAACCGCGTAGTGATAAAGTTCGCCGGGATCGCATTGCCCTGAGCATCGCCAACGACGCTAACTCTATCCAGAAAAACCGCAACCGGTCGACCACTGGTGAGTGCCCGCAGGCGAGCTGTTTCAAAATACTCCTTAGCCAACTGGGCCGCCTGTGTAATCTTCTGGTCCTTGAGGAGCGCTTTCACTGTCGTCAGTGACAACGTGGCTAGGATCGTCAGGATGCCCATGACGATCAGCAGCTCAATGAGTGTAAAGCCACGACGATGCGCCGCGACATGCAATTGATTTTGCATTGTTATGGCTCCAGGATAATGTCGTGATTGGTGACGTTGTCGGTAGCTAGAGACTCAGCGCCTGCCGGAATCGAACCGATTTGATTCGCGCGGAACCCTCTGGGATAACTAACGCGATCGTCGGGATAAGGAATTTCGCGATTGGCACCGTTGGGCGTATTGCTTTGAAAATCCCAAGTGAAAAACGGATCTGGGTAAAAATACGGACCCGCTTGATAATGGACGCCACCATCGGTTCCATTGGGCGATTGTCCCGTCGGCCACGTCATAGTAGCGTAGGCCACAGGGGGAATGTTTCCAGTGTCACCGAAATCAAAAGTCACTCCAAACTCCTTGTCACCACCGGCTGACAGAATTAAAGGGACCAACGTCCGAGGTTGCCAATCGGAAGCTACACCCGCGCGGTAACGCCAGTCAGTCTTCAATGGGTCCATGGCATCGTCGTCGGCATAGCGTACCAAATCACCAGGGTATCCCGCTGGCCAACGAATCCACGCAATTGACTCTCCCCAAGCGTCGATAAATTCTAGCAAGCCGTCTCCGTCTGGATCACCTACTTCAGATGGACGAAAGTATTCAAGCGCCGACGAACCACCAAACTGCGATGTAGCCACCAGCAAATACAACAGCTCGCCGCTTTGGACGGCAGCCTGCCAATTGGCGTCGCTGTCATTGGTGAAACGGCCGACCGCGTTCCCAGGCGGACGTGGATTAAGGTTTAAGGGGTTAACATTTGCCGGAACGTTGATATCGCGCAAGTCCAACCCACTCATCCAACTGGGATGGCCTTGCTGCTTTAGAGCGTTGACTTGATTACGTAGCGAGTCGTAAATCAACCCAAATCCATGCGGCAGGGCACGTGGTATTTTGGTTGAAGTAAAACGCGTGGGATCGTTCGGATCATTGCGATAGGCCACAGTGTATTGCGACGGCTCGTAGAGTAGATCGGTTATCCGATCGGGCATCTCCATCCGCATTGCGTCCCGCAGAATGGTCATGCGTAACCTAGCTGTCTCACGAGGCGTGACGGGGTAACGGGGCGGCTTGCTACCGGGAATCGGAGCAGAGGCAGCAGCAGGCAACTGGACGTTAACTGGTTTGTAGCGATACTCTTCCCACTTCTGCAAAACAATTTCATTGATCTTCTGAATTGTGCCACGCGTGCGAGCCACGCGTGCATCGGTTTGGGCACCGGCGAGCGTGAACAACAACATCCCCGCCATAATGCCGATGATCGCAATGGCTACCAGCAATTCAATCAACGTGAAGCTGGGACGGTAATGCTGGCGCGATCCGTTGGCTTGACTCGAAAAATTGTAGTTGAGTTGGTGCATGGTGTTTATTCCACTGAGGAGCCTCGGGAGGATGTGTCTCAAGTTGAAACAGTGGGTCTCAGCTTGAAACAGTTTCAGATCCCACAAGGCTCTTTTTCATTGCTCTATCCATACTATGCAATCGCCGCGCCGTAATTGCCGCAGGTTGCGCTGTTTCACATTTAGTTCTCGAGTGCGTTTTCCAAAATACCGTCTGCGAAGTTGGTTGCGTTATCGAGTTGGGCGCTGGCCACTCCACTCTGTTCG
>JBGSJT010000507.1:0-2170 GCA_041741715.1 Pirellulaceae bacterium | reverse complement strand
TTACTCACGTCGCAAGCAATCGTTGCCCTGGTGATACGAAGTCTGGCATCGTCCTATCGAATCGTCGATTCAGTTCCTGGAGCTACTGTGCCGTGATTGGATATGCTCTATGTGCGACGGTCACGTCGGCTTGGTCTCTGCGTCTGATTCCTCTGGGCGTCTCGCCGATGATACAGGTGCGCGCCGGGTTAGCGGATGTCGATTCCTGAGCCGCATTTGTCAGGCTGCGAATACAACCGAAAAACATGCCGACGATCAAAAGTTGATTTGCTGAACATTTTAATTGCTTGTCCTGCTGAAGTATCGATCCAGTGTCTCTCGAAGCGGCGTACCGTCACTTGAGCACAGTTCCCACGCCAGCAAATAACCGAGCTTCTGCCGATTGCTAAGCTTCCAGTTGAGAGGGATCACTTGATTTGCATCGACAAAGGTAATCGTTTGCACGACTACAGGTGGTTCCTCTGAACGTGTTTCGCTCTCCTCATTGATTGTCGCTTTTGGCAGATCGATGTCGGGCGAAGACCCTGTTGCAGTGCTCTCGGCTTTGTACTCATCCAACTTTTGCTCCCAATTTTCGCGGATTTCAGTTGGAGAAAGCCTGCGTTTATCAAATTCAGCGATCTCAACCACACTTTGCATTTGCGAAAGTTCGCCGTTGGCCGTCATTCCCAACAACTGTTTCTCCGTCGTCTCTATGTTTTTGGGAGCAACAGTTAAGTAGAGTGCAGCCAGATCAGTTTCCAGGTTGCCTCGTTCTAACTGAGATGTGGACCGTACATTCGCCATGGTTTCCGCTGGCCCAGTCAGCCAGCGAAAAATTCCGGCGAGGCCTCCTGATGCAGCGGGTTGGTTTTTGTCTTCAACTGCCGATGGTTCAATTCGCAACAGCAAGATGCGGTCAAACGTTCTGTCGCCCTGTGTTTCAGAAACCCATCGCTTCAAGAAGAACTCGATCCAATTCACTGCCGTAACTATGCCTTCATTATCAACAAAGCCACCGTCACAAATTGCGACTTGATCGCCAACCTCGCTTGCTCGGCTCGGCTTGGTGAATGGCGAGATATATGGAAATGTCGCAGACGTTCGTGCTGCGGTTGCCGGTAACAGGTCATACGCCTCATTGCTCGCGTCCAGTAGTTCGCGGTAATCCAAGGGTCGCGCCATAAGCCCAACACTTGACGCTCGTCGTGGAGTTGGAATCGTATCGAACAGAATGCGCCTGCCAGTTACTGCATCTGTCGAATTGAAAATGACGATGGGAACATCGCCCGCTATTGCCCGATCACCCCACTTCCCAAGCGTCAATGACTGAAGGTCTGTTGGTAGATGTGAGTTCAAACTGTCTTCAAGTCGTTGCCCACGGCCAGCACCTCGTATACCTACAAGGTTATAGAGATCATCGACCGTTGCACCGAAGGCAATTGCCTCCAAAGATGAACGTGCGGCTAATTCCAATGCAGGGCTCTTCTCTTTCAAAACGCTATGAACGTCATCAGTGGATGGGCTAGTAGCACCTACCGCGAATCTTCCTAATAACTCGTTCTCATAACGCGAACCGACAAATAAAAGTGTTCCAACACTTCCGCCCGAAACCCCGCTCACAACACAAAGTGAATCTTTGAACTCAGCGTATTCGGTCGACAGCTGGTCTAAAACACAGGCAGCCCAAGCTGCAGCGTGGATTCCCCCGCCCGGACACGTTACGACGACGAGGGTTTTCCCTTTTTCACTCTCATGTCCTTCGAGATTTTTCATTCTGTTGGAAATTGCGAGCCATGCGGCTTCTTCAAGCGAAGTCGTTTGTTCAGCGATCAAACGACGACGTTGATAGATATCTCCGCCTTGATCCAAAAGCGTGTTCTCACTTTCACGAACATCGAACACTCGCCTCACGAAGTTATTGCCTGAGTCGTCCAGGTAGCAGTTCAAATAGCGAGTAGAACCACGAATCGATAGTAGAAGCGTAAGTGCCAACAAGAAGACAAACAAGGTAGGAATCCGCCAACGGTCTAGCCAGTTCGCCAGACCGGCCAGAATCATGAAAGCTAGCCAAAGAAACATCACGAGCATCGTTGGAGCAGACGTGAGCCAGTAATCTGTGCTTTCGAGCCGTCGGGCAAACTGATGGTGCACAAGGGCTAGTAGCACGAGGTAAACAAAAAACTGAATG
>JBGSJT010000506.1:0-2034 GCA_041741715.1 Pirellulaceae bacterium | reverse complement strand
GGGACATCAAATTGCTCAGATGATCGAAGTAGATCCCTGAACCACTCGTGCGCGTGATTTATCGCCAATTGGGAATTCAGGCACCCTGGATAGTCGTTCAAACGTCGACCATTCCCCTAATTTTTCGGTCGCTAAATTGTTTTGGTTCAACGGCAAATGGAAACTCTGTTAGCCTGAGTTAGCGACTTTTGAAGGGTTCGGACGGCAAACTTCTGTCGTCCTCAGTGTAGGTTTTTCGCATTGGGGCAAAGTTGGAAGAGGAGGGAGTGACACAAGCGGTTACGCGAGCATCACTCCACTTCCAACTTCGCGATCGCGCGGCGCTCAGGTTGCACCTCTGCAGAGCCCTATCCTCCGCGCGACTATGTTCAGTTTTAGCTCGACCTCTCGAACTATGCAACTTGCCGCTCGGTTTTGCGAGCTAGTTCGCGTCGGCTTCGAGCTTCTTCGAGTTTACGATCGCGCTCGGCGCAGATTTGTTTATCAAGCCCAGCTAGCTTGTCCGCTGGTGTGACATAGCTGATAGCGCTGTGCAAGCGGACATGGTTGTATTGCTCGATGAACAAGCTGACACGCTTCTCTGCTTCTTCCTTTGTGGCTGGGCAGCTCGGACGTATGCACTCATCTTTGAGGATGCCGTGAAAGCGCTCGAGCTTACCATTGCTTTGCGGATAGTAAGGGCTGGTGCGAACGTGGCTTAGACCAGTCAAGCGCACGAACACCTTAAAGTCCTTGGCAATGAACTGTGGCCCGTTGTCACTGATGATTCGGGGCGTCACGCCTGGATGCTTGTCCAAAGCACGCTGGATAACTTGTTCTACGTCTTTCTCTTCCATCGCCGCCGTTATCTCCCAGTGCACGATGAAGCGACTGAAGCCATCGAGCACCGAAATGAAGAAGTAAAATGTGCCACCCAGATTCAGGTAGCTGATATCAGTGTGCCAGTGTTTGTGTGGCCCCAATGGCTGTACGAAACCCGTACCTTTCTTGCTGGGGGCGACGTTCTTCCGATCCAGTCGTCCAGCCTTTTTGAGTACTCGATAAACGGTGCTGGGACTGACGGCCACGATGTCTTTATCCAACATCATGAAGGTCAATCGCCGATATCCTTCCAAAGGATGCTTGTCGTAGAAATCGATAACGGCCTGTTTTTCCCAGTCCTCGATCCACCAATCGCGCGGGATCTTACCATTGTGCTCGTTGGCTTTCCCGTAGCGGTCTTTCCACGTATGGAATTTGCTGCTGGCCAGTCCGAGCCACAGCAGTAGGCGCTGCATCGGAATGTCGCTCCGATCGCTCCAGTATTTCAAGTAGTCGACAATCGTATCGCGAGTGTCGTGGGGGACCCAGACGCCTTTCAGAGGTCCCCATTGGCTTTTTTTGCCTTGACGTTCTCCTCCATCAGTTCCGAGATCACCTCGTTCTTGAGTTGCAGCTTTTCCTCCAGGCGTTTGACCTGTCGTTGGGTGGCTGCGTTTAGTTTCACTTGCGGGTCTTGGCTGCGGCGACCTGGCTTGTTCTGGAAGGCCCTGTCCGCCTGTGCCAGCACCGCTGCTACCCACTGATGGATTAGACTGGGTTGCAAGTCCAATTCGGCTGCTAAATCGCCAACCGCAACTCGGTCCCGAAGATGACGACGTACTACTTCGGCTTTCTGGTCGGCTGTAAAATTTCTGCGCGTTTTTGACATGAAAAATCTCCCGTAATCGAATATGCTAATTCAATCACCAGATTTTTCCACTTTCTACTGACGCAAAACACCACACTGGTGGCGCGAACTTTGTGTTCGGTGATGGTTCGGTTCACTTTCTCAGTGAGAACATTGAGCACACCAACACCAACGTGGCAGGCAACGAACCGATCACCAACGCGCAAGGGCCCTACGGTTTGTATCAACGGATCTCGGCGATTAACGACGGCCAAGTTCTGGCTGGCTTAGACTTGTAGGTTAACACCGCTCGCCCAAGTCGCTACCATTCAGCCGCCGACCACCAGTCGCGCGGCTGAATCACGTTATTGCCCAACACTCGTCCA
>JBGSJT010000505.1:0-49678 GCA_041741715.1 Pirellulaceae bacterium | reverse complement strand
TCTCCGTGCTGTGACCGCCGTCGACATCAGGATGTGAGAGGCCACTGATCACCGTGAAGTCGTCGCGGAACTCGGCCAGATCAGTGAGGTACGGCGAGAGTTCGTAATCTCGTCCCGTCCCCTCGGGAAAGAACGGCTTGGGTAGCACGCCGAGATTGTTCGAGATCAACAGCATCCGCTGCGGAAGTTCTGCATCCGGTTGCTTTGCTGAAACCGAACCCAAGCTGTCCAGCAGCGGTAGCGCAAGCGTGACTCCCGCACTGTGAAGAAACTTACGGCGATTGATTTGATGGCGGCGTATCATCGGCTGCCTTCCTTTCCGAGAAAGATCCTGCTCTGCACCAACGCATGCACAAGATCACGGACACGGTAGCCATCTGCTTCGCAGGCATCGAGGATCGATTCGATCTCTGCACGATCCGCAAATCGCACCGGAGTGCCGGTCGCATACAACGTGAACTGATGCAGAAGATTGCGAGCCAATTGTCGTGGATTGTCTGCAAGAATGGCCTTCAATTCGTGGATGTCTTGAAAGCGGCGACCGTCCAGCAAACTGCCGCTAGCATCGACCGCGTCGGCAAGTGCGTAGGTGAAATCGTGGCCGGCACGGTCTATCCCGGTGATGCGTTCTCCCGCTTCGAGTCCGCGATAACGTGTTCGCCAGCCGCCGAGGATGTCGAAGTTTTCCAATGCCAGACCAACGGGATCGAACCGCGCATGGCAGCCGGCACATGATTCCGATTTTGTATGCAGAGCCAGCAACTCACGAATCGTTTTCGCCCCGCGAATGTCCGGCTCGACAGCGGGGACGCTCGCTGGCGGAGGCGGGGGTGGCTGGCCGATCAGTCGCTCCATGATCCACGCGCCGCGAATCACCGGTGACGTCGATGTCCCGTTGGCGGTCACTTTCAAAATGGCAGCCTGCGTCAACAGACCGCTGTAGGGACTGTTATCAGGCAATTCAACCTTTTGCATCGTCGACCCCGTGATCGGTTTCAATCCGTAGTGTCAAGCGAGACGATCATTTGCGTACACATAGTCCGCATCGATCAGCACGCTCGACGGCAGGTTGTCTCGAATCATCGCAGTAAAGAACGTCCGCGTCTCGCGCTGCATCGATTCAATCAGGTAATCATCGAAACGATACTCAGGATGCAGCCGAATGTCGGGCTCGTCGCGGCGGATGTTTCGCAGGTCGAGCCAGTAGTTGGTGAAGTTCTGAACGAAGCGATCGAAGCCGGGGCTGTCGATCAGTCGTTGGGTTTCGCTGCGGAGCGTCTTGGCATCGCGGAGTTTCCCGGCCGCGGCAAGTGCCATCAATGCTTTATCCGGACGTGTATTCGAAATAGGGCCAATGAGCCGACCGAAACAGCGAGAGTTCAAGTGCCGGATCATCCTTGAGCGGTTCGAGTTCCTTCGTGTCAACCGCTTTGTTGTCCTTCGCAAAGAACCTCGCTTCGCGTTCACCGAAGGTGCTGGTGGCCGAAAATAGCTGCGTCCCCGCCGCTCGATATTTGGTGACCGGTGGCGGCTCCGGTCCGCTGGCCATCGCCTGTCGCAACGCCGCGTCGGCGGCATCGAGGTAGGCAGCCAACTGCACGCGTGACATGTCGAGTGCCGCGGCAGTCTTGTTGAATCGATGAGCCTCACGATCTTCCGGCAGCATGTCGCGAATATCAAGCAGCGCCAGTTGCAGGACGTCACGCAGATTCTGTTCGTATTCGTCACGGTTGAGCCGTCGCAACGGCCCGCGACCGTTGGCCATATCGCGTTCGAACCCATGCGTGTCGGCATAGTGAGCAATGTCCAGCCAATGCTGTGCGAATCGTTCTCCATAGTGTGGCGATTCGAGCATGCGATCGACGAGCTTTTCGTAAGCGTGAGGATCGGGATCGTTCACGAACGCATCCACTGCTTCCGGCGTCGGCGGCAATCCATGCAGATCAAACGATAGACGCCGGATCAATGTTCGACGGTCGGCCTGCGGACTGAATGTGAGAGCGTGTTGATTGAGTCTATCGCGAATAAAGTCGTCAATTTTCGGTGTCGCCTTTTGCTCCGCAAAAGTGGCATCCAAATTCGCAGCTTTCGCGGATCGAAAGTCGACACTCAGCGGCTGCAACGACCACCACGACGCATCGGCCTTCGCCTTCTCCTTGACAACAACATCACTCGGCCACTTCGCTCCCTGCTCGATCCATTGCCGTAGTAGGGCCACTTCATCGTCTGTCAGCGGTTTCGCCTTCTTCGGCATGGCCGGCGGTTCACCATCCTGCGATGTCACCAGTTCGATCAGATAGCTGCCATCCGCGTCACCGGCCACGACATACTCGTTCGACTTCAAGTCGTCGAGCGTCGCCAGTGACACGTCGCCCTTGCTGTTCCCCGGCGAATGGCATCGCACGCAATGCTGCTCGAGGATCGGCGCGATCTGCTTGCCGAAATCAACCGGCTCATCGGCCGCCGTTGCGGAGCAGCACAGAGTTATTAGCCACACACAGCTCAAAGAAATGACCTCAGCCACTCGCGTAGGACGGCCCTTCCGGGCCGTCGGCATTGCACGCGCCGCAAGTGCGGTGTCGTTGCTCGGATCGACGGCCCGGAAGGGGCGTCCTACGAAGCGCGAGGCTCGGATCGCTGTTGCGTTACTCATATCGACATCCCCTGCAGACCTGCGCGAGAGTAAGCGGGATCTCTTTGTCCTGCTTCATCACCTCCAGGATGGAGCCCGAGCTGGCCACCAAGGACTGCCGAACCGTCCCATACTCATGCTTCAAATTCGTTTCGGACGCAGCGACCTGTCCATTGATGTCCTTTTGGAAATCGGAATAAAGGGAGGGGTCCATGCCGCCGAACAAGGTCGCGGTCACTGTGGCGCTGCCGAACTTGCCATACTCGACGGCATCTACCCACGCGGGCATCCAGCGGCACCGGATCAGCTCCCGATGCACCTCGATCTGGTGCTGGGTGGCGCGCTGCATCGCCGTCTCGTCCAACCAGATATCTGAGATATGAAGCCGATTGCCAACACGTCGCTCCCAATGCCCATCCGGTTTCCAAGTGATTCCCAGATGAACAACCTGGCCACCGAGGGATTTCTTCCCGTCGGCAGGCCACAGGCCTTCGGCAATCAAGTCCTCGAGCCCGAGCTGTTCGCGACCGCGCCAAAAGCGGGTGGCAGCATCGATGCTCATCTGTTGTTCGCCTTCCTTGCCCTCGCTATTTTCCTTGGGTTCAAGAGTGCCTTCTTTCGGCTCGCGACTGGCCACAATCATCCCTTGATGGTTGCCCATCAGCTCCACCTCCTTCAACTTCCAGACCTTGCCCTCTCGGAGACAGAAACTGGGCTCGTCCTCAAGCAAGATGGCATGATTCTCGGCAGGATGCGTGACGCTCCCACTCGAGACGACAGGCACCGCGGAAAGCTTGGGATCTGGTGGCAGATAAAAGCGACCGTGCAGCATGGTGCCGAGCAGGACATCCCTGAGATCCGCTGGCGCACCGTGATAGCGGACCATGCCATAGGGGAGCATGGCAAAGGGGTGCGGGGCCGTTGAGTGCAGCAACTCTCCGCCGGTCACGCGAATGCTGCCGCGGCGATTGGCATGGTCCACGAACATGAGTTGGCCCTGGTAGGCTTTGGCCTTTTCAACGGGCGGCTGCACATCTGGTAATGCGCGGTGGTGAGCGCTCCGTCCGCGCCGAGCGCGTAGCCTTGGAAGCCGGGGGCCTCTTTATTGAAGTCGATGTGACTGCCGTGCTTCAGGCCGAGGTCCGAGCCGCCGGCGAGCACCAGCGGAAGGTTGGCATTGCCATGACTGTGGCCGTAGGACATGCCGCTGCCGAACAGTGCCATCGTGGAGCCCAGGAGCGGCTGGCCGTTGAGGTCCTTCGTCTCCGCGAGCCGGGTGAGAAAGTAACTGAACTGCTCGATGGCAAAGGTGTCGTAGTTGGTGAGCTTTTCCATGTAGCCCGGATCGCCGCCGTGGTGGCTGAGCTGATGGCGCGACTAAGTGATGCCGATTTCAGGAATGGAAAAGGCGTCCCCTTCTCCGCCCATGCTGAAGGTGGCCACGCGGGTCACGTCCGTCTGAAAGGCGAGCACCATGAGATCATAGACGGTGCGGAAATAATCGCCGGCCATGGTGGCGGCGATGTCGCGGTTGGTGCGCTTGCGATCGGCGTCGGAGACGGCGGGCAGCGGCGTGTCGAGCCATGTATCGGCCCGCCGCGTGCGGATCTCCGCCTCGCGCACTGAGGTGAGGTATTGCTCCATACGGCCTTTGTCCTCCGACCCCAAGTTTTTATCGAGCTGGCGCACTTCCGCGAGGTTGGCGTCCAGCACGCTGCCCTTGCGGCACAAGGCCCTCCGTTGTGCAGTTTTGCCGCCTTTCGGCTCTTCGAAGAGGGATGCAAACATCTGACTGCAACGACGCATCGCATGGCGACGGTCGATCAACCAGGATTGGGATAGATAGTTCACGGTTTGTACTTGGGTTGGTGGCTTCGGCTTTTTTTGGGGGGGTGCTACGTTGCTCGGAAGAAAATGATTAATGAGTAATGGAAATTGAGTAATGCAAAATGCTTGCCTGTGATCGTTACTTCCTGTCGGTGCGTGGTTGGTTCGACTTCGCTGTAACGAGCGACTTGGCGATGATCTTGCAGAGCTGGTCGCACTCGTCCCGAAGCTGTTCGAGACGTTGTTCGGGTATCAACTCTGACTTGACAATCAAACGTATCCAAACAGAGCTTTCTTACAGTTCTTTTAGAACGATTGCCAGTTTGTGAATAAAATCTTTTTTGCTTTCCGCTGCACATGCTTCTGCATAATTGGGGGCTGGGGACGTTCCTGACCGCACCAGCTGCCCAGCGATGTGCCTTCCAAGCCGAGTGTCTGGTAGTGCATCAATTGCTTTACCAACTCGAACAGCAAGGTCCAGAAGCCGTTCTTCAATATCCGCTCCCTTTCTCTATAATCCCCTCCCTTCATTTTGCATTTTTCAATCTCCATTAAATATTAATCATTCCCTCTTTCCTTCACTGCTTCCTCATCATTTCCGACAAGGCCACCGCACGCACGTTGTCTTTGACTCGGTAACCACATCACGCGGGAGCTTGTGAAACGTCACGCGCTCGCCCGACGACTGCCCCTCGCGAGACGTCCTCCGGCTTCGGCTGTTTCTCCAATACCGTTCAATAAACGCGTTTGACGTAGTCGGATTCGCAAGAATTCGGGCGCCCACCTGCCGCAGACTGCCTGAACTGTTGCCAGTCCAGCTACGAAATTCATTCGATGAACGGGTTTGGGCCGTTTCTACACTTCATCCAGTGAGTCATGTGAGCGTTACTCCCGCCCCTGAAATTGTTCTTCTCGGGGCAGAGCATTTACTTTCCAGGTGGGCGGATAGAAGCGAACGATGTGTTTGGGGCGGTAGCCCTCGAGCATCATGTCCATCTTGAGCTTTATTTGCACGCCGCTGCTGCCGGGTTCGACGGGGATGTTCTTCACGTCGAGGATACCGCCGGTTTTGCGGTCGTTCACGGGGTCGTAGGTCATGAGGCTATCGCGCGCGACGGCTAGGCCACCCCGGGGTTCGGATGGCGGCGGGCTGCCATCCTTGGGCGGTTTGGCGTTTAGGTCTTTGATCGTGAGTTCGTCGAGGAGCTTGGGATCGACATTACCAAAGAAGGTGACGGTCACGAATTGAGGCTCGTCTTCAACGGCGGCGACCCAACCGGGCAGCCCGCGCTCGCGGATGTGGATGCGGTGGCATTCGAGTTGCTGAGCAATGGCATGGTTTCGCGCTGGTTCATCGAGCCATATGTCGGTGATGCGTCCAGGGCCGTAGAGGGTGACCCATGTCAAATTGAAGAGGACGCTTTGGCCGGGCTGCAGGGCTGTAAGATCGACGAAGGCATTGCCTTTGAAGATGCGGGTGCTGGCGAGTAGGTCGAAGATCTTCGGTTTATCGCCTGGAAGCGATGCAGTGAGCTTCATCGTGGTGAGCTCCACGCTGTCGATCTTCCAGAGCTGCTTCTGCTGCGCATGATGCGTGAAGTCGTCCTCAAGCCGGAAGCACCGTCGGAAAGCCGCCTCAGGCGTCTGGCGTCGATTGGGGCCGATCGGCAGTGGCGTCTTGTCGCTAGGATCGGCCAGATAAAACATGCCGTGCAAATGTGTTCCGAGTGGGATATCCTGCAGCGCAGCGGGCGAGCCGTGATAACAGATGGAGCCGTATGGCAATAGTACAGCATCGAGCGGGAGATCCCACACGCCGCGCTGCTGGCTGTCATTGCGATCCACCCGCATCTGAAACCGCCGTTCCAAATGATCCATCTGTATCAGCTCGCCGGAAATCGCGTGCGCCGATCCCTCTGGCGGGAACTGACCTTCGACGAGTTCATACCAGTCGGGCGCGGCATTCGGATACTTAGGATTCCGCTTCGTCTCGTCGGCGTTCACCGGTCCATTGGCGTCCGTGCGGAAACTGGGTTTGTCCTCGGCGTGGAGGAGTGCGGTGAGAAAGCAGAGGGCGAGAAGGAGACGCATATGATTAACCACGGAGTTTACAGCGGGACACAAAGTTCACCGAGGCACACAGAGTTTCAGAGGGCAACGCCCCTGGGAATCTCTGCATCCTTTGCAATTGAAGTTCAGCCCACGATCTGCGAGATCGGTCCCACGCTGTCCTGGAACTTGTCAGCCTTCACGTCTACGCGTTGCAGCATCGTAAGCAGCAGGTTGCTGACGCGGGCGTCGCCATCGACGGGGCGGGAACAGATCTTGTAGTGCTCCTGGGCGTTGGTGACGTCGTATTTGGCGATCTTCGGCAGGTTGAAATCAACGTGTGTGCCGTGCTTGTAGCCAAGCGCTTTGCCGCCAGCGAGGATGGTGGGAAGGTTGGCGTTGCCGTGGCTGTGACCGTAGGCCATGCCGCTGCCCCAGAGGACTTGCGTGGTATCGAGCAAGGGTGTGTCGCCTTCCTTGTGCTCTTTGAGCTGGTCGAGGAAATAGCTGAGCTGGCCGATGAGGAAGGTATCCGTCTCGGTGAGACGGCGGAGCTGCTCGGGGTCGCCGTTGTGGTGGCTGAGGCCGTGGCGGGTCTGCAAAATACCGATCTCGGGGATGCCGCTGGTGTTGCCTTCGCTGCCGATGCCGCAGGTGATGACGCGGGTGGAATCCGTGCGCAGCGCCATGACCATGAGGTCGTAGAACAGGCGATAGTACTCGCCCGCTTCGGCCATGCTCAGTTTGCGCTGAAGACCGGCGGCTTCGTCGGCTGCGACGACGGGCTTGGGGACGTTCAGCCATTCATCGGCGCGGCGGGTGCGTATTTCGACCTGACGCACGGCGGTCAGGTATTCGTCGAGCTTGCTGCGATCCTCGCTGCCGAGCTTGTTGTTCACGCGATTGGCGTCATCGGCCACGATGTCGAGGATGCTGCCACGGCGGCTGAGACGGCGACGAATGGTCTCCTTGCTGTCTTTTTCGACTCCGAACAAGGCATTGAATATCTGCTGTGTATTGCGCTCGGCAGGAAGCTGGATGCCATCCTTGGACCACGCAAGCGAAGTGCCTTCGATAGCCATCTCGAGTGATGAGAACCGTGTCTGCGCGCCATGCACATCGGCGATGAGCTGGTCGGCGGAGACGGTGTTGCGAAAGGCTCCGCCATCGCCCGGCACGTTGGCGCCGGTGAGCCACACCTTCTCGCAGTTGTGATGCTTGCCGATCACCATCGGGTGATGCAGGCCACTGATCGGAGTGATGTCGGCGCGGTGCTTTTCCAACGCCGTGAGCGGCGCGGTGAATTCGTAGTCTTTGCCCGCTTTCTGAATCTGCCAGGTAAGCGTGTTCACACCGTTGGGGATATAAAGGAACACGCTGCGTTTGGGCTTGGACGGCGCGGGATCCACAGCCATGCAGTTGAGAAGCGGAAGTGCAATAGTCGCTCCTGCCCCGCGCAGGAAGGTCCGGCGGCCGATCTGCCATTTTTTGAGATGGATGTTGCTCATGTGCTTAATTCCGAGGTTGGGGGATGCCTAGCGAGATTGGAAAAGGTCCGAGGCGACAAACGCCTCGACAATGTCTGAAAGGCGGTAGTCCTTGGCCTTACTCACGGCGGCGATCTTCGCCAGTTCGTCGCGGTCAGTAAAGGTCATTGTACGGCGCAATCCGTAGGTGGCGAGTTTCTCGATGAACGTGACGTTGAAGGCATCGAGGTCGTGTAGCAGCAGTTGCTTGAACTCCTCGGCATTTTTGTATTCGCGGCCATCGGGCAGCTTTCCGGAAGAAACGACCTTCGGGTTGGCACCGATGCCGTCGGTGAGTTCCTCAGTGCGCCAGCGACCGATGGCATCGTAGTTCTCGAAAGCCAGGCCAAGCGGATCCATCTTTGCGTGGCAGGCGGCGCAGTTCGCATCGTGGATATGCGCTTCGAGCTTCTCGCGCAGAGTGGCTTTCGGGCCGGTGGGGTTCGTGGCGATGGGGTTAACGTTCGCGGGCGGGGGTGGCGGTGATTTGCCGAAGATGGACTCCATGATCCACACGCCGCGATGCACCGGACGGTGTCGCGAGCCGTCGCTGGTGAGCGAAAGGATGGATGCTTGTGTGAGCAGTCCACCACGCTTGCTGTCGGCGGGCAGGGAGACGCGTTGGAATTCGTCACGTGGAAGGCCTGCATCTGGCAAGCCGTAGAACTGTGCAAGGCAGGCGTTCATCATGCTCCAGTCACTGTTCAGAAATTCCCGCAGCGTGAGTCCGGATTGCAACACCTCACGGACGAAGGCCTGGGTCTCGCCGATCATACTGGCTTGAAGCGTCTTGTCGTAATCGGGGTAGAGCATCTTGTCCGGTGGGAACATCCCCACCTTCCGCAAACGCAGCCACTGTGAACTGAATGTATCCGTGAAGCGCGCCGAACGCTCGTCATCTAACATCCGCGCGACCTGTCGTGATAGCTCGGCTTTGTCATGCAACTTGCCTTGCTCCGCGAGCGACAGCAGTTCAGCGTCAGGCATCGTGCTCCAGAGGAAGTAGGACAAACGTGATGCGAGTTCCCAATCGTTGAGCGTGTTGCGCTGCGCATTCTCGTCGCCTTCGGCGAGAAAGAGGAAGCTCTTCGAGTTCAAGATCGCCAGCATCCCGGCCTTCTCCGCATCGCGAAACTTCTCCTGCGCGTCCAGTTCGCTCTTTACGATGGTCATGTAGCCATCGAGCTCCTCATCGGTCACCGGACGACGAAACGCACGCCGTGCCAGAGTGGCGAGACACTCGCGCGCCTGCTGCATATTGCCCGCCTCGCGCGGCATGTAGTCGTCGCGCAACTGCTGCTCGTGCGTTTCAAGGATGGGTCCCTTCCATGTGATCGAATCGAGAATAAGGAAAGGATAGCGCGGATTGCCTGCTTCATCGGTGAGCTTCATCTGCCAGGGGATACGGCCAATCTTAGTGCTAATGAACGGGACGTTACCATGCCGACCCGAGCGTGGGTTGTTCGACGGCCCCGGCACGTCGTTATAGACCAAAATACTCGTCCTGCCCTTCGGCAAGTGTGCGCGGAAGGTCACGGTGATGGGCTGGTCCTCGTCGGCGATGATGTCGCGTTCGAACAGCACGCGGTCCATCTCGGACGCATACACCTTGAGACGCGGTGCGCGTCCATTGTTTGGCTTCAAGCCGCTGAGCGTGTAGCTGATCTCATACACACCCGACTCAGGCAGCGGGTCCTTCAGCAGCGAGTAGCGGAAGATGTCCCCCGGCCACATCTCATAGCGCACCTTGTCGAGCAGGCCCAATTCACGCAGTCGTTCGCGATGCCGCTCATCTATCTGTTCGTCGTAAATCGCAGGCTTCGAACCTCCGAAGGGCTCAACAGGCTTCGCAGTCTTGGCGGGCGGTTCAGGATACGCCTCGTTCAAGATCGTCTCCGCCGCCGCGAGATACTTCTCGATGTTCGACGGCGACAAAGTCAGCACCGACCCGATGCGCTCGAATCCGTGCCACTCGGAGTCCTCCAGTAACGCGCCTGGATCCATGGCGTCGTATTGCACGCCGATCAAATCGCGCATTGTATTGACGTATTCGTCGCGTGTCAGCCGGTTGTAGGAAACGCGGCCACGCGCGGCCATGCGTGCTGCTTCGCCTTCCTTCATCCGCTCGGCCAGCCATTCAACGATCGCAGCACTCTCGGCGGCGCTGGGGCGGTTCTCCTGTTCCGGCGGCGGCATCTCAGCTGAGCTAATCCGCTCGATGATCTCCAACCATTGCGGCGTGTCTTCGAAGCCGACCCGGGACGAGAGGCTGTCGATCCGAAAATCGCTTTGCTTCGAGCCTTCGCTATGACAGCCTAGGCATTGCGTCTTAAAGTAAGTGTGAACCTTCGAGTCCAAGGGCTCGGCGACGGCTGAATCGACGTTGATCATCAAGGTGAGAACGGGCAGCAGCAACATGGCCGCTCGCCGCGTAACAAAGCAGGATCGCAAAAGCATGGACATGTCGCCGTAGGGGCAGGAAGCGAGCGAATCGTCGCAAAACTAAGGAGGGAATTGGTCGTTGGTGGATTTATTTATACGGCGTACTGGCCGCGAAATAGTCACTAATTTCGCTGGCCGAGAGCCCGCGTGCGAAGGCCACGAACTCATCCATGCGGCCACTCAGACGTCGTTTAGGGTTGCGTTGCCTGTCGAGTTGCGGCTTCCAGTTTCCAAGCTGAGCGGGGCCCAGCGCGGCCTGCAAGCCGAGTGGCATGTCGGCTACCGCGATCTGCTGACCATTGAGATATTGAATAGCTTTTCCGCACTGCGCGTCGTAGACCAGTGCTAAGTGGACCCAACGTTCAAGTTCCGGCAACGCTCGAGGCTGCGATTCAAGCCAGACGTTCGTGTCACCCGTCGCCGTCAGCTTGGTCCCCTTAATGGCAAATCGAAGATTGGTCTTGTCGCCGATCAGCCAATGGACTTGTCCCAGTTCTCCCCATTCGTCCGTCGAATACAACGAATTTGCACGCTCTTCGAATTGATTGAGTCGCGCCCAAGTCATCAGGGTGAATTGGTCGGTATGCGTATTGAGATTCAACGTCACGCAATCGTCGGGTTCGATAAAGTCAATTGCACCCGTACCCGGAAATCTACCTTGCACCCACTGTGCTCCAACGACCTGAGCGTCATACTCGGCGGGCTGGCTTTCTCCGGGGCGATCAAAATCAAGCCACGCGAGTAGTTTGGGATCGCGTTGAAACTTTTCCCGTGCCTGCTTAGCCCGTGTTTTTTGTCCGGCCGCTAGGGCCTCGGCCATGGAGGCCATTTCGCGGTTTCCTACAAAGGCACCTTGCCTCACGTCGCAGGCTTGGGTGGTTGCATCGCGTCCCATGCGCACCGCCGAACTAGCCGTCAAGTGCTGTCGGCGATCGCTCCCTCTGGATCGAGCGATGACCTCTCCTTCGAACACATGCACCTCGGCTTGTGTTTGACTGGTTATATCCACAGCGAACTTAGTCCCCAGATCGATGGCTTCGCCAGAGGGAGTGACTACCGTGAACCCAATCGCCGAAGCTGGGACATCCGCCGTCAGACGTCCCGCACGCATATTTAACTTGAGGGCCGATTCAAAAAAGAATTCAGCCGGTGCTTCGATCACCACCCGCGCTCCGCGCGCGGTAACGAACTCCACCAGCCCGGTGCGGATAACATTCAATTCGTCACGAACCGACATGCCATCGACCAGCGACGGGGCCCCCACGGAGCGGACCACTGTGGCATAGGAGCGATAACTGTCAGTTGACCACCATAAAATCAGCATCGCGACTGCGGCCACGGTGGAAAGTAGACTGATGTAGGCGAACGAAGTGGAGATGAGCGCCCGTTGATTGAGTTCGACGATATCCTCGACAGCCGCTCGCTGGCCTGGTAGCCCCGCAGCAATGTCAGCCAGTGCTGAATCAAGTGTCAAGTAGTTAGCGAACTCTTGGCGAGCTAGCCGGTCACGGCGTAAATGCTCGTTAAGTCGCTCCATCTCCTGGGAGTTGATGCGCCCATCGAGGTACACGTGAATCAGTTGATCAAGATCTGAAATGGTGTCTACGGACATGAAGAGTGCGTTACCTCGCGTTGAACACAATCGAGTAGGAGTCGCCGCATGCGATGCAACCACTGATAAAATCCAGCCAGCGAACGACCACTGCTGGCCGCCACGTCTTGTAACTTTGATTGTGATCCGTAGCTGGCCAATAGCAATTCGCGCTGTGGAACCGCCAGTTTTTCCAGGCATGCTGACAGGGCAACATGCCGTGGATCGAAATGCTCGGCATGATGCAGACCCTCGTCGGCTATCATTTCCGCCACATCCCCAGCCAGAACCATCCGGTCGCGCCCACGATCTCGTAGCCAAGCCAGTACTTCATAGCGGGCCACGCCAAAGGCCCAGCTACGAAAGTCACACTCGGAACGAAACTCACCGAACTTGGCCCATAATACCAGCGCCACTTCCTGCACTACATCGTCGGTCTCGACACGGGTGGGCATCAGTCGCCGCACGTAAGCCCTAATGGCCGCTTCATGCGTCGTATAGTTCCGCAAGAAATGGGCATGGCGACTGGGCGAATAAACCGGCTGGACACTGGTCGCTGATTCCCTGGTTGGTCGCTCGCGTTGGTTCATGGCGATAACGTTTCGGTGACCCAGCTATTTCAAATCGAAGGTAAAGTCGTTGGGGCCCGCTTCGGTAACTTCGGCCGTAAGCCCCGATTGATCGGCAATCGAGTATTTCTGGGGAATAACCCAGTGCACTTCTGGCGGTGGGCCCATTCCACCCGCCGACAAGTCCGCGTCCTGCGGTGCCTTATCGATCACGTCCACTTTGCGAATGGACACGACCTGCTGGCCAGGCACTGCACCATCGCGATCGGTATAGGTTGTCAAATCAAAGTGCCCCGCGCTGTCCGTTACGCCCGTCGCCGCTGCCTGAGCCGCATTGTTTGCAAATGTAACAATTGCTCCTTCGATCGGCTTGCCTTGATACAGTACTGTACCAGATGCAGGCGCACGCTTGGCCCAATCGGGATTCTCTTCCGAACCTGAACATCCCAACAACAAGACGACCGAAAGCAGGCTAACACCTCTTCTCGTCAGTTTTGAATGGACAAATAACTGTCCAAAGGTACTTGCAGCGACTTGGATCGGTCTGTTGGTCAATTCGTTGTTCCTCAATTCCGGGCTCATTTCGTATTTCAATTTCCACATTAAAGAATTCTATGCATCCCAACCGTCAATTCGTTGGCCAACGGCTGTATCCAAAATGCCTAATAAGTGCAGGCGAACAGCTTCGCCTGCACTTACCTACTAGTTGAATTCAACTAGTAGCAAGGGATGTTCTACAATGCTTGCGGACCTACTCAACACTGGCAACCTCGCCGCCATTGATCGTGGCTAGCGCGCCCCACACGCCGTAGGGACTGCGGCCGGAAAGTGATTCTGGACTCCCCGGATTGCCCGCATCGATCGACTCGGAAATAAAGTGGACCGAGCCATCGCCAAAAACTGCCATTACTCCACCGGTATGCCAGCTCTGAGCAGACATTGGACCGCGCGTATTCACATTCCCTAACTGACAAGCGGGGCTGTTGGGGGGCAATATGGCATTAAATCCTGTGTAGATCGGCATACCATCGTAGGCTCGCGTCCCACCGATTTTATATCCTGATATTCTAGCGGATGGGATGTACTCGCGTGTCGCTCGATTGACTTGCGCCAGACACAATGCAGGATTCGTCTCGACGCCGACTAGGTTCTCAACGACGTGGCCAAAAACACTCCGAGTCCCCTTGGGAAAACAGCGTTCCGAAATGGCCATTGTATTGCTGGTTCCATCGGTCAAAGCCTGGAAGCCGACATAGCTGCGTGGTCCAAACATGCCACGATTTCGATAGGTATTCTGATTCTGGACGCCGGTCATGTGATCGCCGTAGCAAAAGGAATAGCTGGTCGTAGCGGCGAAGCTACCACCCCAACGGCTTGCCGCACCACCTCGCGAATCGCCGACGGGTGAGTCGGACGGACAATTCATACCCTTGACTTGAAACTGAGATCCCCACAAGTCGTAGTTCGAATCCCATGGCGACGAACCTCCCGAATTAAAAACAAATGTCCCAAAGGTCTGGGGAGATTGGACCTGATTGTAAAGTGCGCTCTCTTCCACAAACGGTAGCAAACCAACCATCGCATTGATTCGGTTGACGTTGCCATTCGGATGTCCGGCGGAAGTACCACCTTGGCCGGCAGGAAATTTCTTGTAAGTGTCTGCATAATTGTGCAATGCTAAACCAAACTGCTTGAGTTGATTCGTGCACTGAATGCGCCTCGCCGCTTCACGAGCCGCCTGAACGGCTGGTAAGAGCAGGCCAACCAAAATCCCAATAATCGCAATCACCACCAATAGCTCAACGAGCGTAAATCCATTTTTTCGCGACTTCATCATCTGCCCCCAATTGAATAGAAAATCAACCAACGTCCATATCCAGGCCCAAAAACGAGCCGAACATATAACTATCTCTCCATAGGGGCGATTCTTTACGCAGTTTTTTTCCTTTTTACTTAGATAACGTTAAATTAATAACCTTTATAAAGAATCTGCAATCGTTTTCGAGCCATTAACTGGTTCTGGTAGGCGAACCCATCACAATTCTGCGGACCTACTCAACGCTGGCAACTTCGCCACCATTGATCGTAGCTAGCGCCCCCCACACGCCGTAAGGACTGGGGCCGGAAAGTGACTCCTTACTCGCTGCATTGCCCGCATCGATCGACTCGGAAATAAAGTGGACCGAACCATCGCCAAAAACGGCCATCACACCGCCAGTGTGCCAACTCTGGGCAGACATTGGACCGCGCGTATTAACATTGCCCACCTGACAGGCTGGGCTGTTGGGAGGCAATATGGCGTTAAATCCCGTGTAGATCGGCATTCCATCGTAGGCTCGCGTCCCGCCGATTCGGTAGCCAGATATACTAGCGGATGGGATGTACTCGCGCGTCGCTCGGTTGACTTGTGCAAGACACAGCGCAGGGTTCGTTTCGACGCCTACAAGATTTTGGACGACGTGACCAAAAACACTTCGGTTGCCCTTGGGAAAACAGCGTTCCGAAATGGCCATTGTATTGCTGGTTCCATCCGTCAACGCCTGGAAGCCGACATAGCTCCGTGGTCCAAACATGCCACGCTTTCGATAGGTATTCTGATTCTGTACGCCGGTCATGTGATCGCCGTAGCAGAATGAGTAGCTCGTCGTTGCGGCTGCCCTGCCTGCCCATCGCCCGCCGCGTGGATCACCAACGGGAGTGTCGGACGGACAGTTCATCCCCTTAACTTGAAATTGAGACCCCCACAGATCGTAATTTTGATCCCAAGGCGACGAACCTCCAGGATTAAAAGAACGGGTCCCAAAGGTCTGCGGAGATTGGATCTTATTGTAAAGCGCGCTCTCTTCAACATACGGTAGCAAACCGATCATCGCATTGATGCGGTTGACGTTGTCACGCGTACCACCTTGGCCTGCAGGGAATTTTTTGTAGGTGTCAGCGTAGTTGTGCAACGCCAAACCAAACTGCTTGAGTTGATTCGTACATTGAATGCGCCTCGCCGCTTCGCGAGCTGCCTGTACGGCGGGCAAAAGCAAGCCGACCAAAATCCCAATAATGGCAATCACCACCAATAGCTCAACGAGCGTAAATCCAATCTTTCGCGACTTCATTACCTTACCCCCCTAACAATGGAAAATCAACCAGCGTCCTCATCCAGACCAAAAAACGAGCCTAACATCTAACTATCTCCCCATACCGGCGATTGTTAACGGAAAATTTATTAGTTTTGTTTGCAATGTTAAAGCTGTCTCCATGTGACGGAAGCGTAATTTTCTCTTGAACGGCTGCCAAAATCTGCTTATTGGACGAACTTCAGTTCGACGCCAGGTAATAAGGCTTTGACTTTGGCCTGTGTTTCCGACGGATAACCTTGAGGGCGAAGTGCCAGGGTGATGGATTTCAGATTGGCAAAGGTGGTCAGGTATGGAAGTCGCTCATCTGGTAGAGGGAGCTTGTCCATGCTCAGCGAAGTCAACTGAGTGATGCCAGCAATTAACTTTAGATCGGCGTCAGTCAGATCTTTGCCATTGGTGATCGATAGCGTGCGCAAGGTGGGGATGGATTTGACGGTGGTGAAAGCCGCGGCCGATTGGAAGCCTTCGCCGAGCTGGATGGATTCGAGAGGAAGCTTGATGAGACTGGCTAATGAGGCAGGCGTGGCGTCGTGGCTGCCGATCTCCAGGTTCTTGAGCTTGGTGAGTTTGGCCAGTTGCACGGCACCCGCGTCGGTGAAATGAGCGTGTGCTAACCCAAGACTTTCAAGGTTGGGGAAGCGCTCACAGATCTGGCGAAGCCCCTCGTCGTCGAGCGCACTGCCGCGATGATTCAGTCGCGTGAGTTTGGTCCATCCCTCGAATTTCGCATAAGTGTGGCCCTTGATGCCGGTTCCCATGCAGGCAAAGGACTCGAGCTGCGTTAACCCGGCGAGCTGTCCGAGCCCGGTGTCGCTTAACTTGCCGTTGTTGACCAGGCTCAGTGTTTTGAGGTTCTTGAGTTTTCCGATCTGGGCAAGACCTTCATCGCCAAGTTTCGTGGCGATGACTTTGAGCGTCTCCAGCGTGGTGACGTGTCCAAGGTGTTCGAAGAAGGCGGCGTCAAAGGGATCAACGCTGCGCTTGGCATGCGCGACCGCATTGGGCATGTTGAGATCGACGAGTTTCAGGCTCTGGCCGTCAGCGGTTTTCTCGATCTTGCCATGCGCTCCCTCCACGGCACGGATGACGGCTTCAACGTGAGGATCGACCGCGAAGACGGAGGTGGAGAGCGAGATAAGAATGGCGAGAGTTAGTTTGAGTATCATGGAATTTCCTCGAGGTGGAGTTACTCACAAGCCGTGGGCAGCGAGTCGGCTAAAGGGACTGGTTTTTCGGAGTATTCTAGTGGCGCTCACTTCGCAACTCGCCAACAAACGGCAGATTTCAAGCGCGCATTTTTTCGCGCTCGGCATGGATCGGTGCTTGGCACTGAATAGGCGTGGATAGCCCAAAGTGGAGTGTAGTCGATTTCCGGGCGCTGCTGTAAACTGACTCCATGCGTATTCGCGCGAAACTTTCGTCCGTTACGCTGAGAGCCATGATCGAGGAGTTCGTCAACCGCGATGTCACGAAGAAAAATGCCCATCTGTTGGTGATCGATTGGTACAGCACTGCTGATAGTCCGCACCTACCTAAGTGGAGGTCACCACTTAAAATTCGGACGACGCCAAGTATGCTCTGACTTCGGTTTGAAGTACAGAAATCATGTCCAGTTGCATTTATCCATGCTGACGTGCTCCAGTGACAGTGTCTAGTAAAGGATCAACGCATGAAAACGTCGCGTTGGGTAATTCCATCTTTGCCCCTACTGCTCTGCCTAATCGCTGTCGGAATATTCGTAGTCGGATGGATCGTATTCGACGGGCTGTTCGAAGATCAACTGTCGCGCAACCGCGTGACGTCAGCGGCCGCGCGCTCAGCATTGCAACGCGGGGACTATGCACGGACCTTGGAAATTTGCCAGCAATTGTTGTTGAGCGATTCTGAACGCACAAACCTGTTAATGATGGCTGGTGAGTCCGCGTCGCGATTACAACTCTACGGCGAGGCAATAGACTATTATGATCGCGTACCAGATGCTGACGCGCAACAGGCGGCTATCGCTCGTTGGGCTGCTGGCGAAATACACTTACACCTTCGCAACATGTCGCCCGCCATCGAGGCCATGCAACGCAGCCTTGAGTTGCAGCCATCCGAAACGCGAGCACGCGAACGTTTGATCTACTTGTTGAACCTTTGTGGTCGGCGATGGGAAGCATCACAGCATCTCTTCGAACTCGTGCGGCAAGGGAGGGCATCGGTGCAGCAACTAATGTACCTCGGCAATATCGCCAAGCCAATCGAGAACGAGTCAGAACTGCAAGAGTTTCTCTCGGCATTTCCAAACGATTCACTACCTAAGTTGGGCTTAGCCCGAATTCGCCTGCGTACCGGAAAGTTCGAAGAAGCTCGGCGACTTCTCAATACAGTAGCTGAACAATTCCCTGACTTGGTGGAGGCCCATGTACAATTTGGCAGGTTGTGGATGGCGACGGACGCACAACAAATTCCCGCTTGGAATCGTGAGCTTCCCACCGTTGGCGACAACCATCCTGACATCTGGCTGATCCGTGGTGAATGGGCGCGAGAACAGCGGCAAGCGGTCGCGGCGGTACGCTGTTTTGGCGAGGCGATTCGATTAGACCCCAACCACCTAGCCGCCTTAAACTCGATGGCCCAGGTACTGAACGGACTTGGAAGGGAAAGTCAAGCGAAATCGTTCGCCCTGCGAGCCACCCAGCTAGAAAAGTTGGTTTACGCTTTCGAACACATTATGTCCAATGAGTGGACCGTGCGACAAATGGCTTCCAATCGACCACTGCCTGGTTCGGAGGCTCAGCGATTCCTTCTATCTGAAGAGCGTTTAGCTCCCATTGTGTCGGCAGCCGAGCTCACACTAAAGCTCGGACGCATGTGGGAGTCTAAGGCTTGGATCGCATTCGGACTGTCCATTGCGCCCGCTCATAAAGGCTTGCATGAACTGGCACGCGAGGCGCAGGCCGCCTTCAATCCAAACTCTTCTGGGACACAAGCAGAATTTCACTTGGTCGATACGAATTGGTTGCGGGAATATCCGTTGCCGGTATGGAACAACGACTCCACCGAAAGGAAACTGGTTGGGCAAGCTGAAGCCGAAGTGCTTAGCAACAGACAGCCTCCAGCGGCTGGCATAGAAGGCAAACCGATTACAAGTTTCCCTGAGGCTGAATTGCTCAGGCCAAAATTCGAAGAAATTCCCAATGCACTTAACTTCGACTATTTTGCCTCCAGAGATACGATGGCTGATGGTCGCCGAATGTTTGAATTTACCGGAGGCGGCGTCGGAGTGCTCGACTATGACCGTGATGGTTGGCCCGATCTGTTTTTAGCTCAGGGTTGCAACTGGCCATCCGATGGCACCGATCACAACCATTCGGATCGACTTAAGAGGAATCTTCATTCAACTAGCGGGAATACAAGCACCTTTCAAGATGTAACGGAGCTGGCCAGCATCGCCGACACGTCCTTTGGACAGGGCGTCGCCATCGGCGACGTCAATTGCGATGGATTCGATGACATTTATGTTTGCAATGTCGGAGTTAATCAGCTATGGCTCAATCAGGGTGACGGAACTTTTTGCGATGGTTCATTTCTCTTCGCTTCCGAGGTTGCACATTGGACTGTGAGTGCAGCCATCGCAGATCTCAATGGAGATGGATTGGCTGAGATCTACGATGCCAATTATGTCGAAGGCGACGACGTGTTCACGCGGCGATGTTTTATTGGGGGGCTGCCGCGTGCCTGCTCGCCGCTAAATTTCCGCAAAGCCTCCGGCTGTCTTTGGGCCGTCGACAGCCAAGGTGTTTTCCGTGACGTGGGAAGTCGTGTCATCGATCGTGGCGTGCAGGATGGAAACGCACTTGGCGTGGTCGTATTTCGCTTGAAAGATCACCAGTTGCCCTCGCTTTTTGTCGCTAACGACCAAGTGGCCAATTTGTTTCTTGTCGGCACGCCCGATGCAAATTCGCCACTTGGAATTCGGCTTGAAGATCAAGCCCTACTCAGTGGCTTGGCTTTCGACGGCGAGGGAAAAGCCCAAGCCTGTATGGGCATCGCTTGTGCTGATGCTAATGGCGATCGCGCGATGGATCTTCTGGTTACCAACTATCATGACGAAAGCAACTCGCTTTATCTTCAGCAAGATCAGGAGACTTTTCGTGATGCCACACGTTCATCTGGGCTGGTCGGGCCTAGCCTGAAAATGTTGGGGTTTGGCGTGCAAGCAATTGACGCCCAACTAGATGGAAACATGGATTTAGTGGTGCTAAATGGTCACGTCGATGACATGGAGCATATGGGAATCAACTTTCGAATGCGGGCTCAATTCTTCACTGGAGATGGAAAAGCCCAGTTTGTCGAAGAGAACGCTAGTCAAATCGGCGAGTTCTTCGAAAGCAAACGAGTCGGCCGAGCTCTGGCTTGGCTCGACTTCGACCGTGATGGACGACAAGATTTCGTTGCGACCGACCTCGAACAACCTGCGAGCTTGATCCATAATATTTCCTATGCCGGCAATTTCCTTGCATTGACGCTAGTCGGCACGCAGTCCCATCGAGATGCCATCGGTGCTGAGGTAACTGCCGCCAAAGACGATGGAATTTGGACTCAGCAATTAACGGCTGGCAACGGCTATATGGTAACCAATCAAAAGTCGCTCTATTTTGGTTTTCCCGCCGCTGGGAACGTGGATCGACTTGAAATCGACTGGCCCTCGGGCCATCGGCAAATCTATTTGAATGTGCCGCTAAACACCCACATGCTGGCGATTGAAAACCAGACACAGCTCATCGCCATACCTAGAGAGCCTTAACAAAACTCCAAGGATAGGGTTGGCTGGATCCATCACAAACAAAGAGCAAGGACACAAGCAAGGGAGCTGGCTGCCAATGGAACGCAGGGTAATGGCACGAACATCGCCGTAAGGCAAGTCTACTCGACAACTCGCACCTCAGGTCGATGGACAAACTTCGTGCAGTTAGCAGCTCGCTAACTCGATGATGTCTTGCTCACCGATCATTTTTGGATTCCCCATTTCGGTTGTCGGATTTGCCAATGACCGAACTCATCCCCGGGCAATGCGTCTACACGGAAAAAAAAGAGAGAGCGCTCAATTCGACCGGTTCGTAAAACCGACCGAAAAAAATTCCTGAATCGGACGCCATCTTCGCCAACGCCATCTTCGCCAACGCCATCTTTGCCAACGCCAAGGAGCGGTCGGTGACGAAGCCGGTGTAAGAATTTCCCTCGATTCGAAGGCGTGAAGATTCGAGTGGATACCGAACCGGTTTTATTACCCGCCGTAGCATAGCAAGTACAATCCAATTGAACGTTGCTGGGGCATCTTGGAATCGCACGCGCGCATCCTACGCGAAGCATTTCGCCCCATTCTTGATCTACTCGACAAATCCAATACGTTCAAGCAAGGGAGAAGGGCCAACTGTCTAATATTCGCTCTTGGCTACTCTACCACCTGATTTCAGATCAAAGTTAGCAACATTCTCCTTAACCATGCTGCAGTCAAGATATCGGCCTCAGTATGTTTTCCACCTGGTTCGAGCCCTAAGTCGTCGCTAGATAACAATACAGCCAATGTCTCCTTGTTTCGCTTGAGATCCACAGCCTGTCTCTCTTTTTTAGCGGTTAGATTCTGGTGAAAAAGCAAAATGCGATCGGACTGGAGTGCTGGGCATCTGTTAAGATAAGGGTCCCGCGATTAAGGCGATCAGATTTGATTCGCTTTGATTACTCCCTCCTTCCTGAGCCTTTCCATGCGATTTGCGATCTCCGCGCTAGCGCTGTTGTTTACGTTGTGGGCGAACCATTTCGCAATAGCGACTGACGAACGCTTGATAGATTTAGTTGCTCGCATTGACCAGCACATTGCGGCTCGATTAGTCAAGGAAGGTGTTGAGCCAGCGCCAATTGTTGATGATGGTGAATTCGTTCGACGAGTCACGTTAGATTTGGCTGGGCGCATCCCAACAGTTGCAGAACGCGACGCCTATCTTCAATCCGAAAATGCAGATCGCAAACTGCAACTTGTGCAGCGTCTTCTCGATTCGCCCGACTACGTTTTTCAACAACGCGACCAACTGGATATCTTGTTGTTGCAACGCGATGAGTACAATGATCGTTGGCGTGAGTATTTGCTGGAGGCCACGCGAGAAAACCGCCCCTGGGATCAACTCTTTCGTGAAACGATGTTGCCCGAAGAGTATGCTGCCACCGACACTCGGCCTGTCGCCTTTTTGAAACGCCGCACTAACGACTTGGACGCGATGACGAATGATTCGAGCGTCTTGTGGTTTGGCGTGAACATCTCGTGCGCCAAGTGTCATGACCACCCGCTAGTTGAAGATTGGACGCAGGCCCATTATTACGGCATGGCAGCGTTCTTCAAACGCACCTTTCAAACACGAAAGGGATTTCTCAGTGAGCGATTTGATGGTGTGCCGAAATACACCGACATTGGTGGACAGGACCATGAAGCCGAAATGATGTTTCTGACCGGACAGAAACTTGAACTGCCACCAACTGAAGCGGAGGGTGACGCACTTAAGAAGCTGCAGGAGCAAATCAAGAAAGCGGAGCAAGACGACAAAGCTGACGATCCACCTCGTCCAGTTTTCCGCCCACGAGCGAAACTAGTTGAGACAGCGCTATCGGAAACGGAGCAGCGGTATTTTGCGCGAAACATCGCCAATCGATTGTGGGCAAGATTCTTTGGCCGCGGCTTGGTCCATCCGCTGGATCAAATGCATTCGCACAATCCGCCCAGCCATCCGGAACTGCTCGACGAACTGACGGCGGAACTGATTCGCTCAGGTTACGATTTACGGCGGCTGATTCAGGCCATCGTCTTGACTAACAGTTACGCCCAAAGTGTACGCCATACAGCAGCGAGCACACTGGCTCCGGAATGGTTTGCAATGGCCGTTCCCAGAGCTCTGACGCCGCGACAACTATCGCTTTCGCTCCGCATCGCTGGTGCAAATCCAACCAAGTTGACTGGTCTGCAGGGAGAAGATTGGACAACCAAGCGTGAGCAACTGGAGCGGCAATCCGATGGTCAAGCAAGGCAATTGGCGATACCTGATGAAGATTTCCAAGTTCCGGTTACCGAGGCGCTTTGGTTCAGTAATAATAACTGGATCGAAACGGATTTGCTAAACGGTTCCGGCGATCGCATCATCGGCTACCTCAAAGAGCTGACCAACGATCATCAGGCAGTGCAGGCAGCGACGCGTTGTGTGCTCTCTCGCGAAGCAACTGAAGAAGAGCTACGGACTATGGTTGAGTATCTCGCTAGTCGCGGTGATCGTCGCGAGTCCGCGCTGAAGCAGGTTGTGTGGGCCTTGGTTAGCTCACCCGAATTTCGTTTTAATCATTAGGAATGACGATGAGAATTCAATCGTTAAGTCGACGCACTCTGTTCAAGGCTGCAGGAGCAGGCGTCGTGGCATCGAACATGTCAGTCATCGATGTGCTGTCGCAGCCAACGTTGGCCAGCGAGTTGGCTCAACAGGGCAAGAGCGTGATACTATTGTGGCTAGCGGGTGGTGCGAGCCAGCTAGAGACGTGGGATCCCAAGCCGGGGCGACGCACTGGTGGACCGTATGCCAAGATTAAAACGACCGTGCCTGGCATCGAGATTTCTGAACTGTTACCCAAGATGAGCAGCAGGTTGGATGAAACCGCGATTATTCGTTCGCTGAACACCAAGATTGCTGATCACGGTCAGGGCTACACACTGATGGACACTGGTCGCGTTCCGGAACCTGGAATGCGATTTCCGCATCTTGGGTCGATTATCGCTCACGAACTCGGGCAGATAGATAGTCGAGTGCCCGACTTCGTGTACATGTACACACAAACTGAAGGTCGACGTCAGGATTCGGCCGGCTATCTTGGTGCCCGTTACAATCCAATGTTTCTAACTGACAAGATGATGCCAGATGATCTGCATCGACTAGACGCGATCACGGATGTAGACCACCAGGATCGCGCGGCGCTGCGCGACTTTGTGGCCAGGCGATTCATTCGCGATCTGAACAACCCATCGGTCGGCAGTCACGAAAATGCTTACGAGCGTGTAAATGGATTGATGGCGAGCGATTACCTGTTCGACATCGAGCGCGAACCGCAGGCCATGCGCGACCATTATGGACCGACGCAGTTTGGCCAGCAGTGCCTGACCGCACGGCGTTTGGTCGAAGCTGGTGTGCCATTCGTCAAAGTAGCTCGTGCTTGGTGGGATAGTCACGGTCAGAATTTCGAAACACATCGGGAGTTGTGTGCGGATTTGGATCAGTGCATGAGCGCGTTGCTAGACGATTTGCGCCAGCGCGGGCTGTTGAGCAAGACGCTAGTGATCACGCTGGGCGAATTCGGTCGGACTCCGAAAATCAACGGCAGCTTAGGGCGCGATCACTTTGCAAGTGCATGGAGTTGTACGCTCAGTGGTTGTGGCATTCGCGGCGGTACGGTCTTTGGTAAAACGGATGACGATGGTCAGACAGTTGTCGATGGAGAAATGAATTCAGGCGATTTGTTCGCAACGATTTTTGCAGCTTTGGGCATTGAGCATGACAAAGAAACCATGGTAGGCAGCCGACCGATTCCATTGTCTGATTTCGGAAGTGAACCTTGCCGAGAGGTGCTGGCATGATCGCAAAAAATCTTAAACGCACGAATGAGTGGACGTCGCAGGATATTTTGTTTTGCATCGCGCAGGACCATGCAAATTTGCGATTGTGGGTCGGCTCGTCGGATTTCAAAATTTACGAATTCGATTTGAGCCAAGAGAAACCGGCGAGAATCGCTTTTCAAGGTGAGCACCAAAGTTATGTGACAGGCATGGTGCGCATTGGCGAGATGTTGGTCACTAGCAGCTATGATCGCCACTTGCAGTGGTGGGATGTCGTGGAACGCAAGTTGATTCGCAGTATCCGCGCGCATGATGGGTGGATTCGCCGAGTAATCGCTTCGGCTGACGCTTCGCAAGTGATCAGTATCGGCGATGACATGCAATGCAAAGTTTGGGATGCGAGCTCTGGGAAAGCCATCGCCACTTTTTCGGATCATCAAAGCCTGACCCCGCATCATTTTCCCTCCATGCTATATGCGGTGGCTGCTTCAGCGGACGGAAAGTGGTTTGCCACCGGTGATAAAGTAGGCCACGTCGCCCTCTGGGAGGCGCAGCGATTCGAAAAAGTCGGTGAGTTGGAAACGCCGGTGATGTATACCTGGGATCCCAAAGCTAGATTGCATAGCATCGGCGGTATTCGCAGCCTGGCATTTTCACCCGATAGTCAGCGATTAGCGGTTGGTGGGACCGGCAAGATTGGAAACATCGACCACCTTGAAGGACCTGCACGTCTCGAAGTATTTGATCGTGCGAGTTGCGCTCGCGAGTTGGAATTGGAAGACAAGAATAAAAAGGGTTTGATCGAGCAGATTTTGTGGTCGCCCGACCAGCAATGGATCATGACGGCAGGTGGCGACAACAATGGCTTCATTACCGTCTATGATGCCAAGTCGGGAGAACTGCTCCATCAAGAAGGACAAAACGGACATATTCATGGATTAGCCTGCGACGATACGTTCACCAATATTTACGCAGCTGCTCACGAGCGTGTCTCGCGATGGACGATGGCGTAATGAACAATGCGAAGTGGGCTTATTAACTGATGAAGTCGATCCGACCACGTATGAACTTCCTTGACCTCGCCAATGACCCCAGCGTCGATCCACTCTTTTGTTTGGCGCAGTCCCTCGCCTGCGTGGCCAGCATTGCCCATCTGCGTCACGGCGTTGGTCTCGGCGGCAACACGTGCCATCAGCCGCGCTTCTTCGATCGTATGCGTCAGCGGTTTCTCGCAATAGACATGCTTTCCCATCCGCATGGTGCTGGTTGCTCCTGAGCTCCAATAACATGTCTGGGTAAGATCGACCAAGTTGCCGCACCAGCGACCGAAGTTGCCACGAAATCCCGACGATTGTTTCGGCTCATTTTAATCATTTACTTTCTCATTCTAGAAAAGTGGGGGTGAGCTAATCCGCGCCGTCTCGGTGGCTTTGAAAACCAAAGTGACATCATTCTTCTTGTCAGGAATCGCGTCACCTTGGACCATCACACCTTCGGGCAAGCCATCGAAGCTTAACGCAATCGGTCCAGTCAGCCCTTGCAGGCGCATCGCTGCCACTTTGACCTTCACTTCGCGGCCTCGTTGAAGATTGAGCACTTCACTGGGAAGAAGCAGCTCAAAATCAGGCTCAGTTGCTGTGGGCTGAACCTTCAGGCGATAGGCGAACGCCTGGCCATCGTGTTTGCCTCACGCAAGCTCATCAACGAACAGCTAGGGATCGCGCCTCAGCGGGTGATGATTGCCGCAACGCACATGCATACCATTCCAGCACTGAGCTTGGATCTGGCACTGGAAGATGAACCCAGCGGCGCCAAGTCGAAACTCGATCCTTGGTGCGCAAATGCATTTGCGTGACTCATCGCAATAATGCCAGGGGTCTAGATGGAAGTAGTTGAGCAAGTCCAGCAGTAGCCCAAGCCGTCGCTGCGGTGGAGAGGAATTGATGATCGCCGTAAGGGTCACCGTTTTCGAAATACTGCTGCGCCTTAAACTTCACGTGCGACTCCGCAAGCCACGAGCCATCTGCATGTTGTTTTTTCAGGAGGTAATCACGAGCGCGAAGAATGGCTGGATGATCAGGTGCAACACCCGTTTTCAGCAGCATAAACAACGCCTGACCTGTTGAGTACGTATCACTCTCTCGATTCATGGTCTCCGCCCAGCCACCATCGTCTGTTTGTTCAGCAAGAATCGCGTCGACTATTTGCAGCTTCAGTGTGTCATTACCACCGAGTTGATGCAAACCCCATAGCCTCCATAAGCGATCCTGTTGATGAGTAAGCGGTGCTTGGACGAGCCATTGCTCCGCCAGCTTGCGAGCTGCATTTACTTGAGGACGTTGCTCGGGCGTTGCGTACTTCTCGATGCCGAGCAATACAAGGACCGTATCGCCGATCATCGATGCTTGCATCGGAGCCCGACGACAAGATGCTTGCCAGTGTCCATCATTCTTTTTGGCTGATGTTGCTTTGTCAGAGTTGTCGACCTTCGGATCACGCAACCGCGCGGCGCCCTGAATTTGGAGCAGATACCGCACCATCGACGTTGTCGTCTCGTCAGGCGGCCTCTGGTCCAAGCTCAATGCCCAGAAACCGAAACCCGTGGTCGCAGCGCCGCCTGGGACATGCTCACCAACGTCCATGTCGTCAATGCGCTCCTCGAAATAGGCGAGCGATGTATCGGCCTGCGACGTCAACCATTCTTTGTCCAATGGAACGCCGACTCGATCCGCCTCAATCGCCGCGAGCATCGGCAGCGTTTGATGATGGCAGGAAAAACACGTTTTGTTCTTCTGCCAGTCGCTTGCGGCCTGTTTGACGCGAGCCATGCCGCGCTGAATTGCAGATTCCAATCTGTTCGGCTCTTCCGCCCACAGTTGGCTCTGAAGCACAAGTGACCAGGCAAAGTAAGTAAAAAAGGGTTTCATAAGGTAACTCGAAAAAATGCGATTGAGAAACGTTACAAAAACCAAGCCGCTGCGCTTCACGCCATTTCCAAACCGGTCATTTCGCTGGTGCTCGTTGCAAACTTCTCCTCTTCTAGTCCAAGTCGGTGCAGAGCGCTGAGGAACAAGTTTGGCAGAGGGTAGTTATTCTGCTGGTCGAACGCGAGGTGCTGGCCATGACGGAAGCCACCACCAGCAAACAGACAAGGCATATTCTTGTTATCGTGCGCAGAAGCATTCCCAAGGTTCGACGTAAGTAGCACCATCGTCTCGTCAAGCAAATCATCCGTCTTCAGTCGTCGAAGGAAGCCGGCCCATTCGTTGACGACTCCCTGCTCCACAATGGCCAATTGCCGCAGTTTTTCCTCGTCCATGCCGTGGTGACTGAGGTTGTGGTAACTCTCGTCAACTCCCTCGATACCGTTGACGTTGTTTCCAGTGATATGCAGGGTCACGAAGTGCGTCGAGTCGGTCACGAGCGCCATGTGAATGATGTCGAGAAAAATCCTCTCCACCGCGACTTCATTGTCTCGAGGGATGGTCGTCGGCTGCTTTAACGACACTTTCGGCTTTGGGCGGGCAATCCATTCCTCGTTGGCCACCAATCGCTGCTCGAATTCGCGCACACTAGTAAACCATGTGTCGAGCTTTTGCCGGTCGCTTGGGCCGACTTCGCGTTGCAGCGCTTTGGCTTCCGCTCCAACGACATCCATCACGCTCCGGCCTTGGCGAATGAGTTCTGCTTGGCGCGATTGCTCTTGGGGCGTGTCATCGACAAACAGCTTCGTGAAGAGCCGGATGGCGTTGTCTTCGGCTGGAATCATCGCGCCGTTCTCGGTATAGCACGGACTTTTTTGACTGTTGGTATTCAAGACTAAGGATGAAAATCGCGTTTCGTGACCAAGTCGCTTGGCCATGATCTGGTCGAGCGAAATCGTATTCCGCGAAGTCGCGCCACGCTGATTGGGGCAAGCAGAAAAAATGCTCCCTTCCGCCGTGTGACCACCCGAAACTCCCGGGTGCGAAGCGCCGGAGACAACCGTGAAGTCGTTGCGCAGGTCTTCAAGTGAACGAAGATACGGTGACGGTTTGTAATCCTTACCAGCGGTTTCTGGCACCAGGTTCGGATTGTGCAGCCCAAGCGCTAGGCTGATACCGACAAAACGCTTCGCCAAACCCGTTTCGTTCACCTTGGCAAAGGCGGGAGTCATGGCGTCCAGCAGCGGTAGACCGAGACATACTCCCGTGCCTCGCAATACAGTGCGGCGAGAAAGTCGCTTTGCAGAGCTGAAATTGCCATTCTTCATAATTGATCATTTCGATGAACGTTGGGAGGTTTTGCGAGAGAAAACGAACGGCTACTTGTTAAGGAAAACGGAACTCGTGAGCGCTGCTTGGATAATCGACCGCAATCCAAAATTGGAAGCCTTCGATCGAGCCACGATTTCATGCACGATCGGGCGGTCCCCAAATTCTATCGGAGCGCCAGTTGCATAGGTAAGGAATTGTTCCGCAAAGCCACGCGCCAATTGCTCCTCACGGTTACGGTAGATTCGTTTCCATTCTATGAGATTAGCAAACTTCTCACCCTCGGGCGTGACCCCTTCGGAATTCACCGCTACACCATTCGCCCCAGTCCCATATCGCGAGCGCCAGCCCCCTACCGGGTCGAAGCACTCCAAGGCAAACCCAGGCGGATCGATCGTCATGTGACAAGAAGCGCATGACGAATCCGAGCGGTGTTTATCCAGCTGATCGCGAATCGACTTGGCTCCACGGATATCAGGCTCAATGGCGGGGATACCCGGGGGCGGTGGCGGGATGGTTTGGCCCAGAATGCGCTCGTTGATAAATACCCCTCGCACTACAGGAGAGGTACTCGTTCCATCCGCCGTGACCTTAAGAATCGCACCTTGCGTGATCAAACCGCCGCGTATTTTTTCAGGCGACTGAGCGAGTGCAACCTTCTGCAATCCGTCACCCGGTCGCACGGAGACATCATTTCGATAATGTCGCGCAAGTCGTCCGTTGAGAAACGCAAAGTCTGAGTCGATTAGATTCGCGACGCTTAGGTTCTCCTGTATCAAGAGCGCGACAAAGGCTCGGGTCTCTTGCAGCATCGATTCTTGCACCACCGCATCGAAATCGCGAAACTGCCGATCATCGGGCGAGGTAAAGTCAATCTCGTTCAGCTTAAGCCACTGATCGGTAAAACTTCGTACGAAACGCTCGGCCTTGGCGTCGGACAGCATACGGTCGATTTGCTTTGCAAGTACATTTGGCTCACGCAATCGACCATTATTCGCCAAGCGAGTAAGCTCATCGTCGGGCATACTCACCCACAACGCATAACTCAAACGCGCGGCGACGGCATATTCGTCAAGCTCACCAGGAGCCTCGACGAAAGTTAGGAATCGCGGTGAGCACAACATCGCTCGGTAGCTAGCGCGAAGAGCATCCGCCACCGAGTCACCTTCAGCCAATGCTTTGCTTCCAATCTCCAAATACGGAGCAAGCTGAGCGTCATTCAACTTTCGACGAAAAGCTCGATTTGCAAAATCCGAGGCGATATTTTTGAAAGTGCTTTTTGCATTCACATTCAGGTTGTTCGGATCTTGGTCACCGAACAGGTTCCGCCGAACGCTTTCATGATTTGCATTGGGATGGATACTTTCGATTTCGAGACCACGATGAGCGATTCCCGAATAACCGTCTTTCTCCAAGTCGCGACCTTTGAAAGAGACTGTGCCACCTCGGCTGGATCCTGACTTGGCTTTTTTGAGTTCGCCATCATTGGGCTTCAACTCCAAGATATGATCCTTTTGAACCCAAGCCTCGAAGACAAGATCGCGCGGCTTGTCGGTCGCTTCGACTACTCCGATCATATAGAGCAGAGGTGCATTGGCGAAACATATCCCCGATCGGAGCGTCCCCCATACACTTCCATCTTTCCCTGGATTGATGGCTTGCACGTCACGCAAGGTGATTCGATACCAACCATCACTGGGAATTTTAGTCGAAAGCATCCGACCAAAAAACTGAATACCCAAGGGCCAAGAGATGCTTCGTCCATCGCGAAGTTCAGGGCCGCGATAGTTACCACGCCCGATACCTTCAACCAATTGCTCAGGGGTGCATTGCTTTTTGAAAACCACATCCCCCTTGAGAGCGCGCTGGAAGGCGTCATCCAACGCGATATCTGCCACATCGAGGTAGCGTGCCAATTGATAGTGAGATAACTGCTGACCCGCCGCAACTGTCTCGAAACCATTCGATTCGGGATCCTCCGGCAATAGATCCTTGAGTGGAATATCGATGCCCAGCAGATCGTGCAAGGTGTGCTCGTATTCGACCCGAGTCAGTCGCCGACTTTGAACCCGTCCGTTCTTGGCTGTGTTCGCGAGATAGGACTGCAAGAGTGGCTTCTCCAGGTCCATCAAAAAACGATCCGCTTCGGCCTTGTCCGGGCGAACTTCGTTCTGCGGCGGCATTTCTCCATCGCGTACCCGCTCGAAGACGCGTTTCCATACATCGAGACTCGCATCATGAGCAGCCTCGAACGTCAAGTCAGCGAGATTCAAATCGCCTTCATTTGTTTCGGCATTATGACATTCAACACAATGCTGCTCCAGAAACGGTTTCAGCAGTTTGATTGCAGCCGCAGCCGCAGCGCCCTCAATCGACCACCAGAGCATCACAGCAGACACGAGCGGAAGGAGCGATTTCATAGAAAGACGATTTCGAGGCAGGCAATGAAGACAGGAGTGGAATATGGCGGGCGAATCTAGCATAATCGATCCGAGTCGAACCCATAATCTTATACTATACCTGTGCTGTCGTGAGATACGCCCAAGAGTTTTTACATAGTTATCGCTTCCCCGGCCATTACGCAATCGCGTAGTGCTCAGACCTACCTCCCACCATAGATTAGTCGATCCTATCATTTTCGAGAGAGCGGCGATCAAGTGCACTTAAGCTTCGATCACACCAACCGATGCGTAGACGCGACGTCGCTTTGGCTGCGAGCGATGCTGCTGGCCGCATGCTGCCTAGTTGGGACGCAGAATCTCCATACCGTCCATGCAACGGAACTGACTTTCATCAGTTTGTTTAGTCGGCAAATCCGCAACATGGATGACCGTATCCGCGATTTGGAACGCGAAATAGAATTGCTGCCAGTCGCGTCCGGAGCGAGTTCGAGCGTGTCGCTTGGGTGGCATACGCGTAGCCTGCCATCGGCCGAAGTAATCGTTCGCGCAACGATCGATCTCGGCAGCAACTACGTCATCGATAAAATCGCTCTCGTTCCATCCAGTGGCGAGAATGAAGGGTATCTGACCCCTGGTTACGGATTTCCGTTGCGTTTTCAGGTCGAGCTTTCCGAGACAGCCAACTTTGACCAAGCCATCCCCGTGGGCGATTTTAGCAAATCCGACATTCCCAATCCTGGGTCCTTTCCGTTCGTGATTCAATTGAACAAGCAACGTGGACGCTACGTCCGCTTCACGTCGCGGAAAGCTTGGCCAAGGTATGATGACTGGATCGTGGTGCTGGGCGAGATCATGGTGATCTCTGGCGAGCGTAACGTGGCCGCTGGGGCCAGCGTAAGCGCCTCGAGCTCGGTACGTGCGCAGCCGATTTGGTCGCCCGCTTTTCTCACTGACGGTCAAAGTCTGCTTGGACCACCTGTCAATCGTGAGCCGAGCCCTTCGAACGGGTATCTCGCCGTCCAGGAGTCGAGTCCCGACATTTTGAAGTGGGTTCAAGTTGATCTTGGTAGGGAGTTTCCGATCGATGATATTCGACTCTTTCCATCACGCCCGACAGATTTCGCAGACGCACCAGGCATTGGTTTTCCCCCGCGCCTTCGAATCGAGGTCGACAACAACGCCAACTTTACTTCCCCCCGACTGATTTTCGCGACCGGTTCCGAGGAGATGGGAAATCCGGGAGACAATCCGGTAACAATTGTCGCCAATCGGCTGCCCGCTCGTTGGTTACGCGTGACCGCCACTCGACTACGAGTTCGAGGCTCGCTGAGCAGTTTTTCACTAGCTGAACTCCAGGTCTGGTCTGACGGTATCAACGTCGCGAAAGGGGTACCGGTCTCCGCCCTCGATGTATTCAGCAAGCCAAACTACCCGAGGTGGCGACCGGAGTATCTCGTTGATGGATTTAACAGCCGACATCAGATCATCGACTTGCCAGTCTGGTTGGATGGACTTGCACGACGACAGGAGATAGTCCGCGAACTCGAGATGATTCGAACACAACGTTCTCAAGTTACCGATGCGTTACTTGCTCGGACTTTGAAGCTAAGCGTGACTTTGGTGCTGGCTGCCATAACCTTAGGTACCTTCGCATTCTGGCGTTCGCGATTATCTCGACGTCGTGAAATGGAACGATTGCGATTGCGAATTGCGAGTGACTTGCATGATGAGCTTGGTAGTCAGCTCAGTAGCATCGCGATCGCTGCCCAACTGGCGTTGCGTCGCGTTGAAGATGGTGAAGCGACGCGCCAGCGAATCGAGGAGATTGAACGAATCGCCTGGGAGACGAACGAGTCGATGCACGACATAGTTTGGTTACTCGAGCCGGGCAACTTGAGTCTCCAGGAATTGGTTCTTCGAATGCGTGAATCCGCAGCCAAACTACTTCGCGATACTCGGTACGCTTTTCATTGCCATGAAAGCGTTCCTTCCAGATCGCTGAGTATCGACTTCACTCGGAACATGCTCTTACTCTTTAAGGAAATCCTGCAAAACATAGTGAAACATGCTCAGGCCAAAACGGTAACAATCGAGATAACTATTCAACGCGACGAATTTCAGTTCGAGGTTCATGACGACGGCCTTGGATTCGACTTAATCCAAACTCCTCGTGGCAATGGATTGGATAGCATGCATCATCGCGCCGACCAGATGCGAGGCAATTTTATAATCGACAGTTCCCCAGCCAATGGTACGACGGTTCGTATCGAAGCGCCTATCCGATAGCGAAAGAAACTGCGGCTTCGAATGACAAACAAACCTCAAAGTTCAGATGAAATGCCGATCCTTGTCTGGATTGTTGAAGATAATCGTGCATTTCGACAGCACGCGGCCGATGCTATCAACGAAATGCCTGGACTCTCTTGCACACACAAATTTCGAACCTGCGAAGAGGCATTGAATGCGCTCGAATCCGATGGAGCTCCCAATGTTGTATTGATGGATATTGGGCTGCCAGGCATGAATGGCATCGAAGGGATCTCACGGTTTCGCGAGTGTCTTCCGAAAACAGATGTGATTGTACTGACGGTTTTTGAAGACGAAGACAAGTTGCTGCAAGCCATCCGCGCGGGAGCGTCGGGCTACCTGCTAAAATCATCGACTTTAGATGAGATTGCCGACGCGATACACTTGGCACACGGCGGCGGTTCACCGATGACTCCTCGAATCGCTCGACGAGTTCTTGGTTTCTTTACTCAGCGCCCCAATAACCTCACGAACTATGATTTGACGCCTCGCGAACGTGAGATTTTGCAAGCTCTCGAAGAAGGGCTGGTCAAAAAAGAAATCGCCACGCGACTTGCGATCAGCTTTCATACCGTCGATATGCATTTACGGCACATTTATGAAAAACTTCATGTAAACACGGCCACCGCGGCGGTCGCAAAAGCTTTGCGCGAGAAACTGATCTAAGTACTACGCGATTGCGTAATGGCGGGGGAACGCCCATACGTGCGATACTATGGTAATGAACACCACACGCCGACAGTTTATCATGAAGTCTAGTATCGGGGTTGCGACCTTTTCGAGCTCAGCTTTCTCGATAAGCCATTCGTCGCTTGTCGCCCAAGATTCACATCCCGAATCCGATGTGAAGTCACGCCCATTATTTGACGGCAAATCGCTCGACGGATGGCATGCCGCGCCACGTTTACTGGTACCAAAAGACGCTCGATTCAATAATCTCCCATCCGATCAGTTGCGTCAGGCGGTCATCGAGTATCATCAGCAAAGGCCGGAACTACTGGCTCGACTGAATCACACCGGCGTATGGCAAGTTGTCGATGGAGTCATCGTCGGCGGTCAAGAACCCGGTAGTGGACTTGGTGCCTATCTATTGAGCGATCAAAAGTTTGGCGACTTTGAACTGTCGCTCGAAGCTCGCCCCGATTGGCCGATCGACACCGGCATCATGGTCCGGGCGCACGAGCTTGGCTCTATCGGCTTTCAAATACTTGTGGATCATCGATCCAACGGCGCGATCGGTGGCGTCTACGGGAACAACACTGGTAGTTTCCGTGCCTATCCCTTTGTGGTCGATGGTGATGAAGTCGATGGCTTTCGCGTAGATAATTTACGGCCCGGAATACCAGACGGACCGTCGTTCACACCAGATTTCGCGGCCACCCTTGATGATTTCCTGAAAGCTTGGAAGCCAAACGACTGGAACAGCTTTCGTATGCGTTGCGTGGGTGAATTGCCGGTGATAGAGACTTGGATCAACGGTACGCCAATCGCAAAGCTCGACACATCGAAGCTCGCCGATAGAGTCGTGGGCTATGATCCAAAGGTTATCTTGGAACGCCTCGGTCGAAAGGGCCATGTTGCTTTGGAAGTTCACGACAACGGTCCGATGGGGCGAAATCGTTGGGCACCTGGCGCGGTAAGCCGATGGCGAAATATTTCCATCATCGAACTATAACCCTGAATAGGTGAACAGATTGTCGATCGTTAATCTATTCCGTGCCTCAATCCTTGGGGCTCATCTCGACCGAGTGAGACGGCTACGATGCAAACCTCGAAATACAAGCAGCTCCATGAAACATTTTCGATGGCCTTTTGACAAGATGCAAATCAACGTATTGGCAGCGGTGCTGGGAGTTTTTACTCCGTGGCTATTTGCGATTGGAGATGAACCATCCTCTGCGGTAAACAAGCTCAACTTTTCCCGAGACGTTCGTCCGCTGTTGGCTGATCGTTGTTTCAAGTGCCATGGACCAAGCCAAGCGGAAGCAGGCTTGCGACTTGATCGACGTGACGACGCAGTGGATGCCTTAAATCCTAGCGATCCGTCGGACAGTGAATTATTGCGACGCATTTTCAGCCGAGATTCCGATGAGGTGATGCCGCCGGCGGGTAAGTCATCGCCGCTGAGCGACCAAGACAAGGAGACGCTTCGAACGTGGGTCGAGAGTGGGGCGAACTACGAGCCGCATTGGGCCTATGAAAAGCCGATTCGTCCAGCGGTCCCCGAGGGAATAAAAGCTATCGATTACTTCATTCGCAAGCAACTCGACGCGATTGGCTTGGCGAGTTCGCCAGCGGCCGAACCGGCTGTGTTGCTGCGTCGCCTCTCGCTCGATTTGATCGGTCTTCCCCCCAGCGAAGCGGAGCTCGATGCTTTTCTATCCGATCCTTCTGCCCAAAACTACGAACGACAAGTCGATCGTTTGCTGGCGTCGCCCCACTTTGGCGAGAAATGGGCGCGATATTGGCTTGATCTAGCGCGGTACGCCGATTCGAACGGGTATCAACATGACGGGCTGCGGACGATGTGGCCCTATCGTGACTGGGTGATCCGCGCTTTGAATGGGGATATGCCTTACGATCAATTCACCATCGAGCAACTCGCCGGGGATCTGCTCCCCGATCCGACCATCGATCAACTCATCGCCACTGGCTTTCATCGCAATACGCCCGCGAACCTCGCCGGCGGCTCTATTCGCGAGGAGGTCGAAGTTCAGATGAAGATGGATCGCGTGAATACGACTGGCCTCGTTTGGCTGGCCTCCACGCTCGAATGCGCTGGCTGCCATGACCATAAATTCGATCCGATCACGCAGCGCGACTATTACAAACTTTACGCTTACTTCAATCAGATGCCGCCGGAAGTCGCAATCAATGGCATGACGGGAGGTAAGACTCTCATCGGTCCCGAAGTCGAAGCCCCGGTAGACGTAGCCCGCGCGCAATGCTACGCGGAACTCCTGGCCAGAAGAGCCGAGCTTCAACATGCGCTGGAAGAAGCCAAACCCTTGGCATTGGCTGATCGTGAATCATGGGAGAAACGGTATATCGCCGAAAAGCGGGTCAACAAAATCCCCTGGAATAAACTGCCCGATTTTGCGAGGAAGGTGAGAGGCCTCAACCTGATCGAACAACCCAAGGAACTGCGGAATGCAAAATCGGAATTCAAGGTACTTTATGTGCTGTTCTACGATCATCCAGCAACGGCGCCGTTTGCGCAACCGTTGGCCGAGGTCGAGCGCGAAATCGAAGCCATCCGTCCACCGAAGGTGATGGTGATGCGCGATCTGCCACAAACGCAAGATACCTTTATATTTCAGCGTGGCAGTTACCTTTCGCTCGGAGAAAAGGTTGACTGCGGGATACTCGACTCGCTGCACCCGCTATCAGCAGATGCTCCTCGAAATAGACTCGGCCTCGCGCAGTGGATCGTAAGTACCGAGAATCCGCTCACCGCCCGTGTCGCCGTGAATCGATGGTGGGCAGAGCTCTTCGCCAGCGGCATCGTCAGCACCTTGGAAAACTTTGGCCTACAAAGTGTCGCGCCAAGTCATCCAGAATTGCTCGACTGGTTGGCAGTCGAATTGACGGAAAACAATTGGTCGATGAAACATCTCCTAAAAACGATCGTGATGTCTGAAACCTATCAACAAAGCTCCCGAGCAACCCCGGAATTGCTCGAGCACGATCCAAGCAATCGACTCCTCGGTCGGTCACCTCGAGTACGACTCCCAGCGGAACTCATTCGCGATAATGCCTTGGCTATTTCGGGTTTGCTGTCGCGTGAACAATTTGGTCCCCCCATCTATCCGCCACAACCAGAAAACTTGTGGAAAGAAATCATAAGTGTTGAAGACCCGGAGTATCCTATCTCGACAGGTCAAGATCGCTATCGTCGAGGTATTTATGTCGTATTGCGTCGAGGCAATATCAACCCAAGTTTGTTAACCTTTGACGCAACTGATCGCGGACTGTGTGTGACGAAGCGTTCGTGCTCCAACACGCCCTTCCAAGCGTTGGCTTTACTTAACGATCCCGTTTTCGTCGAAGCCGCGCAGCACTTTGGGGACGAGATCGCACTGTGGCAAGGTGACGTTGCGCACAAAGCGAGGCGGGCTTTTCGTCGCGCCGTTGGACGCTTCCCTTCCGATCCCGAACTGCGAGTGCTGATCAATCTATTTGAAGTGCACGAATCGTGGTTCGACGTCACTCAGGTGTTACTCAATTTTGATGAGACGGTGACAAGGTCCTGATACGCCATGAATAACAAAGCGACGAGCAATCTCAATCGAAGTACATTTCTCCGAGGCGGCGTTATGGGCGTGGGTTCGCTGGCCTTGGCATCGCTACTCAAACGCGATCTCCAAGCCAAACCAGGCACCGGGCTCGGCGTGACGCAGCCGGCCCCGGCGAAGCAGGTCATTTTTCTGCATATGGTGGGTGGACCGTCTCAGATGGATTTGTTCGATCCCAAGCCCGCCCTGGCCAAGTACGAAGGTCAGTCGCTCCCTTCTGAAATAACGCAGGGCCGACGTTTCGCGTTTATTGGACCGGATGCAAAAGCCATATCTTCGCCATACGGTTTCGACCAGCACGGTGAATCTGGCATGACGTTTTCTCAACTTCTACCGCATATGGCTGGTCTTGCCGACGAGTGGTGCATGATCCGCAGTATGAAGACGGATGTGATCAATCATGGCGGCGCGCAGCTGTTCATGCACACCGGCAGTGGATTGTTTGGACGGCCTTCGTTTGGGTCTTGGCTTAGCTATGGGCTTGGCACTGAAAATGAAAATCTCCCGGCTTTCATCGTGATGACCAACGGCATGCCAACCGCCGGCTCACCGATCTGGAGCGCCGGGTTCTTGCCGTCGCAACATCAAGGTGTCCGCTTTCGTGGTGGCAGTCAGCCCGTTTATTTTCTTTCAAACCCTGACAGCGTTTCGCCGAAACGTCGAAAAGAGATTATCGATGGAGTGAACGCGCTCAATCAACTCGTTCATGAACGTTATCAGGACCCGGAAGTACTCGCGCGCATTGTCCAATACGAATTGGCTTTCCGCATGCAAACCTCAGTCCCAGGACTGGTCAGTATCAAAAACGAACCGCAACATATCCTCGATCTGTATGGGATTAAAGATACAGACGAGGACTCGTTCGGAAAGAATTGTTTGCTTGCACGGCGCATGATCGAAAGCGGCGTGCGATTCGTGCAGCTTTATGTCCAAGGTTGGGATCACCACAGCGATATCTACAAATCGCTACCAGGAAGTTGCCGACAGGCCGATCAAGCTTCCGCTGCCTTGGTTCAAGATTTAAAACAGCGAGGTCTGCTCGACAGTACTATCGTCATTTGGGGAGGCGAGTTTGGGCGCACACCAATGGCTCAAGTACTTCAAGCTTCGGGTGACGCGGCAGGCCCAGGACGCGATCATCATATCGACTCGTTCACCATGCTCGTCGCGGGCGGCGGGTTCAAACCCGGATTCACGTACGGCACGACCGACGACTTCGGATTCGGTGTCATCGAAAACCCCGTTCACGTTCACGATCTCCATGCCACACTCCTCCACCAGCTTGGGATCGATCACGAGCAACTAACATACCGCTACCAAGGTCGCGATTTCCGTCTGACCGACGTGAGCGGGAGCGTCGCGAAGTACATCATTGCGTAATCTCGAATTGGCCGAGACTCGATCAAGATTTAACCGGAAACATCAGGTAGATGCAACGAAGTGCGTAGTGCGCTTTGATAATGAATAAATTGAATAACGAATGAAAATGGCCAGCGAAGAACGAAAAGGTACTCGAGTGCTCAAGCGATTTATGATTCCAGCAATACAAGCGATCAAATTATTATTCGCCTTGGCATTCGGATGCAACCTGCATCAGCTGCTTCTATTTTCATTTCTCACGGTCATGCTACCGGTCATCGCTTACGGTCAAACGGCCTTAGTTGAAAATGATGCCACGACTGGAACCACCCGTGGAACTGTCAAGAAGCTCTCCGAGTCATTGGAGAGTTTCGTAGATCAGAGATGCTATGGTTGCCATGATCGAGAGACTCAAGAAGGAGGACTCGATCTGACTTCACTTCGAAGAGATTCCAGCGAACGCTCGGTGGTTGATAAATGGATATTGGTTCATGATCGAGTACAAAATCAGGAGATGCCACCAGCTGACGAGCCTCAACCTGATATGAGTGAACGCGGCGAGTTTTTGGAAAAGCTTGCCGGCGTGTTGCACCAAGCTTGCCTTCAGCAACAACAATTGGATGGCAGGTCTCAAGCTCGACGGCTGAATCGCGATGAATATCAGAATACGATTCGCGATTTACTGGGTGTTCACCGCGACTATCGTTCGCTGCTCCCCGAAGATGGTAGAGCGTTAGGTTTTGACAAAGTGGCGACAGCGCTCAATGTTTCGGCTGAGCATTTGCAGTCGTACATGGACACGGCAGAAGCTGCGCTCGACGATGCATTTGCGACGCAAGCACCCAACGTCAAGAAACGGATCCCGCAACGCTTCGAAGATCTCGAGCGATTGCAGCGCGTTTTCAACTATCAATTCAAAGCCTTGCCCGACGGCTTGGCCGTCTTCAGCGATCAATGGGACAACATTACTGACTTCGCAGCGCGTCATTCGGGGCGGTATCGTTTTGTGGTTCGTGCCCGCGCGTTTCAAAGCGACGCTCCGCTAAAGGCCCGCATTCGAGCAGGCTTGGACTCCGAGGTCAGTCGCCGGTTGGTGGATTACACCGAGTTTCCACCCGAAGGGGCCGAGGTCGAGTTGACAACTTGGCTCGATGCACGCGAGACATTGCACATCAGTGGTATCGGCACCGCGAATCGATCGAAGAATCCGACGATCCATCGTGTTCATCTGAAACGCGACTCTCCTGCGTCGCAATACAAAGGGCCTGGCTTGGCGCTTGAGTGGGTCGAAGTCGAAGGTCCATTGCCGGACAAGCGAGTGTCTTGAAGGTTACAGCAAATGGGACGACGTCTTCTCCCATACTGCGCGGTGCGTGGGTCATGGATCGCATTGTTGGCAAGACACCGCCGCCACCACCAGCCGGAGTTCCTGGAATTGAGCCGGATATTCGCGGGGCAACGTCGATTCGAGTGCAATTGGCAAAGCATCGTGACGATGCGACCTGTGCCGCCTGTCATGCCAAGATCGATCCTCCTGGATTTGCTCTAGAGTGTTTCGATGTCATCGGTGGCTATCGCGAACGCTACCGTGCAAATCGTGAGACGGCCAGCGAGACCACGAGAGTCGCTCAACCACTGTATATTGATACGAACCGAATTCAACGCGATCCGCAGTCGCGCAGCCATCCGCAAACCGTTGTGGGTTTGGGCCAGAGCGTCGACCCCAGTGGCGATTACCAGGGGCAAGCCTTTCGCGACATTTCAGAATTTCGACAATTGTTGCTGGCCGATGAGGAACAGCTCGCTCGGGCTTTCGTAACAAAACTGGTGACTTATTCCACAGGAAGCGGCTTGCAGTTTGCCGATCGCGACGAAGTCGAGAAAATCGTAAAGCGATTGAGCACTCATCAATTTGGCGTACGTGCGGCCATTCATGAAGTTGTCCAATGTTCAATGTTTTTAAACCGCTGACAGGAGATGGGAACTGAGATGCGATCGATGAACACGAATCGCCGTAGTTGGCTGCGAGCCGCAGGTGTCGGATTGAGCCTGCCGCTGCTCGAATCCCTGCTGCCGCAATCTTCGACGTTGCACGCAAGTGGCAAGGAAACAACCTCGCCGCGGCGCATGGTCTGTGTCTGCCGTGGGTTGGGCTTGTACGGACCTGACTTCTTTCCGTCTGAGTCGGGACGCAACTATACGGCCAGTCCCTATTTGAAGCTATTGGAGCCCATGCGGACTGACTTCACTATTATCAGCGGCGTATCGCATCCCAACGCAGGCGGGGGGCATGCGGCAGAAGCATCGTTTTTGAGTGGCGCGCCTCACGCCGGTTCGCCATCGTTCAAAAACACAGTGTCTATCGACCAAGTGGCGGCCGAACACGTCGGCAATGCCACGCGATTTCCCTTCATCGCGATGGCCACCCATAACCATGGTCTTTCGTCCACGCGAAATGGAGTACAAGTGCCTCCCGAGAAAGACCCCGTGACGATCTTTCGTAAATTGTTTGTTCAAGGAACTCCGCAAGAAATCCGCCAGCAGGAACAACGACTGCAGCACGGTCATAGCATTCTGGATTCGGTGCAAAGTGAGTTGCAGGAATTGCAATCGAATTTGCCTACGGCGGATCGCGAGCGTTTGGACCAGTACACAACCGCAGTTCGCGATGTCGAACAGCGATTGCAAAATTCGGAAGCCTGGATGGAGAAGCCCAAGCCAAAGATTGATGCAGAAGTGCCAGGTCCGTATCCCTCGACGGAAGATATCGTGGGGCGTAGTCGAATGATGTTCGACTTGATCCATCTCGCCTTGCAGACTGATTCAACTCGTGTGATAACGCTTATGATTGATCAGTCAGGTGGCAACGGCGTGCCGCCGATCGAAGGCGTCCGAGAGGGGCGACACGGCTTGAGTCATCACGGAATGGATCCAACGAAGATTGAACAATTGCGCCTGATCGAAATCGCGGAGTTACGAGAGTTGGGTGACTTCCTACAAAAACTAAGAACGACTGTTGAAAAAAGCGGCAATTCACTGCTCGACCAGACAATGGTTCTGTATGGTAGTAATATGGGAAATGCGTCGAGTCATGACACTCGCAATTTGCCAATCCTGATTGCCGGCGGCGGCTTCAAACACGGCCAGCATTTAGCGTTTGACCCGACGCGCAACGTGCCATTGTCGAATTTGTTTGCGAGCATGCTCCAGCGATTTGGCCTTGAGCTAGATAAATTTAGCACCGGCACCGGCACGCTGACAGGACTGGACTTTGCGTGAACGAACCGAGGCTTTCTAAGCACTTGAGCCATGTATTCGAGAGTTGTTTTACACACTACAGACCCACAGATTCTTTTAAGGTGAATGCGATGCGATCCATATTGAGACTTACGACAGTCTGCTTTGTTTTCTCTCAAACGCTTGTGGCAGTTGCTGGCGATACGGCCAACACTCCCCAACCTCCAGAGACTCAGCTTGTTGTTCCGACGAAATTGATCACTGCCGAAGCCTTTGAGCGTGCTGAAGGGCTGGCCGCCAAAGGCAAGCCTGGTTGGCACGGCGGGATCGGCGAATGGCAGGTCAAGGATGGCGTTCTGCACGCCAAGGATGAAGCACCTAGCGCAGCCCGGCCGAATGGTCACGAAGGCGTTTGCGAATTTGTAACCGAGTTCGGCGACGCCGTGATCACTGCTGAATTTAGGTTGGGCAAATCGCCGCAAGTAGGCGTAGTTTGTCGTGATACGCAGCAACCCAATCATCACCTCGGTCGAGTGCTCGTGACGCAAGACAAAGTCTGGATTCAGAAGATGGATGGAATCGCCAAGCAGACAACCAAAGAGATTCTGCAGACGATCAACACGCCCTTCGATCCAAATCAATGGTACAGAATCACTCTTGAAATTAGTGGCGACGAATTCTTGGCTCACATCGGTCCGCATACTCTCTCAGGTAAAAACGATCGCTTTAAAGAGAAGAAGGGACGAGTCGGGTTAATCGCGAAGGGCGAAGGTGCGCAGTTTAGAAACGTCGCTGTTTGGGCAGCAGAACCAAAACGCTAGACCCGACACAACACAGCGATCCTCGCAAAACCGCCAAGCAAATGCAGAGGGGCATAATCGTCGGCGGCGAACTCGCCAGAGTTTGGATTACCCTACCTCTACCAAAGCCTGGCAACTTTGGCTCTCAGAGAAAGCATTAAGATCGATGCGTACCTTTTTCGTTCCCAAGCTAGTCACGACGGTTGTCGTCTTATTGTCGTTATCGCTCCATGTTTCTCGGCTGGATGCGATTGAGCGGCCGAACATCGTGTTCCTACTGGCCGACGATCTTGGCTACGGTGATCTGTCGTGTTTCGGACAGAAAATGCTCGCGACTCCCAACCTCGATCGTCTGGCCAGCGAGGGGCTAAGGTTCACGCGCCACTATGCGGGGATGACGGTTTGCTCGCCATCTCGCTGTGTCTTAATGACTGGCCAGCACTCCGGGCATTCTGTGGTGCGTACAAATTGGGACCCGCCGATGTCGGATTCGACGAAGACGATCGCGAGTTTGCTCAAGTCAGAGGGTTATGCGACGGGTTGCTTCGGAAAATGGGGAATTGGCAATGTGATTCCTGAGACTGACCCGAATCGCCACAGTTTTGTTGAATTCTATGGCTACGTGGATATGTTTCATGCTCACAACCTCTTTCCTCCCTTCATGGTGCGAAATGGAAAACGCGAGCCGCTGCGGAATATCCTGCTAGCTGGCAGCGACGCTGGGCCTTTCAGCGGTCGCGGAAATGGCTTAGCTGAAAAGCCCATCGACTACGCTCCTGACCTAATTGTCCAAGAGGCTTTGCAATTCATTGAAGACAACTCTGCCAAACCGTTCTTCCTGTACTTAGCGTTCAATACACCGCATGCCAATAACGAAGGCGGTAAGGGAAACTACAAACGTGGCATGGAAGTGCCTGACTTTGGCCCGTTCCAAGACCGCGATTGGCCAGATGAAGAGAAGGGGTTTGCTCGCATGATGCGGGATATTGATTTGAACGTAGCGCGAATAACGGACAAGCTACGCGAGAAATCGATCGCCGAGAAGACGTTGGTCATTTTTTCCAGCGACAACGGCCCCCATCAGGAAGGTGGGCACATGACGGATTTCTTTGATTCCAATGGACCGCTTCGCGGCCGCAAACGTGACTTGTATGAAGGCGGTATACGTGTGCCGACGATTGCGTGGTGGCCCGGCAATATTCCGGCTAACACAGTGACGGATCACCTGAGCGGTTTTCAAGATTACCTAGCGACGTTTTGCGAACTGTCTGGCGTGGAGGCTCCGGCGAGCGATGGTTTTTCACTCGTACCGACTCTTCTCGGACGATCGGAGTCCCAGCAGCAACATGAATATTTGTACTTTGAGTTCTATGAAGCCGGCGGCAAGCAAGCCGTTGTGACGGATCGCTGGAAGGCAGTAAGACTTGACTGGAATACGAGTCCCGATGCAACGCTCGAATTGTACGATCTAATGAACGACGAAGGCGAAGAAACCAATTTGGCAAAACAACACCCGGAGATCGTTCGGCAGATGGAAATGTGCATGGCTCATTCGCACACCGATCATGCTGGTAAAGCTCCGCCGCCAACATGGCCCGCAGCAAGTCGACCAGGCTCAGATAAATAGTTGCAAAACACAGAAATGATCAAATGATGAAATGCTGCGTCTTGTTGTTGATGGCTTGTCTGGCCTTACCCGCCACTGCCCAGGATGTTTCCCCCGTTCAAAGTCGGCAGGCTGCCAGGTATGATGCCTACGGCGGCATGATCGCGTTGAAGGGTGAGGCAACGGGCTGGTTCCACGTCGAGCAAATTCAAAATCGCTGGTACTTTATTACACCTGCCGGCAACGCCTTCTTCTCGCTGGGGGTTACGCGCGCGGTCGACGCTATCAAGCAAGATGAATTGAAGCTCTGCCGGTAGGCGATCGTTGGCACAGTATCAAGCGTCACATCCAAATGCTGACGACGAAGCGCTGCTCAATCACATCGCCGAAGAGTACTACGATTGCATCGTCACCGAACTACGGCGTGTTGATCCGCACCATCTCATTCTGGGCGATCGCTTCATGGCCGCCAACAAGGGGCAAGGCAATTTGAAAACGCCGGACTCGATTTTGCAGACGGCCGCAAAGTATGTCGATGTGATTTCCTTCCAGCCTATGGGTACGCCACAACTGATCAAGCCCTATTTGGAGGAGGTGTACCAACTTACCGGCAAGCCTATTTTATTGGCTGATGTGAACACGATGACGATGCGGCCCGCTCGGGATCAAGTGGATACAACTCAGTACGAGCAAGCCGCCGGTGAGCACACGTTAGAATACTACCTCGATGCCGCCTCGCACCCCGCCTGTATCGGCATTCTCCGTTGCACGATTCGTGACTTCCAACCGTGGAACATACAATTCCATCGCCGTGGCTTGCTCAAAGCAGACGACTCACCCTATTCCATCTTGATTGATTTCACGAAGCGAGCGAATCAGCAGGTTCTTGACCAGGTATACGGCTCGATTTCAACCAAGAACAAACAATGATTCGCACGACAGACATGGATGCAGCATTGAATTCGCAATCTCCGGATGGAATTGAGCGATCAAGCAACCAAAGTAAACTTGTACATCGTCCAATTGAACTCGGAATTCGTCCGGAGCAGCCAGCTTGCGGATCAACCACGAGAAGCTAGCGTACCGCTTCAACGGTCGCGACTTCCGACTCACCGATGTCCGTGGAAAAGTCCTCAGGGACATCATCGCGTGAACTAAGAATTCTGAGGAAGCGGTAGAAATATGCTGTCAGAACTTCGACGATCGTGGAGTCCATCGATTACAATGGCAATCATGAAACCAATGAAAACTAAGTCGCTATGCTGGAATGCTTTTTGTATGGTTGTTGAACGTAGTGCGAACAAACTGTTAGATCGTAGAGCAATCCACGACGAAAAGGTTTTAACGACTTCAATCCTCCTCTTCCTACTCACATTCCATACAGCGATCGCTTCGGCTGCCGAGCCTGCTGCGAACCTCAAACCGCTACTGGCACAGCCAGACAAGATCGTTCTGCAACACGACTTTTCGTCGACGGCCCAGCTTACGAAGGAAAGCTGGAGGGAACAGATGGGAACGCGTTGGAAAATTGCTGACGGCGTCCTGCGCGGCATTCCTTCAACGCCAGATTATCAAGCCTCGAAGCCCGATCATAAAGGCTTTGAGCCTCGTATCAATTGCCCGGTCACGCCCGACCAAGTCATCGCCGCCTTTTCCATCCGTTTTACTGGCGGCAGTGAAACCTTTATCGTCCCGTTCTTCGAGTTCAACCACCACGTGGCGCGCGTGAAGTTCACTAAGGATAGTGTTTTTCTTCTTGCCGACCACGACAGCCTCAAGGTGGCAGAGACGAAGACGCTGAAGTACGAACCCGGCCGTTGGTACCATTGTCTCGCCGAACTGAAGGGCGAGGAATTTGTCGTGCAGTTTGCCGACGGCCCCACGCTTTATGCGCGTCATCCCAGCTACGCACTTCCGCCTCCCAGCGGCGCACCGGGAATGGCGGTCGCCGGCCCCAAAGATGGCACGGCGGAGATCGACAACGTCACGCTTTGGAGCATCAAGCCGGCGGTACAGCCAGGCTGGGTGGTGAAACGTTCCACCTTTCCAAAGTTTGAGCCAGTTCGAGTGAAGGAAAAAGTGGAGAAGCCCGTGGCCCCCTCCAATGCCAACACACGAAAGTCATAGATAAATAATCGCATGAATCAACGGCTGGTCTTCTTATGGGATTCCATCAATCCCGGCTTTGTGCGTCTCGCAGGAACGGCGGCGTTTCTTCGGCCGGGATTTCAGGCGAGACGCAATTACAAAGCCTCGCGATAATAGTTAAATACGTCACTTGCCGAAGGAATTGTCGCGATGAAACACGCCCCGTTACATTTAACAACGCGAAAGCTCACGCAATGAGTCGAACATTCGCTTCTGTGCTGCTGATATTGTTGACGGCGTCTGTGCTGCGAGCCAACTACGACCCACTGCTCACAGCCGATGTACAAATTGAGCAAGTGAACTTGGCGATCAAAGACGCGAAGCGTTCACGTGAAATTCCAATCCGCGTCTATTTGCCTGCAGATAAGACGTCCGCGCCGGTAGTGCTCTTTAGTCATGGGCTTGGCGGCAACCGCGAAGGTTCCGCGTTTCTCGGTAAGCACTGGGCCCTGCGCGGATATGTGGCCGTGTTTCTGCAACATCCCGGAAGTGATGACAGTGTCTGGAAAGACCTGCCGGTCCCCCAACGCACGGCGGCGTTAAAGAAGGCCGCCGGGCTGAAGGATTTCCTGCTGCGCGTGCAGGATGTGCCAGTGGTTCTGGATCAACTTGAAGTTTGGAACGAAGACAATGCTCACGTGTTTGCTGGACGATTCGAACTGGACCGTGTCGGCATGTCGGGGCATTCGTTTGGAGCGGTGACGACGCAGGCGGTCAGCGGTCAGACGTTTCCGCTGGGAAATAGTTTAACGGATGACCGCATTAAAGCGGCAGTGATTATGAGCCCAAGTGGTCCCGCGAACGGCAATACGAAACAGGCGTTCGGCAGCGTGAAGATTCCTTGGATGCTGCTGACTGGGACAAAAGATTCCAACCCAATCAGCGGAGCCGATGCAAAGACTCGGCTCACCGTCTTCCCCGACCTCTCGCCGGGCTCGAAGTATCAACTGGTGCTCGACAATGCCGAACACTCGGCTTTCGGCGATCGCGCTTTGCCCGGCGAGACCGAGCGGCGGAACCCGAATCATCACCGCGCGATGCTTGCAGTCACGACCGCCTTCTGGGACGCTTATCTCCGCCAAGATAAAGAGGCTCTACAATGGCTCGATAGCGACGCGGTGCGGAGCGTTCTCGAAAAGGACGATCAATGGCAGATGAAATGACGCGACCTGACAGTAACCTCCTAAAATCAGCTCTGAGTCTGCTGATTCTGCTGTATTGCCTGCCAACTGTGGCCGTTGTTTACGCACAGATACCAGGCGAGCGACCGCCAGCAAAGATAGTAAGACTTGCGCAACCCGCGCTCGACGAGGGCCAACGTGCGCTCGAAGCTGAGGATGGCGTTGCCGTGCGGGCGGCCGTTACGAAAGCCATCCCCGTGCTGGGGCCATGGGCGGGAAACCCTGAGACGGCTACACGCTACTACCCGCCGATCGTAACCGCTTCATTTGAAGCGACAAAGGCTCGCGAGTGGTGGCTGCGCGAAATCGAGCGAGGACAGCGCGGGCTGCCGTGGGTCAAGAATCCGACGGGCGATCCGCGCGTGATGCAAGCCGGTCTGCGCGAAGCAGCATTCCCGCTCGATGGATTAGCTCGCACGGCACTGCTGTTTACCGAACATCGTGAAGAACTCACCGCTCAGGTGCGCGTCGGTGCTGACTGGCTCATCAAGTTGCAACATCCCAGCGGCGTGTTTCCCTTTCCAATCGGGCCAGGACTGAACCCGCGAGACAAAGTTGGAAAAATTGTCGCGAAGGCAATCCTGGAGCATCCGGAGATTGTCGTCAATGACTGGATTCCCGATGACCAGACCGATGGTGGATTGCAGTTCGACAACGGATTGTGCGGCCGAGCACTGGTCAGCGCGTGGGAGTTGACTCGCGACGAGAGGTATCTCGCCGCGGCGAGGAGAGCGGGCGATTGGGCAATCTCTCGACCGCTGGTCTCGAACTGGAATTACAACGCTTTCAGCGTCGGAATGCTCGCGCGTTTAGCGGAAGTCACGCAAGAAGAAGACAGAGAAAAGTACCTCGCAGTCGCCGTGAGGAAGGCGGACGTCGGCGTACTGCCCGGCCAGATGTCTGGCGGTCGCTGGTTCGACGCACACAATGCTTGCGCCGTGTATCACAACATCTTGATGCGTGAGCTTCTTGAACTGCTGCACGTTCTGCCGACCGATCATGTTTTCCGTCCGACACTGCTCGACGCGGTAAAACGAGGATTGAATCAAGCGGCGGACGAAACACTCACTCAGGGATTTAGCGGCACCTGGACAGACAACTTCGCGCGCGGTTTATTGTGGATCGGTGAAAACAAATCTTGGCGCGACGCGCTGAATGTGAACCTCAATGCTAGTGGAAAGAATGGAGCACCGACCCCCGGCTTCGCAATCCTGCCTGTACTCGAAGGCATCCTGAAGCAGGAACCCAAGCCATGAGAACTCTCCGCCGGGTTACGATGGCAAAGCTGCGATGCCTGTGGTGCTGATGTTTCACGGCAATGGCGGCACGGCGGAATCGGTCGTGAAGGAAACCGGCTGGGTCGCGAAGTCGGATGCGGCGGGCTTCATCGTTGTCTTCCCCGAGGCGACGCGGCCCGACATGACGCAGCCGCCGAAGTTTGGCCGCAACAATCCCGCATGGAACGATGGCTCCGGGCGCTTCCACGCGGGCGAGCGCAACATTGCCGACGCGGCCTTCATCGACGTGCTGCTTGACCACCTCTCTCCCAACGACGACGAATGGTGTCGATCAATACCGCGATGATGATGACGACGCCGGTGATGATTTGTTTGTTTGCGTCTTCGACCGACATGCGGCTGAGTCCTGTTTGCAGAACTGCAATCACCAGCACACCCAGGAATGTGCTGATCGCG
>JBGSJT010000504.1:0-2080 GCA_041741715.1 Pirellulaceae bacterium | reverse complement strand
TCCTACACAACCCTAGCCGGCGGGAACGTCAACGCCACTGGCGGTGTGGTTGACTTTGGAAACATCGTCGCCGGGTTCGGAACGATTGGGACACCGAACAGCGCTAGCGTACCACTGGTGGTCAATGGCGCGATCCTGGGTAATTCAGCAGCCAGTCGCATAACACTAACGGGATTTGTAAAAGGGGTGGGAACGCTGAGTAACGTCAATCTTACCGGGACTTATTCTCCTGGTCTAAGCCCAGCGTCGGTAAGCGCAGGTAGTCTCAACTATGCGGCGAGTTCCACCACCATCATTGAAATCGCGGGTATTTCTGCGGGGAGCCAGTACGATCAGGTCAACCATGATGGAGATGTGGGAATCAGCGGCATTCTCAATGTACAGCTTCTCAACGGCTTTATACCCCAATACGGAAATGTTTTTGACGTCATGACGTGGAGTGGAACGCGTACAGGCCAGTTCCAAGGTTTTTCTGGAATGGCTTTGAACAACAGCACAGTAATGGTGATCCCCAAACATGAACAAAATCGACTGCGATTGATCACGACCGGTCCTGGGGATGCCAATCTGGACGGACAAGTCACTTTCGCCGATTTCCTAACATTGCAGAACGCGATGGGGCAACCTGGAGACTGGAGCCAAGGTGATTTCAATCTCGACGGCTCGATTACATTTGCTGATTTTTTGATCTTGCAAAATCGGTTTGGGCAGACGTACTTTACCGCCGGCCAGGCTGCTAAGGTGCCAAGTTCGGCCGCTCCGTTGAGCAAAATGTCGACGCCAGTGATGTCGGCAACTTCAGCCTCAGGGTTAGTCAGCACGCCATTCGCAAATCGATTTGAGAGCTCCCTCAACATAGCCGTTCAAAACGAAGAGCAAGCTGCGGAACGACTTACGACAGACAAGCGTGTCGCCAATTCCGCTTCCACAGTTGTGCAAATCGGATCAGGCAGTCAACAATTGGTGAACAAAACCGATGTGGTCGCATCAAAGCGATTGTCCCAAGCATCCAGACCTACCAGCTCGATATTGCCGGCACTGGCAGACGCTGCCTTCGCTGATGCTTTTGAGCTCCTTCGGCCCGTGCGTTTGCCGAGATAATGTGCCAAGGAGGACTTTGAAAACCGGCATCACGATCGACGCGGCATTACGATCGACTTCGACCAATCTTTGCCGGATCGACATACTTTGAAAAAACGATACTTCTCGCTGATCGCCAGTATAGTTTCGTCGCAACTCACCCTCCCACCGAAAGTTACGTCGTATTCGACGTAACTTTAGGTGGGAGGGTCGGAGCCTAAGCGACGGGGAGGGAAATCCCAGAAAAGCCCCCCTCTCCGCTCGCCGACCAACTTGGTCGGTGCCCATCGCGACTCTCCCCGTGGGGAGAGTTAGCTATACCGGCGATCAGCGAGGAGTGTCGAAAAAACTCGAAATATCCTGTCCTCTAGCGCGTTCGTTTTGCAGGATCAATTACGGCGAACTTGTTTGTTCGTCTTCGAACTGCCGACAACGCTGAAGTTTGTCTGAAATGCTATTTTGCACCGATTGCACTGCTACGAAAAAAGTGGGACGAGTATGAGAATCAATCTGCCAATTTCTGCGATCGCCCTAACATTGCTGCTGAATGCAACGCAGGCCCGATGCGATTATATTGTTACGTTGGCAATTGCACCGGGTACTTTCGACCTATTCATTGAAGATAACAATCAGGCCAGTACACTCAATACGTTTGGCATCGCTTCCTACTCCATTCCGTTGTTAGGTAGTATTTCAAGCGTTGACCACAAATCACCACAAGGATTGACCAGTAGTGTCCAGGACGTGGGCTTTCGCCTTTTGCGTTCACCAGACAATTCTCTAATTGTTTCGGCATCGCAAAATACTTTTACCTCGCCCATTCGTGTCCCCGACTTTGGTAGGACGGGTGGCAATTTAGGCAGTTTTATTGGCGTAGATATGTTGATCTTTTCAGAGCAGCCCATCTATGACGCAAAGTTGTTGATCGCATCTGGCACTTGGAATACTTTAGGGGTCGCTCCCTCAGTAAATGTGGCCTCGGTTGATTTCGGCGGAAATG
>JBGSJT010000503.1:0-5110 GCA_041741715.1 Pirellulaceae bacterium | reverse complement strand
CACACCGGAGAATCGTGGACGCCCAAGAATCGAACCGCAGCGACAAGAGCAAGTACAATGCAGTCGAGCGATGTTGGGGAGCATTGGAACAGCACTGCAATGGAACTTTGCTGACTTCAATTTCAACGACATTGAATTGGGGACGCAGCATGACCTGGAAAAAGTTACAACCGGTAGTGCGCGTCTTGAACGGTATTTATCGACGAGGAGTCAAGCTCACCAAAAAAGAATTCGCGCCCAAGGGCCAAACGCTTACAAAGGCCCCAATCGATTGGTAAGTGGAGTGTGATAATCTCGCCTGAAGTGTTGACTGATACTTAGTTTGTTCACGGCGGGCCCACCACCCATGCCTGCCGATGCTGACTGTCTGATAAATCGCGCCTGGGTAGTTCCAGCCGCACTCCTTCGGTCTAAAATTGCGGCGAGTAGGCAAGTCGCAGTGGCTGGCGTAACCCAACTCGCTTCATACCGCTCGTCCTCCTTCGGCCTCCCACTGCGACTGCCTACTCTATGCAATTTTTGTGGGTTCGATGGTACGTTTATTTTGTCCCGCTGCCCAAGACTGGATGATTTTAAGACGCGCCGCTCTTCGTTGGAGTGTAGGCTCGGGCCAATTTTTAGGAGACTGACATGCAAACGCACCACCGCCATACTTAAAAACGCTGGCGACAAATTCAGTCGCTCAACGTGGCGCTATCAATTAACTCGCAATATCTTCTCAATTTTGCGCCCTTTTGCCAATTCATCAACGAGCTTGTCCAAGTATCTAACTCGCTGCGTTAACGGGTTCTCAATTTCTTCCACTCGATAGCCACAGATTACCCCTTTAATAAGGTGTGCGTTCGGATTCAATTTGGCTTTCTTAAAGAACTGTTCAAACGTCACCTTGTCGCTAATAAGTTTTTGCAACTGCTGGTCACTATATCCCGTCAGCCACTGGATAACTTGTTGGAGTTCTGTTTTGGTTCGGCCCTTCTTCTCCACTTTCGCAAGATAGTGTGGATACACCGAAGCGAAGGTCATTTTTGCAAATCGTTCATCGTGGTTGTTGGCGTTTTTCATTTTGGGGCCTGTTAAATGCTAAGATAAGGGTTCCGAAGGTCCTGTATTTCTGCAAAACCACAACAACCCAGTACTGTTCCGCAACATCTGGATCGTTCCCGGACCTGCCAGTAAAGCGAGTGAGTGAAGGCAGCAATCAGCGCGCTACGCCGTTGCGACATCGCATCCACGAATCGCCACCCGCAAAAGCTGCGACCCCAAGGCCGAGTCTACCAAACTTGCAAATATCCATTCAAAATCGCTGCGGCAACCGCTCATCTGATAAGTGACAGGACGCGATAGGTACGAACCCTCCTTAAAACTGTGGTTTCCCAGTCGGCTTCACTCTTTCAACAGGGTCCACCGAAACGGGCTAAGAGTTTGGTAGGAAAATGGAGGTAGGAAAATGCGAACTTGACATGCTCCGGCTCTCCATCTTCCTACCTCCATTTTCCTACCAAACTTCTTCCCACAAACCGAGTGAAAAATAAAGGTGTCAGGAGTCATTACTTGGTAGTGGATGGAGTCTTGGACGTCCCCGAGGGCCTAGGGTCATTGACGCCCAACGGATGGAGGAGAGCGACTTACGCTGAACCAACACATAGAGATGCTCAAACCGTACGATTGTAGCAGCACACTCGCTTGATTACCTCAGAATAGTGGACTGTGAATGTCCAAGGTTGCTAGCCAGCAACGACTTAGTTTCATTGCCGATGAGAATTCGCAATCTCACCCGCTGAATTTTGGGTGCTTGGAATTGGCCTCGGTTGTATTGACACAGGCGTCGAACAGCCGAAAATTCGCTGACTCCAACACGCACCGGTCACCCAAGACCGGGAATTGTCGCCTCTTTTTGATTTCTGAACCGGCGTGCCAAACCCGTGCGTCTTGGGTGGCAGAGAAACGGAGTCGCAGCGCATTTCTCATCAGCTTACATTGTGCACTCGATCGGCTCGAGACTCTGATCGTGTGTATCCAGCGCTGCACACCAGCCATCGCGTAAGGCGGCTACGACGACGAAGTATCGCTGATTTGGGTGGAATTTAAGTTTCCGATTCCCGTTCCAGTCGAGCTGACCCGTGTGATCGAACGCCATCCAAGCATGATAGTGCCCAACAAACTGCAACTTATAACTACCTTCACTGAGTGCTCGCTGGGCTCGCTCTAGATTATCTATCTCTTCACCCGTCAGATCCCATAGCTGGATAGGATCGAATGGATCTACAAACACTTCACGATGACTGAAAAGCATTTCGCCAAGCTCGATATTTGGCCCGATCGATTTCAAATAATCAAACATGGCTGCAGGATATCGAGCGATGTAGCACTCCGGAATCTCTCGACAAAAGCCGTAGTCGTGATTTCCCCAAACGCCAATAACGTTTCGATCCGAAAGCAACCGCGCGACCTCCGTGATCCCAGCTGGTTCCACCACCGGGTCGAATGTGTCGCCGATGGTCAGTATTTGGTCCACTCCACGTAGAGAAAAAACGTCCAATGCATTTCGAAGCCGAACAGCATCATTGTGAACGTCGGTTATCAATCCAATTTTCATGGTTGCTCGAATCTATCCCTGTTTTGGCATTGTGGAGTCGAACCATATTTACAACATTTCGTCGCATCTAGAAGCGGGAAATACCTGCACGGTAGTTCGGCTATTGCTATTGGTTTATGAAGATTGTTGGGTAGGACGAATCCAACCATACCGAATGCGAAATCCATACAGAGCAAGCGATCCGACAAGGAAAAGCCAAGCGAGCGATTTGGTGGTATTCGAGTTGGTACGAAACCATTCCAATAATGGAGCAACCCATTTGGACTTTCCTGAAGATGGTGTTGTATCCGCCCAGGGCCTATTGAAGTCAACCACACCCAAAACGATCGGCAGCATCAATGCGGCAACGATTCCCAAATGCCAGTTACGCTCAATGGCGACTTTCATACTTGTCGGTTCAGGAACGGTCGGGTCATAGACATCGAGAAATTGATCCGATACGAAGCCTCCAAAGAGCCGACGAAAGATTCTGCGTTTGTACTTCAACAACCGGTTATGGACCAACAGTGACAACGAAAAAACCAAAAGCCGCGAGGCAACATGGGGCAAACGATCGCCAGCTGGAATCAGCAATAGCAATGACAACGGCAGGAGCCACGACATGTGAAATGCCATGTGTAGGATCACGACCACCAATCCGCTACCGATCTGTGTCACTTCGCTTTTTGAAGGCAGGAATGGCTTTTTGTCAAATTCATTCATGAATGCAGGCTCCAAATCGCAAAGTGATTACCACCCGCGAACTGCTGATTTACGAACAAATTTTCGGGAGCAAGACACGGCGACTTTTGGTCAGATTGTAACATGTCAAACTCTGCGCCTCGAATTGTATGGCTGACGCTGTTTTGAACAAACAATGGAGCAGTGGGTGTCGCGACAAACCAAGTGGGGTGCGAGCTTTGCAACTGAGATTGGTAGGGCTCCGCTACGAAAACAGAACGGCACTGCTGCTGACGTTTTGTTCACAGCTATTTCACGGTCCCGGTGGGTAGTGAAGGCTCGGCGTTGGCTGCGTCCTTAAAATCGTTTTGTTTCGTTTGCCACTCGGCGGCCTTGGCGTCGTAGCCTTTGTCTGGTTCGGAGGCGTGCCAGTTGGTGTAGAGTTCGATAAGGCGCTCGAGGGCTTCGGGGATTCGTGTGCTGCCCTGCGGCGGGATCGTCTCCTCGCGGGCCTGCATCCCCTCGTAGCCCTTGAGCAGCAACGGCTCGGCCTCGGCGTACTTCCTCTGGCCGAGCAGCGCCCCGCCGAGAAGCGCCTGCGTGTTGAAGGTGGACCACGCGTCGGGCTGCGTCTTCTCTCGGATGGCTAGGCATTCGCGGAGGATTGGCTCGGCGTCGGCGAACTCACCGATGCCCAGCATCAGCCGGCCGTACGTGGTCAGGTGCCCGGCCAGTTCAGGGCTGCCGCTTGGCAGTGTTTCCCGGGCGTCGGCCAGTTGCTCCTTGAGCAGAGCGGTGAACTTGGCCGTCTCCCCGGCCTTCTTATAGGCGTCGAGCAACTGCGGGCCGAACCCTTTCAACGTGGGGAACTTTTTGGACGCTTGGTACGCCTCCTCGAGAAGCGGGATCGCCTCGGTCAGCCTGCCTGCGTCCTTGTAGTTAGCCCCCAGGTTGCCCACAGCCCTCTGCGTGTTGGGGTGATCGCGGCCGAGCTTCTTCACCTGTATGGGAAGCAACTCCTCGAACAGCGGGACGGACTTGTCCAGTTGCTTTAGCAACCAGTAACAGCTCGCCAGGTTGTTCATACTAGTGAGCGTTTGGGGATGCGCTGAGCCGAGCTTGTCTTTAGTGAGCTTTAGTGTCTCCGCATGCAGCGGCAAGGCCAGGTCGCGCTTCCCGGCAGCTAGATACGCCGAGGCGAGGTTGTTCATGCTGACGAGCGTTTGGGAGTGTTCGGGTCCGAGCTTGGCTTTGCAGAGCTCCAGTGTTTCCTCGCACAGCGAAATGGCCAGATCGAGCTTCCCGGCCTTCTTATACGCCCCAGCGAGGTTGCCCATAATGCTGGCGAGTGTGTTGGGCTGGTCGGTTGGAAATGGCAGTCGAAAAGGGAGCCAGTTCGATAGGTTCGATAGAATGGGTGACTTGGCCTTCTCGAGCTTGAGCGTCTCCTCGAAGAGCCGCAGGGCCAGGTCCGGGTTCCCGGCTTTATCATACGCCAAGGCGAGGTTGTTCATGCTGATAAGTGTGTTTGGATGTTCGGGGCCGAGCTTTGCCTTCCACGTCTCCATCGCTTTCGCGAACACCTCGATCGCCAGCCCGTACTCGCCCAGGCTGAGCAGCGACACTCCGAGTGTGTTCTGCATCGCCGCCACTTCCAGCGGGTCGCCGATTGCCGAGCCGTCCAGTTCCTTCACGGCCTTCACCAGGTTCTCGCGGAGCAGGTCCTGGAGCGGCCGACCGGACTCGGCGATCTTCTTCGGGTCCAGCCCGGCGAACACCGAGCCGAGGATCTCGTTCCCCTTCTTGGCGAAAGCCAGGTTGAGTTCCGCATCCTGACGTTTCGCGTCCGCGTCG
>JBGSJT010000502.1:0-11598 GCA_041741715.1 Pirellulaceae bacterium | reverse complement strand
AACGCGAGCTTGCTAAAACTCACCCAAGAAATCGATCTCCGCGAATGCTGCAAATCGAATCGCTCGATCAGCGGATTGCTTTGGACGCCACGGCCAGCGCTGCGGCTGCGTTACCTTGGTTCGATGCTGGTGAATTGACCTACAGCTTCGCGCCTGACGGAACGATGATGGGAAGTGAACGCAGTACATTGTTCACAGAGCTATCCTCAGCCGGTAGTGTGCAACAGTGGCAAGGAGAATTCGCGAAGGCGTTCGACCAGTGGTTCCATATCCTGGGGACCAGTATCGCGGTGCACTCGGACTCGGGAGCTCCCTTCGGTACTTTCGGACCCACTCAAGGGGACGCGAGATTCGGAGACATTCGCATCGGCGCCGTGCCGCTGGCTGGAAATATCATGGCCGAAGCGATTCCTCATAGCATCATCACCCAAGGCTCGTGGGCCGGGGATATCCTATTAAACTCCAACGCCGATTGGTCCAACCTGCAGCAGCTTTACTCGGTTGCGTTGCATGAGATGGGACACGTGCTCGGTTTGCCGCATTCTGCTGACCCTCAATCTCCTATGTATTTGCATGGCGTCCATGATGCACTCACCCCAACGCCCAGTGACGCCGCCCAACTGCAAAAACTCTACGCAGGAGTCGACTTACATGTCGACCATGACAAATCGGCGTCGAGAGAAGCCCATACTGGCCAGTGGCGGGAAGAACCCAATTTTCAATTCGAAGTCTCACAAGCCATACCACTTGAAGCAGCTCTGTCGGCGAGTGCTAGGTATGCGGCCAGTGGCGAACTGACAACCGAAGCCACCTCTCGACTTTACCAGCTCCAGCCACTCGGAGATATTGATCACGCGGAGTTCCTGAATATTGTCGTGTTGGCCAAGCAACAAAACGGCTTGATTCCAAACGTAGTTCTCTACGACAAATCTGGCGATCGGATACCATCCAAAATCCTTCATAACTCCGATGGTGTGCTCGTCATTCAAGCCCGCGACGTCGAACCGAACCAAACCTATTACATCGCGGTGACACCCGCCGCGACGGCAGCGCAATATCAAGTCGGCGAATTCGACCTGTTCGCGGAATACAGCCTGGCAGCACTCATCCCGACCGAGATTGGCGCTTACTCGCTTACCGCAGACCAGCCCATCGTCGAGCAAAAGTTCACGGTCAGTACTTCGCGGTTAATTCATGTGCTAGTTTCGTCGACCTCGCTCCAGCCTAAGAGCGCCAATTCCGCAGTGTGGGGGACGTTGGTCGACAGCCAGAATCATGTAGTCGCCCAACTGGCGTTCAATCTTGGCGATTCGCGCTCGGCACCTTTAGTCTTTCTGGAGCCTGGTGACTATAAGCTAATCCTCCAAACGGGAACACAAGACGGTAGTCGGCCCACGGCAACCAGCCTAAAGGTCTATATCGATGAAATCTCGATTGACATTGGAATCGGAGTAGTTGATCCAGCCACCGAGCCAATTGTCACTTGCCCAGCGACGGGAGGGAACAATCCAACCTGTTCCGATCCAACGCCAATTATCGTGGTGGAAGGCCCAGTCTTCCCTGACCCCAGGTATCTTCCTTCGTCGCCGATCTATCCGTCAATTCCACCCTGGCATAATCCTCCCTGGTTTTTCTGGCCCATTCAAACTCCGACAAATCCCACCTACCGTCACAACCCCAGCAACTCGCTGGACGTCTCGGGGGATACTTTCGTCACGCCGCTCGATGCGCTCTTAATCGTCAACGAGCTGAACGCATTGTCCCCGACCGGCTCCACCGCCTTCCTTGATACCAACGGCGATGGCCTGTTAACTCCCATCGATGTCCTGTTCGTCGTCAACGCACTCAATGCGTTGTCGACTGGCAACGGCGAAGGACCTGCAGGAACCTCCGAAGTAATCGCGACCGATACCACTGCGTCTCGAGCAGGGCAATGTGTGGACGATGCGATTTCTCCCTTCTGGGACTGGGAGCTGGAACGTAAACGCAAAGTCTGATCAGCTCGACGCGCCAGCGAGTGGGTATCAGCTCGACGCGCCAGCGAGCGGGTCGCCAATTTTGTGAGAGGTCGAACGGTAGGTTTTCGTCCATCAGACCACCCACTCGCTGGCGCTTCGAACTGATATTGCACTAAAAGTTTTCTTGCAGACTCCATGCACTCATATTTTCTTGGCGGTACACGACGATCCTTCCGGCTTCTCAGGGAGTCGTCTCTTCTCAAGTGCAAAGCATCGAAGGAGTAAATCATGGTTTCTACCTTTGGAAGAAGTCATCTCAGTCGTGTGGGAATGCTGCTGGGTGCCGCGTCCCTGTTGACCCTGTCCATCAACCTTACCCCCCTGCGCTCCGATGATGACTCCGCCGGGAGCAATCGCAAAAAACAGTCCAAGCGCGAAACAGAACGCGAAGATGGCAACGACACAGAAAACGGGGGAGGGACCAGCACAGCATCGTACGTAGTGTTGGGATATAACGATCTAGGGATGCATTGCATGAATCAAGACTTCTCTCGGTTGTGCATTCTTCCTCCCTTTAATAACTTGCACGCCCAAGTCATTGAGCGCGGCAAGGAGCCACGAATCGTGACACGCGGAGTCAACGTGACCTATGAACTCCCATCCAATACACACTCCACTGACAAAACAAACTTCTGGGACTGGGCACCCAAATTGTTCAATGTCAATTTGGCACCCAATGTCGGCCTAACCGGTAACGGACTACAGGGGAGCATGCTGCCGACCGGAAATAAAGATTGGGTTGCGACCGGAATACCAGTGACTCCCGTCGATGACGATGGCACTCTGAATGCTTATCCGTTGGCTTCCATAAAAGTTTCCTCCGGTGGAAAGACGCTAGCCACCACACATGCGGTCGTTCCGGTTTCGTGGGAAATCAGTTGCAACATATGCCATCCCAATGTCCCCGCCGGAACTCCCGTAACAGGTGCTGACGTTGAGTTTGACATCCTGCGACAACATGACCGCAAGCATCAAACACAGTTGGAACTGAGCGCTGCCAGTGGCCAACCCGTCCTGTGCGCCGCTTGTCACGCCGACCCCGCGCTTGGTACCAAGGGCGTTACCGGTGTTAAATCTCTGTCGCAGGCCATGCATGGTTCACACGCTCAGCGCGTGGCACCGCTGACCGCCATGGGGCAAAACGCCTGTTATGCCTGCCACCCTGGCTTTCAAACCAATTGTCAACGCGACATACACTTTGCCAAGGGAATCTACTGCACGCAATGTCACGGAGACATGACAGCCGTCGCCAACCCGGCGCGCACCCCATGGGTTTCACAACCGACTTGCGGCAGTTGTCACCAGAAACGCCGCAAGGAGTTCGAATTTGAGGAGCCAGGCAAGTTGTTCAAAGACTCGCACGGCCACGGAGGAGTTCAATGTGCCGCCTGTCACGGCAGTCCCCATGCGATTGGTCCCGCCGTTACCGCCGTGGACAATCTACAAGCCATCGAACGGCAGGGCTTTGCTGGCACGATCTCAAAATGCACCGTGTGTCATACCTCGACGCCTCAATCCAAATTTGAACACCACCGCGATTGATACCTCATCACTGGCCACTCCTCGATGTGGCGATGTCCAATTAGTGTCGGCTCCGCAAGCGGTTAGAGACAGAAGGCCAGCCTAACCGCGAAACAGTATATCGCAAAATCAGAATCCGCTTCGAATTCTACTTCTTCGTGATGTAAGCGTAATACGCCCCATACTCGGTATCATCTGCCGTTACGAACACCGCGGACATGGTCGTCTTACCAGCCTTCAAATCAACCTGGAAAGTTACCTCCTTAGCACCCTGGCCAACTTCAGTTTCGACACTTAAGTCACCAACTTGAAGCTTCGCTAACTTCGGTTCAATCCCCTTCCCCTTCGACGTACGATAGGCGTCCACACCGGGCACAGGCGCACCAGGGGGAAGAGATGCATTGATGGCAGCGTCCGCTTCCTCGGGCCAACGCCGCAAGCGTACCTCATACTCGCCCGCCTCTACTACGTTTACATTCCAAAAGCCGGTGTTCTCTTCACCATTCATCGCCTCGCGAACTTGAGATTGGTTCCAAGGGGTCATCTCCGTCGTGATCCAATCATGACTGGTCAACCGAGTGGGATTGTCGGCCGGGTGCCCCAGATAGATGGAGGTGGACTGCGAAAAGCTTGGTTCCAATTCGGACCACCACGCGTCATAAAATTTCGTCAGACGCGCGACTACTTCTGGGAACTTCGCCGCGACATCCTGCTTTTGACTTGGATCAGACTTGATATCGTACAGCTCCTGGCCATTGATCAACCGCCAACGGTTGGTCATCACAGCGCTCTGTCGCCACTTGATCGGGTCTTTGACGCGTTGTGAATCGGTGACCAAAATTCGATCGGGCCAAGCCGCATCGGATTCAAACAACAGCTTCTTAATGGAGGTTCCATCAAATTTCACACCCGCTGGCGGCGTGAGACCACACAGGTCGATCAATGTCGGTAGCACATCGACGTGAGCGGTAATTGGATCGACATCGCGACCATGGGGCAGCTTCCCTCCGGGCCAACGCACAAAGAACGGAACGCGATGTCCACCGTCATACTCACTCCCCTTCGCACCCCGCATCGACGAATTGAAAACTTCGGAACCAGACGACGTTCCATTGTCGGTCGTAAAAATGAAGATCGTATTCTCGGACAAGCCTTGTTCGTCAAGAAACTTGCGGAGTTTTCCCACGTTGTCGTCGATGTTGGCAATCATGCCATAGAAGTTCGCCAAGCCAACGCTTTGATCTTGGTAGGACTGGCTGAATTCTTCCGGCGCATGCATTGGTCCGTGCGGTGCGTTGGTGGCAATGTAAGCCAAGAACGGCTTGCCTGCGGACTTCTGTCCTTTGATAAAGGTCTTGGCATATTCGAAGAAAACGTCGGTACAAAATCCCTTGACCTTTTCTGGTTGGCTGTTGTGCCAATAGCTTCCATCAAAATAGGCATTGTCCCAATAGTCCGGCGTTTGTCCCACACCTCCCCCGCCGTGCCGCATCACTTCCGTAAATCCACGATCCTCAGCTCGGTACGGGTAATTGTCCCCCAAGTGCCATTTGCCGAACATGCCTGTCGCATAGCCATTCTCCTTGAAGACTTGTCCCATGGTCACTTCGTTTTCGCGGAGCATCGAGCGCCCCATGATCGTATGCCAGACACCAGTGCGATTAGTCCAATGTCCCGTCAGGAAAGCGCTCCGGGTGGGGGAACACGTAGGAGCGACGTGGTAATCAGTTAAACGCACCGACTCCGCAAAAAGTTTGTCGATGTTGGGAGTCTTCAGAATTGGATTGCCGTGACACGACAGATCACCATGCCCCTGATCGTCGGTAATCACAATCACCACATTCGGCTTCTCAGCCGCTACAGTGGTTGGAGAGGCAAGCGCCAAAAACAACAGCGGAACAGCGTATCGCAACATTGAATTTCCCAGCTCGCGTTTAGGTGTCGACAAAAGACCATTATACACGTCGACAGTGAGGTCCGTGACCTGCCGCAACCGCTGGCTAATACCACCTGTAGCTGCTGAACGCTTACGATCAACGTCACGCCCGATATCGCCAGGCTGGAGTCGGTGAATTGAAGGTTAGAAAATGGTAGGTTAGAAAATGTTGCAACCGTTCGCGGGTTTGAGATTGCTCGTTTTCTCTATTCTCCAAAAGTCGATGGACGGACAATTGAACATGAGATAGCAGAGGTAACGGAGATTGGGGCGATCCGAGTAAATCTTGACCAGGACTCGGTTCTCTCTGTTGCCTCCTGTCAATAACATATTATCGCAGATCACAGATTCTTTGGTTGCGGAAGCGGCTATGTTGAGTGAAATCAATCTGAACCGCCTGCGCGAATCGGTGTGCTTCGCATCAACGTGGTGTGAGCGGAATGGGCGCAAGCCTAGGCTGTTAAAAGTTTGGGATTGACATGTGGTTTCTGCGGATGAAATGAGTGCCAACTTTATTCTGCACCTCAGATAGTTTCGCTTCCGTTCGGCTTGCCCGGGCTGGGCGTGCAACTGGCAGCTACCCTCAGGCCACGTGCAATCTCGATCTCCGTTTCGGGCTTGGCCCGGCGGAATCAACGACTCATCGCTACGTTCGCCGTTTGACTTTCCAGTGCAAAACCGGTGGGCCTGTGCCCATTCCACTCACTTCGAAAAGCTTATCCTTGCGGCATTCGGGATAAACCGCGAAAGCGGTTAGAGGGCATCATGTCCCCAGAAACCCGGTTCGACACTTCTCGACCTCGACGGTCGACGATATTTATGAAACCGACCTGCTAAAAAATCAACTAAAAATCTAACCGAACCGCAATCTTCCAAAACACCACATTGAACAAGCGCCTCACTATATAAATCTAAGGATAAAAAACGTCACCATAGATTAGCAAATAGCAATGTTAATTGTTAGGATGGGCTAACTCCAAGTTGACTCTGCAGAACGTTTGGGAATCTTCAGATTATTCGCTTTGAAACAGTACGCAAGTTGATAGAATCAGTGCTGCGATCCAGTGGATAATCAGGTAATCGAAAGAGTCTTTCGGCACATCCTTACGATGTCAGAGGCCGATCGACTAGCATCTTGCTCGATTTTTAAATTCTCTGTCTATATTTCTCAAGGGAGAAGGTCATGGTGCTTGCTTCGCGTTTAAAGCGAATTGGTTTCACGCTTGTGGAACTGTTGGTGGTTATTGCTATTATCGGAATTCTAGTGGGGTTGTTGCTCCCTGCGGTGCAGGCGGCGCGCGAGGCGGCGCGGCGCATGCAGTGCTCGAACAATTTGAAACAAATGGGCTTGGGCGTCCACATGTACCACGACACATTTAAGTTGTTGGTACCGGGCTCTGTTAACTACGACATCACTGGGGTGAATCACTGGGCCACCACCGACAAGACAACCTACGTCGGCTGGGGATTAGCGCTATTGCCCTTCATGGAGCAGGGTAACCTCTACAACCGCTACGACCAGAGGATTACCAACATGAATGCAGCGAATCTGGTCATTCACCAGCAGAAGATCCCCTTTTACATCTGCCCATCGGATGTTGGTAAGGATGCACTGATCAAACCAGCTCAAACTCCCTATTCATTGAATAATGTCGTCCAGCCGACGTCCTACAAGGGTGTTTCGGGACTTCGCTTCCGTGGGCAGAATGGCTTTTTTGATTGGGGCCCGTTTATGCCTCTGCGGGCTGGCGAAATGGAGACCCGCGGCGCGGTGCATATGGTCGGTCCATCACTCGGCTCGGATAGTTTTGGCTCGGTAATTGACGGGACCAGCAATACGCTGTTAATCGGCGAGTATCATACGCGCACTGAACCTGAGCGGGGTGCCTTCGGAACGATCAGCCGAGGCTTCGTCGCCCTGGCCGGTATCCAGCCTGAATCCTACACCCGCGTTCCCGACTTCGAAACATGTTGGGCAGCCACCAATCACGCGCAGCACTTCAAGTGCTACCGCACCTTTGCCAGCCTGCACACCGGCGTTATCAACTTCGTGTTCGTCGATGGTTCGGTGCATTCGGTTAGCACAAATATCGACAACACCGTCTACCAGGCCATGGGGACCATCGCGCGCGGCGAGGTAGCTGGCAACTTCGAATAACCCCCCCTGACAGCGACTGTTGTTCGCCGATCAATGAACGCAATCAGCAAGCGAAAAACGAAGCGGTGGGCGGTTGGAGCAACTCGCCGGCCGCCTAGTCGTTGAGTTTAAATTAAGCATCGTGCGAGAAGTTAATATCGCATCCTTCGTAACCCGAAGCGTACTACTACCAGGATCAAACCTTATGCCTCGCTTATTCCTATTAATGCTTCTCGTATTGTCAACCACCTTGGGCTGCGGCGGGGAATACAAGATTGCACCTGTTTCCGGAAAAGTGACTTTGGATGGTGAACCTTTAGCTGGCGCGCTATTGAGCTTCGAGCCGTTGGCGCAGGGCGATAGCCAGGAATCGGGCTATGGCTCCTACGCCGAGTGCGATGACCAAGGGCAGTATCGTATCAAAAGTTTAAAAGGCGAGGATGGCGCGATCATTGGCCCCCATATGGTCATGGTCACCACCTTCAAAATGAAGGAAGGGCCCAATGGTGAGAACATCCCTGTTTCGAAGGAAAAAGTCCCCGCGCGATACAACACTTATGGTTCGAAAGACATCATCCGCTTTGAAGTCCCCCGCGAAGGGACCGACCAAGCCAATTTTGATCTGACGACCAAGCCTTGAACTCTGCTTAGCCTCAGAATTGCATCGGAGAATGCGCACTCTAGTAGTGCCTGAAAGTGAGCTACACTCCCCAACTTAATTCGGATCGAAGACGTCGCGTAGGTCGTCGGAATAGGCGGAGCGGATACTGTTGTCTTGCAAAATCTCCTCGCTGGCAGCGTCCACATCCGCGCGGCGAAATACTATCTCCCCCACGCCACGGTCGACGAAATTAAAACGCAGGTACTCTGCCTGATTGGTCTGCACCAACTCCGCCGCGTGCTTAAGGTTTTTGACCGGCATTCCATTGATGGTTGACAGCGTGCCCAAAGTAGGCGAATTGTATCCCTTGAGCAGTAGGCTGGGAAATGGATCGCTAGCGACGACGACCAGTTCCTCCCCTTCAAATTCTGGCGCATCGTTGCCGCGCCGCAGCAGTGGACTTTGGCGCTGCAGTAGTGGCCCAACTAATTGCGCTGGAAGCGTGCTCACCAAACCTGCCGTTGCAGCCGTAAAGGTCAGCGGTCCCACCATAAAATAGCTGGGGTAGGAATCGATTTCGAATCCCAGCACGCGCGGCATGTCAGTAGCCAGTTGCAATTGGATCGTTTGCATTTGGCCGTCGCGGATAATATCGAGCGACACAAGTTCCAGCTTGGTCGACTTTGGAAAGTAATAGTGGAAGGGAACACGCAATGAACTGTTCACCGCTACTTTGCCGTCTTGACCGACGAACTTACCATCGATGGCGATGACAATATCTCCCACTCGCAGATTGCACTGCTCCCCCTGCGCTGCATTGATGAATGTGATCAGTGCGCCTCCGATACCTTTGTCGAGCTGATAAAAGTCACGGAGGGTGGAATTTTCGAGTGTTTGATAACCGTGCATCCATTGGGGACGGCCATCGTAGGTCCCATCATCGACATCGTCCAAAAAGGCCAACACCTCTTCGGCAGGTATTAGATAGCCCGTACTCTCAGCTTGCTTGGCTTTGGAAAAGACAACTCCCACCAGCTTCCCATTCGCTAGCCCTGGACCACCGCTGTTCCCTGGATTGACTGCCGCATCGACTTGGATACGCAGGGTCGTGGCGCCATTGAGCAGTGGTGCCAATTCGATGCGCGACACCACCCCTTCGGTCGTCGAGAGATCATTGCCACCGATCGGAAAGCCATACACGGAAATTGTTTGCCCCGTGCTCGGCAGCTCCGTAGAAATCTCAGCGACCGGGCGTGACTGGTAAAACTCTTCGTCGTCAATTTGTAGGAGAGCCAGATCGATATTGGGAGCGATGAACAACAATTTCGCCGAAACCTTCTCTGCAGACTGGAACCCCTGGACATAAATTTGACTGGCGTACGCGACAACATGCGCGTTGGTCAATACTCGACCTCCGGCAATTAATGTCCCTGTCCCCGCAGCGTTGGCCGAACGCTTGTTCCAAGGCTGAAAGAAATTGGGGAGTCTTAGATTGGACGTGATTTGCACCACCGCTTGTCGCATGTCAACCGCAGCGTTGTCTCCCTCCCCTTCGACCGCTGTGACCGCACCTGATTCGCTCGCGCCGACCACGGGCGCTTGATCCACCGTATTTTCTTGCGAGCTCGCTTGCGAGCCGAGGCACAGGAGACCTGCCAGAGATAGTTTTGCACAAGCGGCTATGTAATGGCGAGCATGCATGTTAAGGTTCTCACTCAGTGAACGAATCAAACCCGAATTGTACACCAACGGTCCGCCTTGGTTTTGGCAGATGCGACCGATTGGGATCATGCTCCCGTTGAATCCCTGGGGCCCTTGCAGCACGACCGATCTGACCAAGACGCGAGTCCGTTTACTGCGGGTATCTACTCCCTCAGCGCGGTTAGCTCACAATCAAGTCGTGCTTCAGCACGACGCCCATGGCCGCAGCATAGCGATGCAGAGTCAACAAAGTCGGGTTGGGCGCGACGCTATTCTCCAGTCGTGACAACGAAGACTTACTGATTCCCGTTCGAGACTCCAGTTCACTCAGCGAGACACCGCCTGCTTGGCGGATTTCTCGCAGTTGAGCGACAAGACCCGCGATCTGTTTGCGTTCTCCCTTCAAGCGTTTGGCGATATCTCGCGCCCCCAAGACATTTTCCCGTTTCCCCGCTTCTTCCTCCGCCACCGCTTGCCGATAGCGCGCTCGTTTCTCAGCAGTCATTTTACCGATTTTTGAGTTCGATTCTGGTTTTGGATTTAGCATTTGGTTTCAATCTATTTCGTACGCAATAATTGGTTCGATCTGAGTCCTATCAGCGTCGGCCCATTCGAAAACGCAAAACAGCACACGCCCCTCTGCTTTCGTTACCCCAATTCTCGCAGGTCGCCCAGTCGATCGACTTGTGGTCGCTGTACTCATCGAGTCCTGAACCACTTCCTCAAACTCATCTGGAGAAACATCATTGTCCGCGAGATGTTCCACGATTTCATCCGACCAATGAAAAAAGTAGACAGGCATGGGTTTACATATATGTTAACGCAAGGGACGCTTGAAATCAAGTATCGAGATTAGCTGAAGAGTAGAACAATTGTCCCCAATTGTTCAGGACTTTATTACCCCCAATTGTTCAGGATTTTGACGGGGTTAGGCAAGCCGAAGCAGTGAACCATTGAGACAATGGTTCTACTCTGTCTCAATTCTCAATTCGCACGTTTGCCGTGCACCGTTACCAATCTTCTTACCTCATGCTCTTATCAATCGAAAATCTGAGGTACTCGTCGCAGAAGCTCTCCACCGCGTTCGATATTGAGGCAGGAAGTTTAGGGGTAAGAAAATATCACAACTCGAGTTCGAGGTGCCGTTCAGCAAGACGTGTCGAAAAATCACGTCACAGAGATATTTCTGTGTCATTCAGAAGTTCGGCAATCATATCGTTCGTCAAATGGATTGAGCCGGGATGCTTGGAAGGCACCAACGGAAATTGTGCTCTTCTCCGTGGGCGCGGCTCGACGAGAACTTGTTCCCGCGAGCAATGCAAAACGACGACGGTTCCGTCAGCCAAAGTTACATCGGGCGGCAGCACAACGACACCGTTTTGAACGACAAATTGAATTTCCATTCCTTCATTATGGGCCGAACCGACCAGCCAAACAAGCCGGAAAACTGCCCAGGAACCTAATCGTTGCCCACCGACCACCAAATGCCAATAGGGCTGTTCCGAGAACCGCAAGGCAGTCGCGTGGGGCGTGCGATGATTAGCTGTGGAAGTTCATAACGGACCGAAGGTCCAGCAGATTGTCTAGCCCAGGCCAAATGTAGCGAGCTTGCGAGCGAAATGCAGGCCTGGGTCACGGTCCAAAAAATTCATTTTCTCCACCTGGGGTTTGGGCGGCTAGGCCG
>JBGSJT010000501.1:0-8309 GCA_041741715.1 Pirellulaceae bacterium | reverse complement strand
GAAGTTCACCGCTTGTCTCTGCAACAAAACAAACTGGTTAGATATTCTTAAACGCCGTATACCGCCAGGCTCTTACCGAAGTGAGGCGTGCGCTGGCAAGTCGAGCTCATTACCACCAGCCCCAACCGTTGTACCCAGTGGTGTAGTACGTACCGTAGTAGGGATAGTTATAGCCATAGTTGTTATAGCCGTAGTTGTTGTAGCCATAGTTGTTGTAGCCATAGCCATAGTCGTTATAGCCATAGCCGTAGTCGTTGTAGCCATAGTCGTAGTACTGGGCGGTAACGATCGAGGGCATGGCCAGCATTCCCGCAATTACGATTGTCACCAGCACGTAGCGCAGTCGTCGAAACATAATAGTTGGTCTCCTTTCGGTTTCACTGGTTCAGAAAACGTTTAGCCTCTGCGCAATGACGGCAGCGCCGAGGCAATTGATGTGCGCACTCGAGCAACGGTGTCACTCTTACAAGCTTGCAAGCGAGTGCCTATCCACTCCCACGGGAGAAAGGAGTTTATGCAAACTCCATACCAGTCCGCCCGTATTGCATGGAAGAAAGATCGCTCTCGATGGAAGGCAACTCATCCGCAAACGCAACCTACAGATTCATATAGCGCTGTATAGAAAGCGATGCACGTGTTAGCGGTTGGTTCCATCCACACCATCAGAGCTTCGTGGATTCTGCCAAACATGCCTGGTGAGCGACTGGCAAGCATAAGTAGAAGTAGCACAGGTGCGTGACAGCGCACCGTGAGCGTTCGGTGAACCACACGCCTACGCGTTGGCCCTTTTCGCGCGTTCTTCTCGGCGGATCTGGTCGATCGTCCAGCGGTGACTGGGGTTGGCTGCGTGCCACTGGTCGGGCAGGAGCTGATCCAGTTCGGCGCTGGTGACCGGGAGGCCTCTGGCGGCTTGGCGGAATGCTTCGCTGTCGCGATGGTAGGGCAACTCAGTGAACACGTCTTTCAGCCAAGCGAACGGCTCGACGCCATTGGCCTTGGCGCTGCTCACGAGCGAATACATCACGGCGGCGCCGTGCCCACCGTTGCTACTGCCAACGAAGAGATAGTTACGTCGTCCGATGGCTGCGATTTTGACCAGTCTCTCAGCAGTGTTGTTGTCGAAGGAGAGATAACCTGCGTCCGTGTACCGACAGAGCGCGTCCCACTGATTGAGCGTGTACGTAAACGCTGCGCGAATGGGGCTCTTCGGCAAGATGCGTCGATCCTCGTTTTCACGATCCAGCCACGCTCTAAGCTCTGCCAGGATCGGCAGCGCATGTTCTTGCCTTCCGCGGGCTACCGCCTCGAAGTCCCGATCGCCTTGTAAGTTCCTGCGTGGATACGTCTCGCGCAGTTGCGATTCGATCTGCGACAAGCGGGCGATGAACGACAGCGCCGTGTTGGCGCGCACCGGATCGTTGTCTCGCGCTTGATGCCAGTAGCGCCGCGCATGGATCCAACAAGCGACTTCCTGCACCTGGTTGCCGGCATAGATGCAGTCGTAGCCCGCATAGGCGTCGGCCTGCAAGTATCCTTGATATCCTGCGAGAAACTTTTGGGGGCCGTCCCGCTCACGAGTGGTCGTAAAATCGTACACGGCGTACGGATGCTGCCAGTCGCCCAGGTAGGGCCAGAATTTGCAGGTCTTTGTCTTCCCAAAGCCCGGCTGGAGCATCTTGATCGAGGTGTCGTCGGTGTGGATCACTTGCGACTGGAGCACCAGGTACTTCATCCGCTTCACCAGCGGCAGTGAAAGCTCGGCCAAGGCGGCTTGCCAGCCGCACAGCGTACTGCGGCGAATCGTTTTGCCTAGCCGCGAGTGAATGTCTTCTTGCCGGTAGAGCGGCTGGTGGTCGCCGAACTTGCTCAGCACCGTGTGAGCACACAATCCGGGAGCGGGCAGCCCCTTTTCGATCGGCTGGGGCGGTTTTTCCGCAATGGCGACGTGCTCTTCGCAGGCTCGGCAAGCGTATTTTACTCGGTCATGCTGAATCACTTGTAAGCGGGCCGGGACCAGCTCAAGCTGTTCGCTCGTTTCGACGCCCATTTCGTAACGCAGGTCCCCACATTCTGGGCAAGTTCGCTCAGATTCGGTGAGTTCGTGACGAATGACCTCACACTCGAGGTGTTCGGGCAACTTGCCCACGCGACCTGACGAGCGTTTGCGGCGTTTTTTCTTCTTCGCTGAACCGTCGTCGATCAGCTCCTCGCCACCGGGGAATTGTTCCAGCTGGCGGGCGATCTCTCGCAGTTCTTCCGTCGAGAACAAGAGCAATTGATCGGGATCGATCCGTTCTTGTCGCGAGCCCTTGATCCGCTCAAGCAGCAACTTCACCTGATGTTCCAGCGCGGCGACTTGACGCTGTTTTTCGGTAAGCGCGTCGGTGAATTGTTGAAGCGTCGCATCGCGCTGAGCGAGCTGCTCTTGAAGACGAGCGTTTTCTTTTTTCAACTGCGCCGCGTTCATGGCAATCGTTATACGCGCGGTGTGGCAAAAAACAATCGCAGTTGGGAAAATTCTAGAAAGAAGATAAAACGCTTGCGAGAGTTGGCGTTCTCGCAAGCGCTTCGTAGCAGAAGGCGTGATCAACCGGCGAGCGAAAACCGTTTGCGGCGCCGTACGCTGTTCAGATCCACGCCACGCAACAGCATCGTCAGTTCGTCGCTCTTGATCTCGGCCGACTTCTGGTCGTCGGCGATGCTTGGTAGTTGGAATGTCCCTTGTTCCAGCCGTCGGTACCAGATGGCTAGTCCATCGCCGTCCCAGTACAGAATCTTCAGCTTGTCGCGCCGACGGTTCACGAACAGAAACAGTTGGCCGGAGAGAGGGTCCTCTTCGAGCACTCCCGTGATGATTCCCTGGAGGCCATCGAATCCCTTACGCATATCGGTGGGCTCCTTCGCCACAAAGATGCGTGTGCCCGCGGCGATGCTCAACATATTCGCGCCTCCTTGCATCCGGCGATCGCGCTCAGCAAGGCGCCCAGTTGTTGCCGTTCGATCTCGGGTGGGAAGCGAAGCGTGAACCCGGTCGGCGTGACGATCTCCAGGAGCCGAGAAGGTGCGTCGCAATTTGCCGGGCTGCCGGACGACTCGATCACCTTCACCGGCACGAGCTCTGGCGCGTCTGCCGTTTGTGACTGCGGGGCGCGGCGCTTTTGAAGGGTTCGCCGCCAAGCATAGAACGACGGCTCCGCCAGACCCTCCCGCACGCAGAATGCCCGCACCGTCAAACCACTCCGCTCAAACTCCGTGACCGCCAACCGCCAAAACGCTGCTTTCTCCGCTGAACGATTCTTGTTCGCCATCGCATCGACTCCTCAGGTTGGGGAAACTCAAATCCTCCAGCCTAGCAGCCAGCACAAGATGTAGTTCACCGAACGCTCACCGCCGAAGAACGAAAACGCTCGCGACAAGTAAGAATCGCAAAAAGAGCTGCGAAAAGCTAAAGCAGGGGATAATGATGCGGTTCACCGGACGCTAACACCAAAATAAGGCACAACACTGTCCGAAAAAAGCTCTACACGTCAAACAACCTCAACCCCAGACCGGCTGAAATAAGAACTGAGCGCGCCCGTGCAAGGCGATGCACCTCAAGGTTTGTGCGGTGAGTCGCTCAAGAATTGCTTATTCTAGAACGTCTTGTTCGATTGATTAGGAAAACGATCAAGAGAATTGCAAGCGCGTTCGCAATAATAAAAGCTACTCTATTGCTAGGTTGAGGGTTTAACGGTGTTGCGATTCCAAGGCCTTCCAGATAATCACTTTGCAAAATAGCATTGCCATTATCAAATATTAAGGACTCATTATTATCTAATTCATCTACGAGACGATCGCCATCATCAGGCTGAAACTGTGAGTAAGAAAAGGTGTCCTCAGGGACAGTTCTGTTTAGAAATGTATCGGTAAATACAATCTCACGTTCAATCGCAAGCTCTCCTTCAAGTAACAGCTTTCTATGGTAACGCTTTGGAACTTTTATGCCGTCGACTTCCTGATAGCTCCACTCTACGGTTTCATCGTAGCTACCGTCGCCAGCCGTAGCTTTTTCACGGACGGGCATATAAAAATTTGACTCGCTAAGAGTCACGTTGAGTAAATCACCGCTTGGCGAAAGATACGTATATTGATACCCTTTACTCCCATCTGCCGTTGCCTCGATATCGAGCAAAAGCTGAGGCTTCTTCGTCAACAGTTCCGCCATTCCAGCAAAGTAATCATCGAATGGATTTTGCCCCAATGTACAAATTTGACGTGGGTCGATTACGACTGAGTTGACCCTAAGCCTTTTTCCTGATGCGTTCGATTTTCTATAAGTGATGCCACGTGCAGCTTGGCGTCCAGTTGGATCATCAGGTCCGCCAATACCTACTACTTTTTGCTCTGGATTATGAGAAAGATAATGCTCAGGAGTTAAAATTGACTTTCGAGAATACGCCCGATTATCGAAATAGTGCTTTTCCCCTGTTTCAACATGCTCATAAAGGATTTTATTTCCTGCACGCGTGTATTCTGTGTACAGTGAATCGAGACGTCTATCTAAAACAAATCTACCCTGGGCAGCCGACTTGTAAATATACTTACCTCGCAATCGTTGGACATTACTTGTCGACGAGTTCGGCTTTGGAATCGGTGGATCAGTCCTTCGAGAAGCCTCAGCTATACTAAAATTGGCCTCCCACGAATCTATTCGATCCATGTTCCCTTTTATTTGAAGAGACAGCATCTGCAGTAAATCTACACGGCTGTCTTCTTCCGCTTCCAATAATTGACCAAACAGCGACAACTGATGGAACGACACGGAGAGAAGCAGAGATAGGAATGCAATTCGATACATGACACACACGTATACTAAGCTAAGGTCAAAGTTTATATAAATAAGACCAGGGGATATTGTTGAGGAAGGAACCGCATCAGGGCAAGGCGAACTTCCTGAGTAAAATCGCTCACTAAGTTATTTTCCGGGCAGGACTTACTCGATAAAGTCCTTATCCCAGGCAGCTGAGGGCCGTTTTCTCTTAAAAAACCAACGGCTCTACCGGTACATCCTGCACTACTGCATCATCGTTGCTGAACAGCACTAGTGCAATGCTCCAATATAATTTTCTGGTTGACGCAAATGCCCGTGAATGCTCCGCACCAAAAATCAGAGTGTGAATTGAACTAATGTTTCCAACCACAAGCTAGAATTCAATCGGAACAAAGCACTTGCTTGCTTACAAAAACTAGGAGTCGTCAAAGTAAAAGTGACTTCTATCTTCTCAGCGCCTACAACCCACGCCGGTTCAGCATAGTTGAGTAGGAATGGGGTGGCGATTGGGCTAAGATAGCGGGTTCACCTCCGGGGGTAAATTAGTTAGTTGCGAGATGTAAAGGTGTTTTCAAGTGCCCAATTGGTTGCTGCGATGTGCCGCAGTCTGGAACTTATGAGCATCAAATTACTATTGTCGCCATGGAATGCTCACTTCATGATCAACCGTCTGGCCGTTCTCTCGCTTTTTTGGCACTTAGTTAAGTTTAAATCCGTATCCAGTTGCTCACGCGAGTGCCCAATGTCACTGAGTATTTCACTTACACCTTCCTAGACGATCTTCACCAGCTTAGAAAGCTAAAGTGTCACCGAAATGAATTTAGCAATCACATCAACCGCCTTCCCCTTAACTGCTACGATGCTCTTGAGTATACGTGAATCGTCCAAGGAATATTTGAATTTGAGGTACGCCCAACCTTTCCTTTTCTTGAGCGACCTTCTAGCCACGACCTTTCTAGTGTCATGTAAATGTTCTCGAACTCTCTTTGTCTTGTTGTGCCTTCAAAGACGCACAGCACCGTTTGCATATACCGCAGATGCGATGCTATGCTTGCAATTTATCCACCGCAAGAAAAGAGCGCGTACTGGTAGAAGGTTACAGGTATAGGAATTCCAGGGCTACAAGAATAGCAATTCTCGTCATCATACCAACCCCCACAATACCAAATCCCCCCGCCTTCGTAGAGGCATGGCCTATTGGTATGTCGCGTAAATTCACAATTTGCTTCATCATAGCAAGTTACTAGGTCTCTAAATCCAATCTTCTTATCTCCAGTTTGGAGTAGTGGGTACTGATAAACATTCTTATAATCTGTTTCATCACTGTTAGTACAAAACGTAGTTGTCGTCGAACATGAATCTGGACAAAGAAAATCAGGCTTGATGCAATCTCCAGTGTCAACACCCAATTCCCAGTCGCAATCCTGAGAGCTAACAGCACTGCCGCCCAATAAAACAACAAGTAAAGAAATCCAAAACCCTTCAATTGAAATACTACGCATGGCTACAACCTCCTTTAAAAAGTGAACGTGACCCTACTCGCGAACCAGTGACACCGTCTTAACGCATACCTCCTCATTGCGGTTGGACATCTTCATTGCGACAGCAAACAGAAGCGTGTGTTGTGCGATACCTAATTCAGTTGGACGAAATCGAACGTTGAGAACAATTGCCCCTTCAACCTCTGTAGATTCTACATCAAAATCATCAGGCGCACTGACATCTCGCAGTTCCAAGGGGTCATCAACTGAGGATGTTATTCGCAGCTTACGACTTACCTCCTCGCCTAACTTTACTGACCCATAGGACAATACGCTTGGCTGAACTCGAATTTGAGGTTCAGCCCGCCATCGAATTGGCACACTAACAGTTGGCCTAAGCTTGCTGTCCGTAGAAATAACGAGCTCGCCAAGCTCATGGCCTCTTAATTCGGGCGAATGCCTTAACCTCAAGACGAGCTTATAAGACCTCAGGCCCGATTCCCCAAGTTCAACTGTCCGCGAAATATCCACAGTAGGAATCGCATCCGAATTTATTTCCTGGATGGCGAATCGGTCTTGAGGCGTCTCTCGAAGTACTATAGTTCTTTCAACTAAACTACTTCCTGAAGCGAGCAAACCAAAGTCTATCGAGGTCGGCATGATTTCCATTGAATGCAGGCTATTGCCGTAGACATCAAACTTTGCATTCAAAGTACGATCGCCAATTTTATCTATAAATTGAAACGCAACAGATTGTGAAAGTGATTCGCCTGGATTGCCTCCAACAATCACATTGATTTGGCGGTTCTCCTCTGGCATTATTGTAAATGGAGCCTTCGGGGTTATAGAAACACAGCCGCATGACCCCCTAATTGAATCGCATTCAATAGGCACTTCGCCTCGATTTGTAATACGAAAAGTGGTTTCGAGCGGATCGCCAAGCTTCGTAAGACCAAAAGTGTGCCAGAGCCTATCGAATTCAATGGGAATCTCATTGCTTAACTTCTTATTGATAATCGTATCCGATTTTGGCATCCACACAGTATTCAAATCAAAAGTCGCATCTCTTAACTCGCGCCCAGAAACCAAGTCAGTATCCCCAAGCCTATTTAGGATTTGATACATCGGTCCAAATTCCGTTTCTATCGAAGCAAGAACAATAAAAAATTGGCCACTCACGGAGCCAATCAGCGCTGGTTCTGCACTGCCTGACCCTTCCTCCAAGTACTCATCGAGAGAGCAGCTCTGAGATACTTTGTTTAATTCATGCGAGAGCAACCCAAAATGCTGATTGCCATCACGCAGTTCAGCCGTGTCAATACCGAAGTTGCACTCAGAGACTCGAAACACCTGATCTGGAGCAGCTGGTGAGATTGAGCCGACTGCAACAGGTGAGCTTGGAGAGTCACCGGCCACATGACTAATAGTGGTCGCACGCTGCTTAGATACCAACGATAAACCACAGGCACAGATAACCAATACCACGGCCGTCGGCAATAAGGCCTTAGCGATTCTACCAGAGGGCGCCATGTCCAACGCTCTTGATTGTTGATAATTTAGAGTTTGGGAAATAATCCAGAGGCTGCTAACAAATAGGCCAGTATAGTTTTACTGGAATCCCGAAATTACAGGGTGCCCAAGTTGATCGACATCGCGGTCTACCGAAGTGACACTTTGTATAATGTTTCTTCCTGTTGTGCCAAGGAATTTCTCCTTTGCCCGAAAACAACAGTGGTTATTGCTGCAACTCAAATGAAGGCATACGGGAGACCTAATAGGCTAAATGTAACGGAAATGGAGATGTTGTCAATAATTTGTCGGTGAATTCTTTTCGGCGGCTCGAGGTGTTAGTTCTTGGAACGCTACGCTGCCTCCTTTTCTGCTCTAAATTCATTGACGAATGCTTAGCTTCGATGACTGGGCAGCTTGCTGGAGCCGTTGAGGGCTCGCAGGTGTGTCACTGGTGGCCTGCTCCCCAAATCCTGATCCGTCTGCTTGGAGAGTCTCAACCACCAACA
>JBGSJT010000500.1:0-7408 GCA_041741715.1 Pirellulaceae bacterium | reverse complement strand
TTGAAACAGTTAAAACGATACGAGTGACGAGCAACGAGATGCTAGACGCTAGATGCGAGACGCATGAGATAGTCGCCATAGTCATTTCGGTATTCTGCCGCCAACTCGACAAACTGACTCTTGTCGATAAGACCTTGTCCGTAGGCAATCTCTTCAAGGCATGCTATCTTGAGGCCTTGTCGTTTTTCGACGGCGGCAACGAAGTTGCATGCGTCGAGGAGGGAATCTTTGGTGCCGGTATCCAGCCAGGCGAAACCGCGTGAAAACAATTCGACGCTAAGCCAGCCACGTTCCATATAGATGCGGTTGACGTCGGTGATCTCAAGTTCCCCTCGCTTCGAGGGTCGCAAATTCGCACAGATTTCGATAACGTCATTGTCGTAAAAATAGAGCCCCGGCACGGCATAGTTCGACTTAGGCTTCGCCGGCTTCTCTTCGATTGAGATAGCGCGACCGTTTCCATCAAATTCGACGACTCCGTAGCTCTGTGGATCAGTCACTTGGTATCCAAAGACCGTCGCCCCCGCTTCTCTAGAAGCGGCCGAAGCTAGTATCTTGCGAAAGCCCTGTCCGTAGAAAATGTTGTCGCCAAGGACCAGAGCCACACGGTCGTTACCGACAAAGTCGGCGCCGATAATGAAGGCTTGAGCAAGTCCTTCTGGCTTTGGCTGAGTCGCATAAGTAATTTCGATTCCCCACTTGGAACCGTCACCGAGAAGTCGTCCAAACGCATCCCTGTCATGAGGGGTTGTGATGATGAGTAGTTCGCGAATTCCCGCCAGCATCAGCGTCGATAACGGGTAATAGATCATCGGTTTGTCGTACACCGGTAGCAGTTGCTTGCTAACTGCAGTAGTGATCGGAGAGAGTCTTGATCCCGACCCGCCCGCGAGAATGATGCCTTTAATCATGCTGGAACAGAACGTGGGTCAATTGTCGATTGAATTGCTTGCGGTTGCCAACTCCGCAGGGATCGATCGAGTGCCTCTTCGACGCTGGAGATCCTGATACCTACACTTAGCAGTTTGCTGTTGTCTAATACACAATTGGAACGTGGTGTTTTTGCGGCCAATTGCATGAACTGATCCTCGTCAATAAAGAAGTCAAATTCTCGATTCGGCTTCAGATGATGCTTAATCATCTCCACCACGTGATGTGTGGTTACGCTGCCCGTATTGGTAATATTATAAATTCCGAAGGGAACTTTCTTTTCCCAGCATTGCAAACATGCCGAAACAAAGTCTTGCAAATGTGAAATCGAGTTGGTCGCCTCAAGCAATCTTTCGTAGCGAAGCAGTTTGCTGATATAGTTTCTTGGCGAATCCACGCTGTCAAACGGGATTCGAAGCCGCCAGATGTAATTTGAATCTGAATCCGAAAGACATTCCTCGCCGATTGCCTTGGTTCCGGAATAGAAGCTGCAATTATCGGTTCGGAAGCAAAAGTTCGGTGGGTCAGTTTCGTTAAAGCCAGATCCGTTGGGTTTGCTGCCGGTATAAATGCAACCTGACGAAACATGCCCCCACGGAATTTCTAATTGTTCACATACCGTCCGAATCACTCCTGGAAGGACGGCATTGCCGATCAAGCAATTGGCCTTATCTTGTTCGCAGGAATCCACATTGGGTTTTCCCGTGTAACCGGCGGCATTGATTAGAAAAGTAGGGCGAATATCGCATATTAACTTGTATAAAACGTCAGTATTCGTGTAATCAACTCTACTTCTTGAGATATTCGTGAATTCGATGCTCCTGCGTTCCATTTCCGCACGAAAAGCTGAGCCGACGTAACCCGTTCCCCCAAGTAGGATAATCATTGCGAGTTTTTATCTAGCCGCGACAGCGGTAGTTTGGCCAAGGCGCTGGAGTTTGTAAGAACCATCAAGAATCGTTCCCCACCAGTCGCGGTTCTCGAGATACCAGCAGACGGTTTGCCGCAATCCGGTTTCGCGATTATGTTTCGGGCGCCAGCCAAGTTCCGCATGAATTTGGTTGAATCGAATGCATACCGCTGGTCATGCCCAGGACGATCGGTCACAAATGTAATAAGACTTGAGTAAGAACGAACGTCATCGCATGGCTGCAATTCGTCGAGCAACTTACAGATTTGGCGAACAAGTTCAATGTTTTGCAATTCGCTGTTGCCACCGACGTTGTACGCCTGGCCCGGTTTTCCATTGCGCAGAACGAACTCAAGTGCACTGCAATGATCGTCGACATGTAACCAATCGCGGACGTTCAAACCGTCCCCGTAGACGGGAATTCTCTCTAGAAGAAGTGCCTTCAAGATCACCACAGGGATTAGTTTTTCGGGAAATTGATAGGGACCATAGTTGTTTGAGCAGTTGGTAACAATCACAGGCAACCCAAATGTCTCATGACAGGCAGGAGCAAACTGATCGGAGGAGGCTTTGGTAGCCGAGTAGGGCGAACGTGGGGAGTATGGGGTGCGTTCGGTAAAGGCTCCGTTTCCCCAAGCGATCCGTAAACTTCATCAGTCGAAACGTGCAGGAAGCGAAAGCGCTAGAGTCTGCTGCTGAGAGCGTGCGAACGTATCTCAATGACGCTTGATGAAGGTTAAAGGTTCCGACAGCATTGGTTTGAATGAATTCAGCGGGCCCATCAATCGAGCGATCTACATGGCTTTCCGCAGCCAAGTGCATGACAGCGTCAGGAGCAAAGCCCATGACGGCGGCGTCGATGGCAACCGAGTTGACAATGTCTATTTGCTGAAATGCGATTTTTTTCTGTGGTGAGCAAATCAGCAATCGATTTCAGGTTGCCTGCAAAGGTGAGTTTGTCAACAACAAGTATCTGATGTCCTGCGCCTGACATTGAACGAGTCAGATTAGAACCAATGAATCCGGCACCGCCGGTGATAAGTATCCTCATAGAACCGCTGGAAACCAAGCCAATAAGACAAATGAACTAATTAGGAAACCCACCATGCGATTCGCAGCGAACAGGATGCCGCGGATGGCTTCGCAGTCGCGAGGGCCATTAGCAAACACATTCGGAAAGATCAACGTTATGCATCCCGTTTGACTTGGCCTGGACTCTCAATTGTCACCGCATGAACCACCGCTACATGATTACCATTCAGCGGCGCTCGGAGTATTTACAGTAGGCCAAGTGTCTGGTAGCCAAACGCTTGGCTCGGTCGCCAAGGCGACCAAGTTCTTCGTCCCGTATAGTTTGGAAACGCGGTGCCGAGTTCTTCCGTTTCTAGACCAAGGAGGGGCAGCCCAAATCCACTGGGCTTCCTGGGGCGGTAAGTCAGATGACATCCGCTAAGCCGCGTTCGGCGCGGCGGAAGGCGAACGCATCGGCGATAAAGACCGCAATTGCAGTCAGCATACTGTAGGTTAGCAAAGCAAAATCACGCTTCTTTTTACCGAGAATTGTCCAACGGAAAAACTCGGTAAGGCTGGCTAATGGATTCAGCATGTAGACAGTTTGATATTGGACAGGCACTTTTTCGTTGATCGCTGCCAGGCAGTAACCCACGGGACTAGCGTAAAGCAGAAATTGAACCGCGACGGGGATCACGAATCGCAAATCGCGGTAGCGGACCATGATCGAAGAGCACCAAAATCCGATGCCAAGGGCGAATATTAGAAGCAAACCGGCCGCAATCGGCAGTAATATGATCTGCCAACCAGGGACAATTTGATAGACGAGTAAGATGAGCAACATCAGCGCCAGTCCAACGCCGAAATTCACGACCGGTTGAAAGGCGCTCGAAAGGGGCAAAATCAGTCTCAGGAAGTCTACTTTCCTGACCAAGTGAGCGTTGGTGACCATCACCAAAGAGGAGCCGCTAAGAGTCGCGGAGAACAACTCCACCCAACCATGCCCGCAAAGCTGAACGCGAAGTAGGGCAGCTTGCAGGAAGGCTTGTTGGCGAGCATCCCGAAGACGAAGGTAAATATGCCGGCGCCAATCAGCGGTTGCGGGACGACCCAGAGCAAACCCAGTAGTGTTTGTTTGTATACGAGCTTGACATCTAGCATTGCCAACGAGAAAATAAGGTAACGGAACTCCGAAACTTCAGCCAGCCGTAGTGATCGCCAGCCGCTTCCTTGTTCGATGACAAGGTATGGCTTGCGAACAATTTGTGTGTCTAGCCGCGATGCTGCAAGATTCTTGGAGTCGGAATCGACGGCTAATGTTGTGGATATATTACTCGACATAAATGACTTGGCTATTCATAGCCCCGTAATGTCCAACCAATCCGGCCTCGAATCAGCTTGCACGGCGATCTCGTCCAGAATCTCGGCCACTGGCATCTGCGGACGCCAGTCCCAGACGCTTGCCGCTTGCGACGAATCGAGAACAACCCAAGGCAAGTCAAACCGCCGTCCGACTGAATCCGATGCAACACTGTGAGTTCCAAACTTTTCGTCACACCAACTAGTTAATTTGCGTAGAGACATAGCCGATTCGATTCCGCCCGAAACGTTGACGATGCGAGTTTTGGATTTGGCGTCGGCTTCGACCTGTTTCTCCAGCAGGCTGACCAAATCTCGCGGGTGCAGGCAGTCGCGGACTTGATGTCCATTTCCGTTAAAGCCGATGTACTTCAAAGGTCGCTTGGCTCTATGGCTGTGAATCCAAAAGGCGAAGATACCCTGGTCTGGTCGACCGAATTGTCCACTTCCGGCCAGGACGCCACAGCGATTAACCCAGCAGGGCAAATCGAATGTGCTAGCATATTCAAGAGCAAGAACCTCCGACGCTAGCTTCGTTGCACCGTAGAGCGATACCGGCGGTGCAACTGAATATTGCTCACTGATACCGAGACTAGATACTCCGATCGGCATGTCGGATGTTGCTATTGGAACATAAGCCCCGCCCTGGTCCTCAACAGGAAGCGCGGCCAGCGGCGGAATCGAGTAGACACGACTGGTACTGAGCAAAATGAATCCCGCTTTCCACTGTTTGGCATATTCGAGGAGATTAACAGTGCCTAACAGGTTATGTTCGATCAATTGACGGCTACTCGTTTGTCCATCGATCCCCGCAAGTACACTCGGGTTAGCAGCGGCGTCGAGTATCCAATCGCAACGTGGTAGCGGCTCGAAGTCCGACGCACAACGAATGTCGCCATGGTGAAACTGAACACCAAGGTGCTTCAGAGAGCGTCGATTCTCTTCGCTGCCGGGGCGAATCAGATTATCCAAACCAACAATTTCCCAGCGCAGCCCTCGTTCGCGAATGCTGCTGGCGAGGGTGCTGCCGACGAAGCCGCAGATACCGGTGATAAGGAGTCTCAAAAAAAGTTCAATTCGTATGAAGTCAAAAACAGAGTGATTTCTAACACGAAGGGGAAAAGTCAACCAGGAAATCATTCTATGCAATGACGGTTGCCCGACCAACTTAGGATTTCTCCAGAGCGGTGGCGAGGCGGTCGGCGATGCCGAGTTGAGTTGCCCAGTTGGCCATGTAACTCTCCTCCAATTGTCGCTGGATGCAAATTAAATCTGCGACGTCAAGTTTGTCGCGAGGGCGATCGGTAATAGTTTCAGGTCCTCTGGTGTCACAATCCAAACTTGTCGCTCGTCATACTCCAACGAATTCCTTCTTGCGATTAGGCTTCTTTGAAAATCTGATTCGGCAATGAAGACATCCAAGTCAACGGAGTGCTCTGAATCCACATAGGTTTTTATCATAAGCAGCGGGATGCCTGCGATGCGATCTAGCCATCCGTGTTGGTATATTTCAGGGACTTCGATACATTCGCTTTCCATCAACTTTAGCAGTTTCAATAATATGTCGGGCTGAAGCGAAACCGTGATCTCGACGTCGTTGGTCGCTCGCGCAAGGGCTAAGGCACGGACTGCCAATCCGCCCATCACGGCATACTCAATATTGTTGGCTTCCAGCAAATCGATTATTTCGAACAATGCTCGAACAACCGGGTTCTGCATCTACGACTTTGGGACTCCAGTACGCGAGATAGCTGTCAGCATGTTGTGATTTCGCAGGTCATTCTCTTTTCGTAATAATTCGAATTTCCTTCTTACCTGATCAGGTGTGCCTGAAAGCAAACATTTATCCACGCCTTGCATCAATTCAATCGTCAGCCGCAACCGCTCGCTTGGTGTCATGCGGCGATAAGATTCAAGGGTTTCGGGGGAGAGCATTCTTAAACAGTTGGGCCCTGTACGGGGATTAAAGATCGTGCGGTAAGTAGGTGTCGGATGTTCAACGTGGGATAGGCTTCCAGCCTGTCGTTTCCCGCATGACAGGCTGGAAGCCAATTCCACTTATTTCTAACCACGGAGGGACACGGAGTTCGAACGGGGATGGGGTGAGCTCTGTGATACTTGGTGACTCTGTGGTTCAAAAGGCTTGCGTGAATTAGTGGAGAGGTGAGAGCACGAGCGGTGTTTTTTGGAGGAAAATGGAGGTCGGAAGATTAGATTGGGAACGGTTTCTTCTGAATCGCTAGGTCGAGAAATTCGAGGATTTCGACGCCGCCGCCGGGATAGACTAGGTCGCCTAATTGCGAAAGCAGAGCTCGATCGATTGTGTCTTTGTTGGGTGACATGATGCTGCGCAGGTCGACGCCGTCTTGCTGTTTCTTGTCCCATTCTCGATGCGGCGATACCAAGGCAGCGAACTTGCTGGCGCAGGCGGCTTCCATGATTGGGATGTTATGGCCGGTGGTTTGGTCAATCCGGTGATAACCGGCAAGGATCGCTAGGTAGCAGGCATTGCTGGGCAGCATCAGGTCAATCACTTGCTTCATTTCACCCGTGATGGCAATCTCGCCGGGGTCACGAAATCTCACAACTACTTCCCTGCGCTCAATTTGCAGCAGCGGCCAACGGCTTTGAATGGCGGCAATCGCTGGTTCTAACTCGTCTTCGCCCACCAAGACGTCGACGTCTTGTGTGGCGCGCGGTTGTGCCAGGTATCCGACATAACCGTACAGTCCCATCAGTACCCAACGCTGAATTCCGGCGGTTTTTAGGGCATCGATGACTTGCTGGGGTTCCACGTGTTGGCTTTGGCGTCGATGGTCTTTGCGATAACTGCGGACGATTGCGGTCGAGGTCGCGATCCCGCTGGCATGACCAACGGGCCGGGTCGGCGATCCAAAGTCGTGACTGAAATCGGTGACCCCTGGGTAACGCTTTTCGAGGTCTGCGCGAATCAGTTGGTTGCGTTGCTCGATGGTTAGGGGCATGGAAGGAAAGTTATCAGTTGTCAGGGACTAAGTGATGAGCGGCAAATAAGGGTCCATCCGGGTTTATCGTGGATAGGCAGGATGTGCTGTTGGATTTTTTGAGGGATGGCTTCCGTGTCCAAAGTGACTGAAGGACGATCCTGTGCCGTACAATTGACGTGCCGGGTGAAGCGGACTGAAGCTCTGCGGGGACGCAACTTTGGAAGGAATAGCC